>NZ_JAWRVL010000004.1:0-217402 GCF_036663595.1 Halalkalibacter lacteus
GCATGTATTAGGCACGCCGCCAGCGTTCGTCCTGAGCCAGGATCAAACTCTCCATAAAAGTGTTTGAGTTGCTTCACGTTTGTGTTACAACATAGCTCAAAAGCATCGCTAACGATACTAATTTATTTCAACCTATCTAAATGATAGGATTTAATTGACGAGATAACATGTATCTCTATTTCGCTTGGCTTTTGTTCAGTTTTCAAAGAACTACTTGTCACTCGTTAGCGACTTGAACATCATAACATCAATACTTAAAATGTGTCAAATGTTTTTTCGCGCCTCGTCAGCGACAAGTAATAATATATCATGACCCAATCATTCCGTCAACACTATTTCAAAACTTTTTCACCTGATAAAATGTTTTTACGATTCCGTCTGCTTTTGTTTCTACTTTCTTAATTGAAATAAAGCCTTTTTCAACTAAATGGCGGATCAGTAGTTCAAGGTCCACACAATAGTCTTCCACCTCATTTAAGGACATCCAATCAGAGATCGAAAAAATATCATTCGACCCTTGCACAAGAGAGAGGAAATGCTGACTACCTATTTCTGTTTTCGAATGAATGGCAAGTTCCGTTGCTAAAATAAGAAGTTCAATGCGCTTCTCTAAAGTCTCTTCACTTTTTAAAAGCTCTTGATACAACTTATATGTTTGAGGTTCAATATGTCGCACCTGTTCCCAAACTGTCACCTCAGGATAAAAGCCATGATGGATAACTGACAAACGAGCGAGATGATGAAGCGAATGCATCATGTTACTAAACGCATCAAAATAATGACCATTGTGAAACAATGTTTTTCCTTCTTCAAATCTTCTTAACATCTTCGTAAATTGGATTGTCATTTTTTTCGTGCGATCTCCTGGAGGAAACGATTCAATTCGTTCTTTCACGTCTTTAAGAAACTCATTACGATCAAAGACAATCCTCCCGTTGACTAACCAATCTACTAAACGTCGATGGTTTCCTACTATTAATGTTTGATGCATCATCGCTTGACTAAGGGAGTGAAAAGAAACACGTCTTTCACCAACCTGATAATGTTTTACTTCCCATGAAATATCTTTGTTATGATTTATCAGTACAATAACAAATTCAAAGCCGTCTGTTACAGATAAAGGTAGTAGGTCTTTTTCTATAATAAGAATCGCGAGTGTTCCTTCCTCACTTGCCCGATCCTGATAAAGTTGCCGTAATAAAACGTCCATAAAATGTCCCCTCTCAAATAACTACTTCGACTCCTACATGTAACAGCTTAGAAACTAACATCTAACTCGCTACCAAAGGATTCAAACATAAATACGTTCTACAAAAGACTGTCATTTCCTGCAAAACATGAAAGGAATCTTCATAACCTGTTAACAATTCAATAAGAGAGAATGGACAATTTATATGCTATACTACTAGTGCATGTCCAATAAGGGTGCTGATTGCTTCAAGGTTTAGGAGGGACTATCTTGGCTTTAAAGTATACAAACAAAATAAATAAAATTAGAACATTTGCCTTATCACTTGTCTTTGTAGGTATCCTTGTCATGTATATTGGAATATTCTTTAGAGAGTCCTATATCATCATGACAATCGCTATGTTACTAGGTTTCCTATTTATTATCGGGAGTACAGTTGTTTACTTTTGGATTGGGATGCTCTCAACAAAGACCATTCAAGTAGTCTGTCCAAACTGTGGTGGTGCCACAAAAATGCTTGGTCGTGTAGATGCTTGCATGCATTGCAGCGAACCATTAACAATGGACAAGTCTCTTGAAGGCAAAGAATTCGACGAAAACTATAATCGCAAATCAAAGAAGTAGAAACATCTACTTCTTTTTTTCTTGAGCTCTTCTCTTTCAAAGTTTACGTTGTTTCCAACAACAAAAAACACCTCCTTGTAAGGAAGGTGCATAAACTATTCTTAATTCTTAATGCTTAACTTTATCTTTGCACTTCGAACAAGTTCCATAAATTTCCATGCGGTGATTATGAATCCTAAATCCAGTTACATGTTCAGCTAATGTTTCTACTTCGTCTAAACCAGGATAGTGAAAATCGACTATCTTTCCACAATCCTCACAAATAACGTGATAATGGTCAGATGTCACAGAATCAAATCTGCTCGATGCATCACCATACGTTAATTCTTTTACGATGCCAGCTTCCTTGAATACACGCAAATTATTATATACAGTCGCGACACTCATATTGGGAAACCGTCCCTCTAAAGCTTTGTATATATCATCAGCAGTTGGATGCGCAGTTGATTCATAAAGGAACTCTAGTATCGCATGACGTTGTGGAGTCATACGCACACGTGTGCTTTTTAAAGTATCAAGCGCATGTTGTAAGCGATGATCTGACATTGTCATGCACCTCTCTTTCAAGTAACCATTCTTACTTTGTAATTAGTATAATATAAAAGAGGGATTTTTGTCAACGTTCCCCTTGACACCCTACTTTCCAATCGTCATAAATGGAGCTGCATCTTTTACATCAAGTAAGAAGGAAGTATAGCGATGTGCTTGTTTACTTTTTCGTTGCTTTCTTTTCTCAAGATCAAGACAAGTAGACTTTAACGCTTCTTGCAATTGACCTATGTCATTTTCTTCCACTCCAAATAAGAAGGTTGTATTGCCCTTTCTCCAAAAACCTCCTGAACTTGCTAATTCTGTCATCCTGTACCCCTGCTTTTTTAACTGTAATTCCACTTCATCCGCATATACATTATCAATAATACACACAAGAAGTTTCACAGTTATCCCTCCATTCTAATTGCCTTTACCTACATTATTCGATTTCAAAGAGAGGTGTTCCTACTTAATAAAAACACCTTTCTCAATTCCTTTCTATTGCTGATAAGATGAGGTAAGTTACTAACAGGAAAGGATAAAGTCTGAATCTTCCCTTCTACACTCCCATTTAGGGTACTGTAGGAAATACCCCTATTCACCAAGCTCCTCTTTTACAAATGCAAGTGCATCTCCCACATGATCTTTCACCTTTACTTTTCGCCACTCTTTCACCAATTTTCCTTCTTTATCAATAATAAAAGTGGAACGTTCAATTCCCATATATTCTTTTCCGAAGTTCTTTTTTAATTTCCACACTCCATATTGCTCAGCAACTTTATGCTCTTCGTCAGCTAGTAGGATAAATGGAAGCTGATATTTTTCAATAAATTTCTCATGTCTTGCTACCGGATCGGGACTTACACCAATAATGACCGTATTAAGCGCGGAAAAAGTCTCCACCTCATCTTTAAAATCACAAGCCTGAGTCGTACAACCTGGTGTCATATCTTTAGGGTAAAAATAGAGAACAACATGTTTGCCACGATAATCTTCTAACGATACAACTTCACCATTATTTGCAGGTAAAGAAAATAAAGGAGCCTCTTGTCCAACTTGTAAATTCATGTACACTCATCCTTTCGGGTATTGTCTAAGATAAGCGTAGCCCAAGTTTACATTAAAGACAACTATTCTTCCTTCTTTGTTACATGTAAAAATGTTGTTACCACAAAGGCTGCCGGTAGTAAATAACCGAACAGCGCCTGAACTATCGCAATGAAACGACCTATGCCAATAGGAACTAAATCACCGTACCCCACAGAGAGAAGTGTGACTGCACTAAAATAAATGATATCTTCTAATAGATGGTTTACGGTTCCCTCCACATGAGAATTCCCTTCTTTCAACACTTCCACCCCGAGTAACTCTAACCCTAGATAAAGAATCGAAAATGATAAAATAACCGTAATATAAACAAGGACTAGCAATGTAAAATGCCTTAACGAAACTGAATGAGTACCGCGGATCGGACGATAACGCAAAAGCATTAATAGACTCACAATGGTACCAACAGTTGCAATAATTAACATCACAGATAATATCCAATTCACTTTATCACCTCTCCCCCTCAAATAAATTTATGAAGAGGTCACACTCTCTAGAAGAGGTTGTTCCAAAAGGACGGCTTTCCCTTTTGAAACAACCTCAAGGCATAGCCCGACCGTATCAACTTTTCAACCTGTCCTGTCACTAATAATGAAACATACTTGCTCTAGGTGCCTCTCTATGGTTGAATAACTTACAGAAGATACTTGAATCTACGGGAGGAACAATCATGAAGTGGACGCACTCAGAAGAGTTATATAAAGAAGCACAAGAACATATTGTTGGCGGAGTCAATAGTCCTTCTCGTGCTTATAAAGGTGTAGGTGGCGGGACTCCTATTTTTATGGAGCGAGCTAAAGGGGCTTATTTTTGGGATGTTGACGGGAACCGTTATATCGATTATTTAGCAGCTTATGGTCCTATTATTACCGGACATGCTCATCCTAACATTACAAAAGCAATTTCCCAGACAGCAGAAAACGGTGTGTTATATGGAACTCCGACAAAGTTAGAAAATCGATTTGCTAAAATGCTAAAAGATGCAATTCCATCTCTTGAAAAAGTTCGTTTCGTTAATTCTGGCACTGAAGCAGTCATGACGACCATTCGAGTTGCAAGAGCCTACACAGGTCGAGATAAAATCATTAAATTTGCTGGATGCTACCACGGGCATTCAGATCTTGTACTAGTAGCAGCTGGATCGGGACCTTCCACTCTTGGTACTCCTGATTCTGCAGGTGTTACAAAGAGTATCGCGAAAGAAGTTATTACCGTCCCTTTTAATGATATTGAGGCATATAAAGCAGCACTCGAAAAATGGGGAGATGATATTGCTGCAGTTCTTGTCGAGCCAATTGTCGGCAATTTCGGAATTGTTGAACCCGAGCAAGGCTTCTTAGAAGCAGTCAATAAACTAACCCATGAAGCGGGGGCACTTGTTATTTACGATGAAGTCATAACCGCTTTCCGATTCATGTATGGCGGGGCACAGAATTACCTTGGCGTTGAACCTGATATGACGGCACTTGGTAAGATTATTGGTGGCGGGCTCCCAATTGGCGCGTATGGTGGCAGAGTCGATATTATGGAAAAAGTCGCTCCACTAGGCCCTGCATATCAAGCGGGGACAATGGCTGGTAACCCTGCATCCATGAGTGCTGGTATCGCTTGTTTAGAGATTCTAAAAGAAGAAGGCATCTACGATAAATTAGATCAGTTAGGAGCGCTTTTAGAAACAGGCATTCTGGAGCTTGCCCAAAAGCATGAGCAGACCATTACGATTAACCGATTAAAAGGCGCACTTACCGTTTATTTCACTTCTGAAACGATAAAAAATTATAAGCAAGCTGAACAAACAAACGGCGAGCTCTTCGGAACCTTTTTTAAAGAATTGTTAAAAAGAGGAATCAATTTAGCCCCATCCAAATATGAAGCATGGTTTCTGACCACTGCTCATACAGAAAAGGATATTAATGAAACGTTGCATGCTGTAGATAAAGCATTTGCTGCTATGAAAAAATAATGTTTACCTAGGATGATGAATGTAGCCAAACTTTTTTTGTTAGAAGGCTTACATTTGTTATCCTCTTTTTTATTCCCACTAAAGACACTTGATTAACACGAACATCCATTGTATAGTACCATTCGGTATTAAAATTTAGGGTATTCTCCATCCGTATTTGCAATACTATTATAAGAGCGTCATCTCTACTATTTTCAAGCTTGCTATTTGCGGGTTTCTAATAGTCGAGATCACTGCTTCGCCTTTTTTGAACAAAGCTATTAGGTAAGAAAAACAATATGTTAAAAAGAAAGAATCGAAGGAGTTAATTCTATTTATGAAACTAGGAGCTCGTATCTTTAAAACAGGGCTTGCTGTAATGCTTTCACTTTATTTAGCGAAGTGGTTCGGACTCGAGCCACCGATGTTTGCAGCCCTCGCTGCAGCGATAGCTGTCCAGCCTTCTCTCTATAGGACATTCCAAACGATTTTAGAGCAAGTACAAGCGAATGTTATAGGTGCTGTTATAGCGATTATTTTCGTCATGACGTTTGGCCATGATCCTTTTGTTGTTGGTCTAGTTGTCGTACTTGCGATCGCGATTATTTTGAGAGTTAAACTAGAGCCTACTACAATTCCATTAGCAATCGTTACGGTCATTATTATTATGGAAAGTCCCTCAACAGATTTCATTCAATTTGCAACAGGAAGATTTTCACTTGTTATTCTTGGGGTTTTAGCAGCATTCATTATCAATCTTTTCTTTATTCCTCCAAGATATGAAACAAAGCTCTATCACAAGTTCCAAAAGGCAACTGAAGATATCAACCAGTGGACGATGTTGCTCATTCGGCACGCAGCTGACCACCGGGCATTAAAAAAAGATTTAAACCGTTTAGAAGAAGTAATGGTCAAACTAGAAAATGTCTACTTACTCTTTAAAGAAGAGAGAAATTACTTTATGAAGAACAAATACGGAAAAGCTCGTAAGGTTGTCCTTTATAGACAAATGCTCGTCACCGCTAAAAAATCGCTCTTTGTTTTAAAGAACTTAGAAAGACGTACAGAAGAGCTAAATTTAATGCCTGATGAGACTCATAAGAAATTTGAGAAACAACTTGATTACTTAACAACGTTTCATGACAGAATTTTATTAAGGTATGTTGGGAAAGTTCATTCTAGTCACTCAGACGGATTAATTGATAAGATGAATAAAGGAAAAAAGGATTTAATGAGCCACTTCATTTGTCTTAAAGATCAACCTTGCATTGATTACAACCAGTGGTTACATCTCTTACCTGCAGTATCACAAATGATTGAGTATCAGGAACAACTAGAGCATCTTGATCACTTAGTTGCTAGCTTTTTTGCTTATCATGAAAATGAAGTAAAAATTCAAGAACTGGAAGAATGAAAAGGGTATGACCTGAGGTCACACCCTTTTTGCTTTTTTTTAACAACCTCGTTAGGTTAACTGCTGCACTTCAAACAACTTTTTATAACTGCCCGCTCGGCTCATTAATTCGTCATGACTACCAACTTCAGCAATTTCTCCGTTTTCAATGACAACGATACGATCTGCATGTGTAATCGTAGATAAACGATGAGCCACGATAAAGGTCGTCCGGTCTTTTGCCAATTTTTCAAGAGCTTCCTGGATAAAATGTTCACTTTCTAAATCGAGAGCCGATGTAGCTTCATCAAAAATAAGGATTGGTGGATTTTTCAGGAAGACCCTTGCAATTGCCACACGTTGCTTTTGGCCTCCAGAGAGTTTCACTCCTCTTTCTCCAACCTCGGTGTTATATCCGTTTGCAAGTCCCATTATAAATTCATGAGCATTGGCAGCTCTTGCTGCTGCAATCACCTCTTCATCAGTTGCTCCTGGTCTTCCCATTAATATATTCTCTTTTACAGAATCACTAAATAATATATTATCTTGAAGAACCATTCCGATATTATCGCGCAAACTCCGTACTTGATACTGCCTTATATCTACTCCATCAAGTAAGATCTGACCAGACGAAACATCATAAAATCGTGGAATCAAGCTGATAATAGTACTCTTACCACCGCCACTCATCCCAACAAAAGCAATGGTCTCTCCCTGCCTCACATCTAATTGCAAATGCTTTAATACAGGCTTTTCCTCTTCACTATATTTAAATGTAACATCTTTAAATTCCAAATGGCCTTGTGCTCGGTTTAGAAATTTCGCATTAGGCTCATCTTCAATGTCATATTTCTCATCTATAAACTCAAACACCCGGTCCATTGATGCTATTGATTGCGTCAAAGTCGTTGAAGAATTAATCAGTCTCCGTAATGGACCATACAATCGCTCCATATAAAGAACAAAGGCTGTCATAGCACCGACTTCGAGACTACCTGTAATAACAAAATAACCCGCAGCAAAAATAACAAGTAATGGTGCAACATCTGTAATCGTATTAACAACAGAAAACGTTTTTGCGTTCCATTTTGTATGGTCAATTGCTCTGTCTAGAAAGCGTCTATTTCTTTTGGCAAACTGAGTTTGCTCATGATCCTCTAGAGCAAAACTTCGAATGACGCTCATTCCTTGTACACGTTCGTGCAAATGTCCTTGTACTTCAGCTAACGCTTGGGAACGAACCCTCGTTAAGTGTCGTAACTTCGCATAAAAATACTTGACTGAAAACCCGTAAAAAGGAAACATAGAAACAGCAACAAGCGTTAACCACACGTTAAGATTCAACATAATAATAATGGCAATAACAATCGTAAAAAGATCGAGCCAAATATTCATCAGGCCTGTAATAACAAAGTTCTTCGTTTGCTCAACATCATGTATGACACGAGAGATCACTTCTCCAACTTTTCGATTGGAATAAAATCTTAAGCTCAATTTTTGAATATGCGTAAATAATTGATCACGGATATCATACAGAACTTTACTGCCAATCCATTGCGCAAAATATTGGCGGAAATATTCAATGGGTGGTCGTAAAACAACAAATATCACAAACATAATAGCCATAATTTTCATTAGCAACGTGATTTTTTCATCCTGTGTCATCGCTTCTGCAAAAATAATATCATCAATGATATATTTCATGACAAGTGGGATTAATAATGGAATACCAAATTTGAATATTCCAATCATAATCGTAATCATGATCTGTTTCCAATATGGCTTGACGAATGCCATGTAGCGTTTCATGCTATCCAGCTTCGCCACCCCCTCTTTTTTAAGACAAAAGCCTGACTCATGACGAGAGGAAAACATGTACTCTCTAACAGGAGTCAGACTCTATTTTATAGTATCAAAACGTACAAACGTTCCTTCCCCTTCATAATCAAAGGAAAAAGATGTTTATGAAAAACTTAGGTTCTCGCTAGAATTCGGTCTTTAGCTTTTTTGAAAATAGAGAATTATCTTTGCATTTTCGGAGCTAGCGATAGCCACATTCTTCTATCGGTATTGTAAAAATCTTTCATACCAATTTTCAACAAATTGCGGTGCGAACGGTCCTTTTCTCTGGTGAATCCAAGAGATTAATTCATCTACACTTCTTTTTAAGATGTCATCAACAGCTGGTGGATAATTCATCTGTTTTCTGTGCAAATCATATTCATCTTCATCTAAGAGCTTAAAGGTCATGTCTGGGAACACCTTAATATCAAGGTCATAATCAATATATTTTAACGCTTCTTCGTCCCATGTAAAAGGTGACCCAAGGTTGCAATAGTAATAAATACCATCTGATCGAATCATACCGATTGTGTTAAACCATTGTTCGGAATCAAAATAACAAATAGCCGGCTCACGAGTTCTCCAATTCCTTCCATCCGATTCCTTCACTAGGATACGGTCATTCCCTCCAATTACAACCTTTGACGTCCCTTTAAGCACAATTGTTTCTTCCCAAATGCGATGAATCAATCCATTATGCTTATAGCTATGGATTTGAATATTGCTTCCTACTTTGGGAAAATTCATAATAAACTCCCTTCTGCAATTATTTCGGACGTCAGTAGGGTAGAGTAGAGCAAAATCACTTTATTCTTTAAACTATTTTGACCTCGTCATACTCTATTCTCTACTAATAATTCTGACTTAACCATTTCAATTGCTTCCATTCACTCTTATTATAACGTTTCCGTACTTATTTTGAAATGTTAAGATCATTTTTGAGTAAAATGCCTAAAAGAGATAGCATAAAAAAGGGTGGGGTTTCCCTTTTTTATGCTATCTCTCAGCAATGAGCGGAGCCGCTGCTTTGTTTTTAGCCCAATCTGAAATCCTAAACAAAAACAAACACCCTTTGGACGAAGATGCCAAAGGGTGCTTTGTTTTTGTGCATTATTGTTGCTGTTGGTTGGAAGATGCTTGCTTTTTGCGAGCAGCTGACTGAGCGTTTTGCTGACGAACTTCTTGTGCGTTTGTTTCGCTAGCAAACTCAGTGTTATAGCTGTTCCCTTGAGCAGAAGCTTGGTTTTGCTTTTTTACTTGTTGCGGATTTGTTTTTGACGCTTGTTGTTGGTTTTGTTGTTGTTGTTTATCCATGTGATATCACCTCCACGACTATTAAGATGTCCGGGGGGGCGACTCTTTATTCAATTAATTTTTTTATTTATGCTAAAAGTGAAATTCCACCATCGACAATAATTGTTTGACCACGTATCATTTGGGCTTCTTCAGATAACAAGAATAAAACCGTATTTGCTAAATCCTCAGCTTCTACAATACGTCCAGCTGGTGTTCTTGCTGCTGCATCGGCAAGTAATTCTTCGCGATTTGGGAAATGAGTTAATGCATCTGTGTCAACAGCTCCACCAGACACTGCATTCACAACAATTCCTTTTTCGGCAAGCTCAACAGCTAAATAACGTGTTAACGCCTCGACTGCCGCTTTTGATACCCCAACCGTTGTGTAATTCTTTAAATAGCGAATCGATCCTAACGAGCTTAAACTAACGATGTGACCACCACCCGTTTTCTCCATTCTTTTGGCTGCTTCTTGTGCACAAAAAAGTAAGGCTTTACTATTAATATCCATCGTCCAGTCCCAATGACTTTCTTCTAGCTCCATAAGAGGACGGAGCACTCCAGAGGCAGCATTATTGACTAAAATATCTAACCTTCCATATTCTTCATCAATCTTTTCAAAAAGTTCTTTAATCTTTTCTGGTTTTCCTACATTTGCTTTCACGACAAGAGCTTTACGGCCAAGGGTCTCAACTTCTTTTGCTGTATCTAACGCTGCTTGTTTACTTCTTGCATAATTAATGACAATGTCATATCCTTTGGCCGCTAATTTAAGTGCAATCATTCTTCCTATCCCTCGACTGCTTCCTGTTACTAAGGCTACTTTTTGTTCCATATTCAATCCTCCAATATACTCTTATGCTCCTCATTATATCGTATAGCCACACACACGAACAGGAACACTATCAGAAATAACGTTAGGAGGAATCAAATTATGTATGTTGGAAGAGATATGACAGAGCTTTCCATGATGTCCATTGATCAATGGACCGAGAAAGAGTTAGCTTATTTTCACCACGGTTTACAACAGATGACACCTTATTTAAACGCTGAAGGTAGTAGCATTCACAGAGAGATTATTCGTGAAATTGAGTCACGAGGCGGCATACACCAAGAAGCTACGTGGACACAAGGTACGAAACCTCATTACGATTAATGATATTCGTTTTTCTAGATGTTAAACGAGCAGAGACTGACTCCGTTACTGGAAAAATACAAAGACGAATAAACAGCTACTTTAAGAGTAGCTGTTTATTCAGTACAAATTCTTCCCATAGGAAAATGGCTATTTTTCGTTTAGAATTAAGAGAGAGAAAATCTATGTATATACATAAAAGGGGAGAGGTAAAAATGAGAGCGGTTGTTTATGAAACGTATGGTGATCCTAACGTACTTACTGTATCTGAAGTACCCAAGCCATCCATTAACTCAGATGAAGTGCTCGTTAAAGTGAAAGCGAGTGGCATTAATCCTGTCGATACGTACTTTCGAAAAGGAATTCGTCCAGTAGATTCTTTTCCTCACATTCCTCATTTTGATATAGCAGGAGAAATAGTTGAAATCGGCTCAGCTGTTAACAATGTTCACGTAGGAGATCGAATTTGGGCAACAAACGCCAAAGGAGCTTCCGCTGAATATGTAGCTACTTCTGCTGATCTTGTTTTTCCACTACCTGCTGATCATAAATTTGAGGAAGGTGCAGCCATTGCGATGCCTTTTATGACAGCTTATCTATCGTTGTTTAACAGAGGATATTTGCAATCAAATGAATCCGTGCTTATTTTTGGAGGTGCTGGCGCAGTTGGACACGCAGCTATTCAACTTGCTAAAAAAGCTGGTGCATATGTCATTGCAACTGCTAGTTCAAAAGATAAAACTATCATTGCTAAAGCAGCCGGCGCTGACGAAGTGATTGTTTATCAAAAAGAAGATCTCGTATCTCGAGTGAAAGAACTTACTAACGATGTTGGCGTTTCCCTTATTTTGGATATGTCACTTAGTGAAAACATGGAGAAAGATCTCGAGATGATAAAAGTGGGAGGCCGAATCATTACTGTCGGATCACCGGTCAATAACAATCCCCCTTTACTATGGAGGCAATTAAATATGAAGCATGCCTCACTTACAGGGGTATTTTTATTTACTGCTCCTAGAAATGAGTTGATCCATGCAGGAAAGGAAATAACTGAAGGTTTTGCTTCTCAGTCACTTACTGCACATATTGGAAAAGTTTTCTCATTAGAAGAGGCAGCTAAGGCTCATGATGCAGTAGAGAAAAAAGAATATGACGGTCGCATCATTCTCAATCATTTCTAATCCACTCTCATAATGGTTCTTTAAGCAACTACTGCAAAATTTCATTCCATAAATAATTTCAAAGTAAGATTTTAATTTCTGGAGAAAATAAAAATAGCTTACTTTGGAAAGGAGCTTTTTATGGAAAAGCAATTGTTCTATGTCAATTTAAACCCAATCAGCATGGATACGATTAACCCAACACGTGTGGATGACGGACAATTAATTGAATATGAAATTGAAGCAACTCCAGCAGAGAAAAAGGCTTTAGAAGATTTATTACATGAAGTACAATCACATGATCTCGAACTTGGCAATTTATTTACGTTTCGACATTTCGATGATAGGAAAGCAGACGAAGATCGTAACGAATTCCAACGAGGATTAAACGACGTTTACGAAGAGCTTTACCGATTAGGAACGGCAGAAACCAAAGAGAAAATAAAAGAAATTCATATGATAAACGACGATCAGTAAGGAAGTGGGGTCTGACCCCACTTCCTTACTATAAAGTGCCAAAGAGGGGTCTGACCCCATTAAAAGTTAGATTTCGATTGGCCTCCGTCTACATTGATTGTTGCACCGACAATCCAGCTTGCTTTTTCTGAAGCTAAAAATGTGACGACATTTGCGATTTCTTCTGCCGTACCAAATCGACCAGCTGGTATTTCATCTTGAACAAACTGCTTCATTTTTTCAGGACTTTGTTCTATTCTTTTTTGCCAATTCCCTGTAGGGTGCAAAATAGAACCTGGAGCAACCCCATTTACACGGATTCCGTCTTTAATGACCTCATCTGCGAGTGATTTTGTAAAGCTAATCATAGCTGCCTTCGCGCTATTATACGTTACTTTCCCACCAGACTCCCGACCAAAAATTGAAGAAATATTAATAATGCTTCCGGTCTTTTTCGCTTTTAAATAAGGCAATACAAGCTTACTGAAATGAACAGCAGAGAAATAATTGACTTCAAACGCTTCGTGGAATAAACATAAATCTGTTTCTTCTGTTGTTGTACCATTGCTACCACCAACATTGTTTATAAGGATGTCAATGGTGCCAAAATACTCAATAATGTCTTCAAATACCTTCTCCCGCTGGTTTTCAATTGATAGATTTGCTTGAAAGATATAAATACCTTCTATCTCACTTTGGGCAAACTCCAACGCTTTCTTATCTCTTGCCACGATAGCAACTAGAGCACCTTCATCTTTGAATCCTTTTGCAATTGCTTTTCCGATTCCTTTTGAACCACCCGTAATCAATACAACTTTATCTTGTAAATGTAACTCCATTTATCAAAGCCTCCCAAATGTTATTTCTTAAATATTCTCAATATACCTCATGAGGAAACCTTCTTCCTTGCAACTATTGGATTACTGACTGCTGAATAATTTTTTGGTGAGATACCGGAAATGCATATTTTTCTAAATCCTTTTGTTCTATCCACTTTCTTGAAGCATGTTCGATCCCTGGTCGCCCTATTGCCTTTGTTTCATACACAGAAATATTCCATATGAGGTGCGAAAATACATGTTCAACTTTTTGTATCGGCTCTTGTATCTCAGCATCAATACCATATTCTTTCAACAAAATGTCTGCTAGAACATATGACTGATTATCGGTACTTTCCATTTCAAAATTGGGAAATTGCCAAAGTCTTGCTAAAAGACCAGAATCAGGCCTTTTCTCTATTAACACTTCACCAAAATTATTCCGAATAACGACAGCTGCCATTTGCTTTGACGTCTGTTTTTTCTTCTTTGACTTAATAGGTAACTCAGATTGCATTCCTTTATCATAAGCTTGACAATGTACACGTACTGGACATAGAAGACAGCCAGGTGAAGTCGGTGTGCAAATCAAAGCCCCAAGCTCCATCAAACCTTGGTTAAATGATGAGGGATCCTCTTTTGACACAAGATCATATAATATAGTTTCAAATACTTTCCGGGTCGATGACTTAGCAATATCATTATCAATCAATAATATTCTTGATAATACACGCATGACATTTCCATCAACAGCTGGTTCTGGTTTGCCGTATGCAATACTTAAGATAGCTCCTGCTGTATAGGGACCGACGCCTTTTAAACTAGATATTTCCTCTCTTGTATCTGGTACTTTTCCACTGTATTCGCTTACGACCTCTCTTACAGCTGTTTGTAAATTACGAACACGAGAATAATACCCAAGACCTTCCCACGCTTTTAAGATACGATCTTCCTCTGCATCAGCGAGGGCCTCAAGTGATGGAAATTCACGCATAAATGCCTGATAATAGGGGATAACCGTCTCAACCCTTGTTTGCTGCAGCATCACTTCAGAAACCCATACACGGTATGGATTCTTTGACTCGCGCCAAGGTAACTCACGTTGATTTTCTCTAAACCAATTGACTAAATCATGTTGAAATGTTGAAATGTTAAATCCATTAAGTTGCTCTTGCTCCACTTTCCTACTCACTATTCCTTCCTTTGAAAAGCCCAACAATGTATTTTTTCTACTCCGCCATTAATATAAGGAACGATTGCACTAAAAACAGGGTGTTCTTTGGATCTGCGTAATTTCTTTAATACTTGATAATGTGATGTTGTAGGGACTTCATACATTTCGACATATAGATGAGGTTGATCTTCAGCTACGTACCATTGAATGTTTTTTGCTTCATAGTCAGGAAGTGTGCTTATAATTTCTTTCATTGCACCTTCATATTCTTCAATTTTCGTCTGATCAACTTTATATTCCATAAAAATCTGTAAAGGTTTTGTCATTTCTTCATATCTCCCCTTTTTAATCAGCCATATTTCGGGTATAAATAAACTATATCATCTTTTAGTGATAGTTAGTAAACGGATCGTTTTCTCTTTATGAACTATCTCGAAACAATGAGCAGAAACATTTGTACACACTTTTTAAACAATAAGGAGGTATCTTACACGATGGACACAGGTACTCATGTAGTGATGGGTGTTGCATTAGGGGGATTAGCAACCATCGATTCAACTATAGCAAATGACCCCTTATTACCTACCACGGTCATGATAGCCACAATTATCGGCTCTCAAGCACCTGATTTTGATACCGTATTAAAATTACGAAATAATGCTGTGTATATACGAAACCATCGTGGATTAACACATTCCCTACCAGCGGTAATTCTGTGGCCAATACTAATTACATGTGGAATTGTCTCATTCACACCCGAAACAAATTGGTCTACTGTCTTACTTTGGTCATTCATCGCAGTTTTTTTGCATGTATTTGTCGATATTTTCAATGCGTATGGAACACAAGCGCTAAGACCTCTTTCAAATAAGTGGGTTGCACTCGGTGTTATCAACATTTTTGATCCTTTTATATTTTTTAGTCATCTTGTTGCATTTGCAATATGGGGATTAGGGGTAGCTTCACCAGGTCCAACCATCCTTGTTCTTTATTTACTTTTAATTTGTTACTATGCATGGCGTATCGCGGAGAAACAGCGAGTTGTTAACGATGCCAAGAAACTACATCCAGATGCAACACATGTTTTTGTTTCACCGACGATTCGTTGGAATCAATGGCACGTTGTCATTAGAACCCCTGAAATTATGTTTGTGACAGAGTCCCGTAATCACGAAATTGAATATTTTGAACAATACTCATTTGACCCTATTCCAAATATTCCCGTTATAAACGTAGCTAAACAAGACTCTAACTTATCTGCTTTTTTATCTTTTTCACCAACATATCGCTGGGAAGTCGAAGATAAAGAAAATGGAGTTACTGAGGTTCGTTTTATTGATTTACGCTATCGTAGTAAAGGACACTATCCATTTGTAGCCATCGTTCAGCTTAATCAAGATCTTACTATTATAAGCTCTTATACGGGATGGGTATTCAGCGAAGAAACACTTCAAAAGAAGTTAAACATTGTTACGGAGTAGAGGGTAAGGGTGTGTGAACGAGCCCACTGAAAAAGTTAAAAAGCAACCTTTTTCAGTGGGCTCGCGTGAACACATCCACATCCTCTTTTAGTGTTTACGTTGATCATCTTGATTTAAATGCGAAAATTTTTCTTTGTTTGAGGCATACTTGTGTAAGAAAGGTCCATATTGTTCTATCCACTTGACAACAATTTTTTCCGTAGCATCCTGCCCTTTATAAGACCAACCACCTTTTGCTCGTGTTGTTTCAAAATCTTCCCACAAACTTTCTACCCATGTTCTTGCTTGAGTAACTGTAATATTGGAATTTATTGATAATAATTGTTCTGTTAAGCGTTGGAAACGATCCTCCATACTCTTTCCTCCTTTGACAATGTTTTCGTCTTATAACTCAGGTTGCAAATGTTTATACTAGTACTGAACACGTTGGAAAGGGGGTCCACTAATGCGAAACAAAGCAACAGGCTTTCCAAATCATATTAAATTCGAGGGGAACTCACCAAAGGATATCAGAAATAATAACGAATCGAAACGCGCTGATTTAAGTATTCAAACACGACCTAGAGAGCGTATGCGAAATTCTGATGGTGATACGAACAATTAATATTAGTAATTAATATACATCATTAATTACACCAACGTATTCTGGAGGTGCCAAACTATGGGTAAGAGGAGTCAGAATTTCCAAGCTGGACAAGAGTATAAAAGTCCCTTTGATTCACCACGTGCTAATCCAAAGCATTCAGCTCACCAAATAGGCGGCGAGACCCAAATGAGTCAAACAGATATAAAGGTAAGATCTCACCGTAAAGCACAAAGATAATGACATTAGGTTTTAAAAGGAGAAGCTCCTCTAAGCTTCTCCTTCTTTTTTCAAAAATATTGAAATAGGAACTGCTTCAAGAGTCGTTTGATTATCACGATAACCCCAGGCGAAGTAACCATTCATATAGGAAATTTGAAAGCTTGATCCTCCTTCAATTTCATACGTTTTTCCAGGCTCGTAATCATTTGGATCAAGTAAGTATGCTTTTGCTAAAAGTACTCTACGTTCATAAACAGCAAATTCACTTGACATCCCTAACTGTTCCGCTTTTTTCGCTTTTTCGTTTAAGCGTGCAATTTCTGTTCGAAGTTCATACTCTGTCATTTCGCTAAATCTTTTTTGTTGTTCCATGTCCTTTTATCCCTCATTTCATCATCCTATATTATAGAGGAAAGAACTTATTACAACAAATATGGATAATACAAGACCAATAATCCCTGAAGCACCCGAATGATTGCTCTTTCTTTCCCAGCAAGACCTACAACAAAAGCAGCAGCTACTACATATACAACACATATATCATACATATGCCTGCATTAGCTTGTGTTAATGTAATGAGTGTCACCATTTATTTTCCTCTCCTTCAACAACTGTATAAGTCATATAATTAGTATGTCTTCTCACTTCTATTTTTTACAACTTGACTTGCGCATCATCCACAAACTTTGCGAACAAAAAAGGAGAAATCATCCTCCCTCTTCTTCTATATAGCGATCAATTAACTCCATTGAAAAACCTTTACGATATAAATTCTGTTTTACTCTTTGCCAATATTCCCATCCGGTATATTTATTCTCGTACTTCCTTCTAATTTTTTCTCCTTGAAAACAAATGGCTTCCCACTCTTCAATTTGTTCACTTTGAAAATCAATTAACTTGAATGCTTCAACGATCACTTGGTGAGAAAATCCTTTTGCTAACAGTTGAGTCGAAAGTTTATCTTTAAATGCGTTAATCGATAATTTATTACTACGCTTCGTCTGTTGCTTTTCTAACCATTTGGCTAATTGGTCGATTTGCTCAAGTACTGAATAGGATTGCAAGGCTTTATCAATAATTGAGTCGTTTACTCCTTTTTGCTTAAGCTCTTGTTTTAATTTCAAAGGTCCTTTCATAAGTGTTAATCGTTTTGAGCGAATATAGGCAGAAGCAAACTCTTCATCGTTAAGTAACCGCTGATTCACTAAATGGTCAAGTACTTGATCGATGTGCCTTGGCTCTTTTTCCTTTTTCTCTAAATACTGTCGCATTTCTAGAATCGAACGCGGACGGTAAGATAGATAATGAATAGCAAGGTTGTACGCTTTCTTTTTTTCATCTTCATCAATTAATTTAATTAATTGATCCTCATCTATTTCAAGTCCTTTTGTTAATCCATACTTAAGTAACAAATCCTCATCGACACTAAGGGCATACTCAGTTTTTTGCCCTTTACTTAGAAAAATGTTGTAGCGACCTTTATTTCTTTTTTGAATTTCAATTTTCGCAATAACAGCCAATTAGATCACTCCACACGTAACTACTTATTTTTTTTGCAAACATTTTACAATTAAACGTACACTATTTATACAACAGTTGAACTGGAAGTCTTGCATTATGAATATTGCGATTGCCGGGGCTCAGGTTTTCTCAGAACCAAATTAACCGATCACTTAATTGAACAAAAACATACTATTTTCATTTTAACAAGAGAAACCTCAAACAAACCAGCTAAACCTCACGTTCAATATGTCGAATAGCTCAACGAACATACTACTCCAGTAGAAAATCTCGAAATCTCGAACCAATTTTTATTCTTGCCGAGGAATCAATTCGTTCAGGAAGATGGATCTCAAAGCGAAAAGAAAAAAACCTTCAAAGTCGCATCTACTCAACTCGTCTTTCGTTGATCTAATAAATTTTAACAAACCTGACGTACTTATTTCCTACCTTACAGTCAGCTTAAGAAGATACCCTCAAACCGTAACGTTACTCTTTACAATTTGAGAGATTTTTTCACGAAAAATTTATAAAAAACAGGTATCTTTTTCAGAAAAAAACATTTAATATATAAGAGTATTAAAGAGTAAATGAGCGTATTACACTCATATTACATCGTTCACCTAATATAAGGACGCTAGAATACCCTATACTGCTTTATAAACATTTATATGAGCATTGGGAAGGCAATTGGTGCGCCACCAGCGATGCTGGTTCTAGTGGGTTCGATTCCCACCCCGAATTTGATATGAACGACTATTAAATTCGAGGGTGGAGCGACATCTCTGCCCTCATCAAGAGGAGGGCTTTTTGTGATTTTAAAAAAACGAGACGTCGCTGATTGTCATGCTTTGTTCGAATTATTAGTGGACCCGGCCGTGTTTCCATTTGTTCGTCAGAAGGCACATTCATATGATGAATTTGTGTTCTTAACAAAACAGACAATAGAAGCTGAAGAGCGTGGCGAACTCATCTCCCGCACAATTGTCGATGAGTGGGGCGCACCAATTGGCACGATTAATTTGTTTGACATTTCGAATAAGAGTGGTTTTTTAGGAACGTGGATAGGAAAACCTTACTTTGGCAAAGGCTATAATAAGACAGCAAAAGACGCATTCTTTGAGGAACTCTTTTTCTCTTGTGATATTCAAACTGTATTTATGCGCATACGAAAAGAAAACATTCGTTCCAACATGGCTGCAAATAAATTGCCTTATTGCACACTTGCGAACGAATTCAGACGCGATGTATATGAACAACTTAATGCTGCAAATGATGTTTATAATCTATTCCAAATAGAAAAAGATCAATACCATCTACACTTGATGAGAGCGCAACAAGATTCTCTTGAAATTAAAGAAGCCTAAGACGATTAACATAATTCAACTTTGACCATACTGAAACTAATCTTATAGAAAGTGGTGATCAGTATGGAAAGTAAGAAACGACGTGCTCAAGAAGAACGTAGTACATTACGAAAGGCTCAAGAAGTTCGTTACGGATCAGAGTTTAAAGCAGCTGATCGCATAGCAAATAGGAGTAAGTCGTAAGAATACACTGACCTAAAAAGAGAAAGAAAGCCTTTTTTAAAGGTTTATCTTTCTCTTTTTATTTATCTGCACATTTCCCGAAGCTTCAAAACCGCTATTCCATAAGGGTTCTGAAGCTTAAGATCAATCTATCTATTTCAATTAGTTAGAAAACTTAACCATTCAGAAGCATTTTCAGCAATGGTTGCCCCCACATACCTTAATCACAGCTAAGCGTTCCTCATGCTAGTTAATCCCTGTTAAGCTAAGTTGCGTCCTTTTCCTACTCCCCTTATGATTATACAAGTAAACAAAATATTGATGTAAGGGGGACACCAACATTAAAAGTCAAATGGCTCCTGCTCTTGAGAAAATAGATACGGTTTGCTTTGATAAACCAACTGTTGAAGATGGAGCAGCAATGTGGGAATTAGTAAATGAGTCGACACTCGACCAAAACTCTGCTTACAAATATATTATGATGTGTGAGTTTTTTGCTGAAACATGTGTTGTTGCGAAAGAAGACGATCAAGTTGTTGGATTCGTCACTGCTTTTATTCCTCCAGAGCGACAAGATGTTGTATTTGTTTGGCAAATCGGTGTTCATTCTTCGCAAAGAGGAAAAGGATTAGCTTCAAAATTATTAGAAGAGCTCGTGCAGCGAGATGGCTGCACAGAGGTAAAATATGTTGAAGCTACGGTTACTCCATCAAATGAAGCATCTCAAGCGCTATTCCGTCGCTTAGCCCGTAGTTATGATACCGAATGTGAAGTACATGATTGTTTTTCAGAAGATCTCTTCCCGGAAGATGGTCATGAAAAAGAACTTACTTTCCGAGTAGGTCCGATTAAATAACGACAAAAGGCTAAATATGACGAACAAACAAAAATACATTACCTAGTATAGGTATTATAGGAGGAGAAATAGATAATGAGTCAAACAGATATGACAATTTTTGAAAAACTTGAATCTGAAGTACGCAGTTATTGCCGTAGTTTTCCTACTGTATTCACAAAGGCAAAAGGATATAAAATGTGGGATGAAAAAGGAAAAGAATATCTAGATTTCTTTTCAGGTGCAGGAGCACTCAATTATGGGCATAATGACCCAATGATGAAAGCAAAGTTAGTCGATTATATCTTAAGTGACGGCATCACACATTCTCTTGATATGGCTACAGCACCGAAGGCAGAATTCTTAACAACATTTAACGAAGTTATCTTAAAACCAAGAAACTTAGAATATAAAATTATGTTCCCCGGTCCTACTGGAACAAATACGGTTGAAAGTGCTTTAAAATTAGCACGAAAAGTTACCGGACGTACAGATATTATTAGTTTCACAAATGGTTTCCATGGTATGACAATTGGGGCACTTTCTGTTACTGGTAATGCTTTTAAACGTAAAGGTGCTGGAATTCCATTACAAAATGTTGTGACAATGCCTTATGATAGCTTTGTTAATGACAACCTCGACACTCTGGAGTATCTCGAGCGTTTCCTAGAGGATGGAGGTAGCGGAGTTGACATTCCTGCTGCAATGATCCTCGAGACAGTCCAAGGTGAAGGCGGTATTAATGCTGCAAGTTTCGAGTGGTTACAACGCGTAGATCAAATTTGTAAGCGTTGGGACATTCTGCTTATCGTTGATGACGTTCAAGCAGGTGTAGGTCGTACTGGAACATTCTTTAGTTTTGAAAAAGCTGGAATTAAACCTGATATCGTATGTATGTCTAAATCAATTGGTGGTTATGGAATACCATTTGCCATTACATTAATTCGTCCTGACTTAGATATTTGGGCTCCAGGTGAGCATAACGGTACCTTCCGTGGGAACAATCATGCTTTTGTTACAGCAACTGCTGCCCTATCATATTGGGAAGATGAAAACTTTGAAAAGAATATTCAAGAAAATTCGAAGAAAATCTTCAATTTTCTTGAAAGAATTGTTGCTGAATACCCTGAATTAAAAGGTAAGGCTCGCGGTCGCGGATACATGGTTGGGATTAAGTCTGATGTCGAAGGGTTATCAGGACAAATTGCAGCAGAAGCATTTCAGCGTGGATTAATTATGGAAACATCTGGTCCTAAAGATGAAGTCTTTAAGCTCTTCCCACCACTTACTATTGATAATGAGGGCTTAGAAAAAGGATTTGAAATCATTGAAGACAGTGTGAAAGCTGTTCTTGGAGCAAAAGAATTAGTAACATCTTAATAAAAGAGGAGTTAGTTACTCCTCTCTCAAATATTTTTCGTAATAATACTTGGAGGTAATAGACATGAAAGTAGTTAAACTAGCAGATGTACTTGGAACAGATCAAGAAGTAGATGGCGGTACTTGGGTCAGCCGTCGCCTTGTATTAAAAAAGGACGAGATGGGTTATTCCGTTCACGACACAATTATTAAAGCTGGTACAGAAACTCATATTTGGTACCAAAATCACCTTGAATCTGTTTATTGTATTGAAGGTGAAGGAGAAGTCGAGACTCTTGCAGATGGTAAAGTATGGCCTATTAAGAAAGATGAAATCTATGTATTAGATAAACATGATGAGCATCTACTTCGCGCAAGTGAAAAGGGCGATATGCGTATGGTTTGTGTATTTAACCCACCAATTACAGGTAGAGAAGTACATGATGAGAATGGTGTTTATCCTGTTGATGAAGACTAGTTATAAAATCATGATTTAAAAAGAACAGCTGACTTATTATCAAGTCAGCTGTTCTTTTATTTGTTTATTCCTTTTAACTGAAAGTTGATCTCTCTAAAAGGATTACAATGGCTTCACTCTCTGCACGCATTGATCGAGGTAGTTCAAAAAGGGCAAAATCGGCCTTTTTGAACTACCTCTTTAATGAATATACAATTGTTGAAATGTCAGATCATTTTTTTCAACTCCAAGCGTCTCCAAAAATTCATACACATCATGAAAAGACTCCACAGGATATTGAGTTTCACATATATGAGAAGCTTGGCTTAGATTCTCAAGAAATTGCTTATCTTGAGCTAATTCTTTTTGGAGCTTAAGCAAAAGTTCGAGTATTTCATTATCTTTTTCAAAGGTGACATGTCCATTACTCTGATTAAAATAAACAATTAATGGCACCTGAGTATGTGGGTGAACAAAATGGGCTTTATACAGGTTCATCTTTCCCCTCCTTTTCACTCTTTCTCTATCTTACGAACAAGTATGCAATAAAATCATGTTACTAACAAATGTAATTAATGCTACAACTATTTTAATTCGACAAATTCCAACGAAAACCTCCTAAATTACTGATTAACTAAAGGGAACTTAGCCAGTTTTGGTGGATTCATATGAATTATGTCATTATTATATGTCCAAAGGTCTAGGAGAAGCAATCTGCTCTCAATTACTTAGCGAAAAAGAAACAACTCACAATATTTATAACTTTTCATGAAAATAAATTAAAACGCATTTATTACCCTTTCTTATAATACGCTTAAATGTAACAGCTATTATATGGAGGGATGCTCAATGTCTACAGAACCTGCTCAACCTTTAAAAAATGCAGGACTAGCCGCAGTTCTTAGTGCTCTTTGGTGCGGACTTGGCCAAATATACAATGGCCAAATAGGAAAGGGAATTGCCTTTATGATTATTCAATTTATTAACGCACTACTCATGTTCATTATTATTGGCTTCATCACTTATCCAATCATGTGGATTTGGGGAATGGTAGATGCATATCGACATGCTGAACAAATGAATATGCAGTCTCGAAACGTAGATAATTAACTTAAAGGGTCTGGCTCCAATTGCAACACAATTGGAGCCAGACCCTTTTCAACTTTATTCAGAAAAATACTTTTGTAAGATAAAGAACGTTTGCTCTTTTATCACTTCTGATTCGTTCAATAGCTGGTGACGTCCATTTTCAATCAATATGATGATACTTTTCGGATATAACATAATTACTTTTTTTATTCCAAACGTTCCATTAACAGTCCGATCGTTCTGCCCTTGGATCATTAAAAAAGAGAGATCTTCTCGTACCTCTTCATGTTCATCCTTCAACCATCTACCTAAAGCATGAAGCCAACTTACTGGTAAGACCTTTTCCTGTAGTGGGTCCTCTTTTGTAAAAGAAAGATACGCCTCTTCACTAGAATTTTGTGAGAATATCCGTTTGAACTTCTTTAAGAATGGTTTTGCTACAACTAGACCTACATGAGAAGTTCGCCATAAATGCGGACGAAACAATGGAGCAATGAGTGCTATTTTAGCAAAAGAACCCTTGTTTCGCTTTTCAAATTCAAGTCCAATCATCGCACCCGTACTATGTGCAACAAGAAGGAGCGAATCGGTTTTCGATAATACGAGTGAATCATACACTACTTTTAATGTATCGATATATTCTTCAAAATGATTAATCGTCATTCGTTCCCCACTAGACAGTCCATGCCCAGGTAAATCATAGCAAATCACTTCATACTGCTGCTTGAGTAAATAAGAAATCGTCTTACTTAATGATCCAGCATGATCAAGATAACCATGCAGTAACAATACCGTTCCTCTGCTTTTTTGGGGATTAAACTGTTGAGCAAATAAATCATAACCAAGTGCCTCGATGTATCCGTACCGGTGAACACCATTTGGAAACAATAAATCATAGAACTCTTTATATACTTTTATATGAAGAGATTCTTTCCCAAATGGAAGACGTTCAGCTTGAATCATTTTAATGGCTCGTGAAATCATTCTTTTCTCACAAGCTCTGTCACACTTTCAACCTGTGATGTCCATGGAAACATATCAACCGGTTGGATTGATTTGACTCTATAGCCTTTTTTACATAAGCGATCCACATCTTTCGCTAGCGTAGACGGATTACAAGAAACATACACCAATTGCTTTGGTTTCACTTCAATAATTGTCTGAAGCAATGTATCATCACAGCCTGACCTAGGGGGATCCACAACTACAACATCAGGCTTCCATCCTTCTTTTTTCCAACGTGGGAGCCACGTTTCAGCTTTTCCTACTTCATAGGTTACGTGATCATACCCATGATTTTTCGCATTGACCCTTGCATCTTCAATCGATGCTTCAATGACATCCATCCCTCGCACTTCAGCCGCTTCACTTGCCAACCATAAACCTATCGTTCCAACCCCACAATAGGCGTCCACAACCTTTTCATGACCTGTTAAGTTTGCAGCCTTTTTGACAACATTATAGAGCTTTATCGTCTGTGTTGGATTTAATTGAAAAAAAGCACGCGCAGATAAAGAAAAAGAGAGATCACCAAGCTTTTCTTCGATCACTTCTTCGCCAGCCAAATGAACCGTTTTATCCCCAAAAATGACCGATGTTTTCTGCCCATTTATATTTTGAACAATTGATGTAACTTCTGGTAGTCGTTTTTGTATTTCCCCAACAATTGCCTCTTTACGAGGTAGTGTTTCGTCTTTTGTAACAAGAACAACTTGCACTTGTCCTGTCGCAAATCCCACACGTGTCACAATTGTTCTTACAATGCCTTTATGCTTTCGTTCGTTATAGATCGATACATTAAGGTCCGCTAATATTTGTTTAACGATTTGCGTCACCTTATTTGTTGCTTTGTGTTGCACCTTGCACTCTGAAAGGTCTATTAATTTATGGGAGTTCATTGCATAAAGACCAGCAATTACGTCTTCACCTTTTTTAGCTACTTGAAGCTGACTTTTATTTCGATAATCCCACGGATCTTCCATTCCGATGGTTTGATGGATTGATATGTGATTAATATTTAGCTTCGTATGACGTTCAAAAGCTTGTCTTACAATATCTCGTTTTTCTCGAAGCGTTGCCTGATAATCCATATGCTGCAACTGACATCCCCCGCACTCAGCATAGACAGGACATGGCGGCTCAATCCTCTCGTTTGAACGCTTACGAATTTTCACCACTTTTGCTTCAGCAAAACGTGGATTTACCTTCGTCACCTCTGCTACAATCTCTTCATTTGGAAGAGCTCCAGGAACAAAAACGACTTGCTTTTTAAAATAGCCTACTCCTTCTCCATTAATCCCAAGACGTTTAATGGTAAGTGGAAATTGCTGGCCTATTTGCATACTAACTGTTTTCTCTATTTGTTTTTGTTTCATCATATTCAACTCCGTCCTTATTTGCGCCCCTATTATAGCATGTTCCCACATTTCTTCCTAAACTTACTAGACCGAAAGTTGCTGTATATCTGCTAAAATAGACAAGGAGATTTAAAAAGAGGAGAGATTATTTTGTCTATACCTACAGATGTAGCATCACTACAAATTATGGCCCACGTCTACAAGCGGGAAAGTTTACAGTCGGTATTCAATAAAACTGTTGAAAGCCTTGTAGAACAAGTACTTTATATTGATTGGGTCGGTATTTATATGTATGAAAATTTAGATCATAAATTGGTGGCTGCTTCTTCCTTTGAAGATGACATTAAGTGGGAATGCAACGGAGAATTAAAATTCCCTATTACAAATTCAATGAAAGAAGAAATTGGAATGATGGTTGTTCGTAGTCGTCAACCAATAGCATTTGATGTAACGGATGTTAGTACGCTAGAAACAATTGCTGCAGCAATTGGCCAAGAAAGTTTTGCAAATTAAAATATGTAAGTCAGTTAAAAAGGGTCTGACCATCCTAGTGTATATATTCTGCACTAGGAGTCAGACCCTTTTCTTTCGATTATTACGGAAATGGTAAACTTTCTGTTTGTTTTGTAAACATTAAATCATCTAAGCTTTTGAATTCGTAGCCCTTCTTTCTCGCATCTTCAATTACGCGAGGCAACGCTTCGGCATTATCACTTGATACGGAATGGATTAACATAATCGCACCTGGGTGAATTCGTTTCATAATTTGATTGTAGGCATACTCTCCACCCTTTTGTTTATCTACTTCCCAATCTTTATAAGCCATTGACCAAAAAACATTCGTATAGCCTAGCTTATCTGAAAGAACTAATGAACGTTCACTAAATTGTCCTCTTGGCGGACGAAGGTAATTCATTTCTTTCACTCCTGTAATTTCCGTAAAACGCTCTTTCACATTGTTTAATTCATTCATTAAACGCCCGTCCCCAACTTCTGGCAAGCTTGGGTGATGCCAAGAATGATTACCCACAATATGTCCTTCCTCAACCATTCGTTTTACCAAATCTGTTGAATTATTTAAATAATGACCCGTTACAAAAAAGGTGGCTGGAACCTCCTTTTCTTTTAGGACATCTAGAACTTTTGCCGTATAGCCATTTTCATACCCATTATCAAATGTTAGATAAAGTTCTTTTTTTGATGTATCACCGATGAAAAAACCATTTGTCTTCTCGAGCAACTCTAAATACAGAGGTTCGGTACTAACGGGTTTGTTTTCTTTTTCTGGCTTATAGCTCCAATTGTGAGTCGTGTTGCTGTAAGCCGAAGCTAAAGGCGTTACGCATCCCATAAGTGCTACGAAAATGAGCGTCGCTACGACTGTTGTTTTCTTTAGCATCAAGCATCATTCTCCCTCATTTTTTTGTTAGTTTATCACTTTTGAAAATCGTTTATGTATGTTGACCGATTAATATTATAGAATGTATTAAACGCAACGTGCGGTGCCATTTCCTCTTCTTAGAAGATCTCATTTTTTGTTTTTTCAGTGCCCTCTTGTTTTCCTGTTTTCTTTGAAACGATTAGTAATCCATATATATCCCTTTACTGTTATCCTACTTATTTTTTGTTTCAAAAAAAGAAGGAATCGCTAGTAACGACTCCTTCTTTGCTGTCTTAATTAAAAACGGGCTCTTTAAACTGCGCTAGCTTTTCAAGTGATGACTGATCAACATCAGCGTGTAGGCTATTGCCATGAGAATCCATCGTTACAATCGCGGCAAACCCCTCAACTTCTAAATGCCACATTGCTTCAGGAATTCCAAATTCCATTAAGTCTACACCTTTTACCTTCTTAATACAGTTTGCATAGTATTGTGCTGCTCCCCCAATTGCATTGAGGTATACACCACCATGTTCTTCTAGTGCTTTTAATGTCTTAGGTCCCATTCCACCTTTTCCGATAACAGCACGAATACCAAATTTCTTCATAATATCACCTTGATAAGGTTCCTCGCGAATACTCGTTGTTGGTCCAGCTGCCTTCACGTGCCACTCCCCTTGCTCGTCTTTCATCATAACAGGACCACAGTGATAAATAACTTGACCATTTAAATCAATTGGTGCATCATGATCCATTAAATGGTGGTGAATCGCATCTCGTCCTGTATGCATCATTCCATTAATGATAACAACGTCGCCAACTTTTAGCTCACGAATTTGATCTTCGGTGATCGGTGCTTGCAAAACAACTTCACGAACTTCACTTTTCTCTTCAACTGCATCTGAAATTTCCTTATCTGATTTGTTTAAATCAATTTGTTCGCCATCTTTGTAAAGCCACTCTTGAATTTCTCCTGTGTCTTGATCAAGGATCACACCTAAACGGCGGTATGCCCAACAGTTATAGGCGACTGATACAAAAAAGCTTGCTGGCAAACGATTCATCGCACCTACTTTACAGCCAAGTAGCGTTGCTTCGCCACCAAACCCCATTGTTCCAATACCAAGCTTATTCGCATTTTCTAACACATAATCTTCGAGAGTACGAAGTTCTTCATTTTCATTTACATCATCAACCGTACGGAATAGCTGTTCCTTTGCTAATGAATAACTAGTTGTCCGGTCTCCTCCAATACCAACTCCGATGAAGCCCGCACTACAGCCTTGACCTTGAGCTTGATAAACAGAATGCATAATACATTTGCGAATTCCATCTAAATCACGTCCAGCTCGTCCCAAACCTTCTAATTCTGTTGGCAGGCTGTATTGGATATTTTTATTTTCACAGCCCCCACCTTTTAAAATAAGGCGCACATCAATCACATCTTTTTCCCACTGTTCAAAATGAATAACTGGAGTTCCTTCTCCTAAGTTATTACCTGAGTTTTTCCCTGTAAGCGAGTCGACTGAATTGGGACGAAGCTTGGTATCAGCTGTTGCTTTTTCAATCGCTCGATAAATTGCTTTCTTTATTTCAATTTGGTTTACACCAACTGGGACTTTGATTTCAAAAGTCGGCATCCCAGTATCTTGACAGATTGGAGATACATTCACATCGGCCATACTAACATTTTCCGAAATGGTTGATAGTGACAATGCAGCTCGTGTGCCTGCGTTTTCTTTTTCTTTTGCAGCGGCAATAGCTCGTCGTACATCATTTGGTAGATTCGTAGATGTATCAACAATTAGTTGATACATGCTTTCTTCTAATTTCTTCAATTCATCCATCTCCCTTTTTACGTACAATCAAAATTTCTTCCACTACTATTATAATGTTAGTCTAAAAATTCCGAAAGAGTAAAGTGGAAGCGCGTTCAAGAAAATGTTGAAATAGTAGACTTTTTCGCTTATATCAAACAACAAAAGACGCAACTCACAAATTATTAGAGAGCGCCTTAGTCAGTTGTAATTTTTAGAGAAAACCTAATTGAGCCTGATCATCGATTAGCGATTCTAAATGCTCAGTTCGATTCGTATAATGGATCAAGGGTTTCTTGCGCTTTTTTGACCATTCGATGTGTGTAATACTCGTGTTGCTTATTTGAAACGGTCGGTGAAACACATGCCACTGATTTCCTGTTAACAAATACATGAGAAGAATACTTATAAACCCTCCATGAGATACGATAGCGACATGGTCAGCCTCATGAGCCAGCTGCAATTGACTGATTACATATTGACATCGTTTTGTTAGTTGGTCAGTCGTTTCCGTCCCCTTAATTCCAGAGGTTAAAATAGATCTTTCTATTGTCATCGGATAGGTTTCATATATTTCGGCTCGAGATAACCCTTGCATTGGACCAAGGTTTACTTCTCTTATTTTATCCCATTTGTGTACTGTAAGGTTTTTTGATTTACCAATTATCCTAGCCGTTTCATACGCCCTAGTTAGATCACTACTATAGATATAATTAAGCTGAACATCTTTTAAATAATGGGCGACAGACCTCACTTGTTGTTTACCCAATTCTGATAATGGATAGTCCATACAACCTTGAATCTTACCAGTTAAATTCCCAAGTGATTCACCATGTCGAATCAGGTACAAGTTCATGATTTCAACTCCTTATTCTGACCAATCGTAACGGAATTGTTTACACTTCGTCTCAATGTCATCTAACATTGCGAGAAGGCGGTCAATTTCTTCCACTCCTGCTTCTTCTGGATTTATACTTTCAAGAACGTTCATCACCATATCAAGTCTGTTGTGCAAGTAGTTCATTTGTTCTTTTCTATCATGAATTGCTCCACCCAATTACGTTCTCTCCTTTAGCTAACAAGTCTTCTTCTTATATTTAAAGTGTAACAGATTTGATCTTCGTCCACAATGAAGCGAAACCCTTCAAAGAAACTAGCCCTTTTGAAACAATGGTTTTTACGTTATGATTAATAATAGTAATGATAAAAAAGGAGTACGATCTTTGTGATTGACATTTATCCAAAAATAACCCCTTCCTATGATCCTTGGGAAGCGTACGAAGATATAAAAGAGTTTGGAAAACTACAACTGACAAATATTGAATTTACAACAACAACATTATGTAATATGCGTTGTGAGCATTGCGCAGTTGGGTATACATTGCAACCGAAAGACCCAGTTCCTCTTCCCCTTGACCTGCTTATTAAGAGATTAGAGGAAATTCCAACTTTGCGTTCCTTTAGTATCACAGGCGGAGAACCGATGCTCTCCATGTATTCAGTTGATCATTATGTTGTCCCCCTCCTAAAATATGCTCATGAAAGAGGAGTCCGCACTCAAATTAATTCGAATTTAACTCTTGATTTAAAGCGATATGAGAAAATCATTCCATACTTAGATGTTCTTCACATTTCTCATAATTATGGTAGTGTTGATGATTTTGCTGAGATTGGATTTGCCGTGATGGACCGAAAGCCTAGCTTTGCACAACGGGAAAAGTTATTCAATCGAATGGTTGAAAATGCAAAGATACTAACGAGTCGAGGTGTGATTGTTTCAGCCGAAACAATGATTAATAAGCGTACACTGCCTCACCTTGAAAAAATCCATAATCAAATTGTCGAAATGGGATGTCAACGACACGAAGTTCATCCAATGTATCCAAGCGACTTTGCAAGCCAACTAGAAGTTGCATCTCTTGCAGAAATTCGTTCAGGAATCCACCGACTACTTGATTCACGAAATAAGAATATTTGGATGCTATTTGGTACTCTTCCTTTTTATCCTTGTAGTGAAAACATGGAAGACCTTCTCTTACAAAAAAGGCTTATGGCAGAGCTAAATGTTACCGTTCGAAACGACCCAGACGGACGCTCCCGCCTTAATGTGAATATATTTGATGGGAACATTATTGTAACGGACTTTGGTGATACCCCTGCTTTAGGAAATATTCGAAATACGAAGTTGGAAGACGCTTATGCAACATGGATGAATTCTGACCTTGCTAATTCCTTAAACTGTCATTGTCCTTCTGTAAACTGCTTAGGTCCTAATGTACTTGTAAAAGAAGCTTATTATAAAGATCTAGACTTTACCAAACGCAAATCAAATATCTAAAAAAGAGGTTGACTCAAATCAAGGGTCTCACCCAAGCCGCACAGTATATGGGATCTTCATACTCCATAAGAGGTCAACATCCATATATTGCGCTGACTTGTTGGGCTCAGACCCTCATAAGAAAACATCACTTATTTGGGTTGATTTGCCGCTACAAACGCAAAGGAAAGATGGTCTTGGACTGGGATCCATGCACCAATTCCTTGTTGTGTTACATTTTTCACCTCAAGCTTGCGCTTTCCTCCTTTAAACGTCAAATAGACCTCGCCATACGTCACTTTCCCTTTTTCATTAGCAGCAGGAACGTAACTATGCAAATAACCTACTTGTTTAGGTGCTATGTTATAAGTATTATTTTTTTTCGTTCCTTGACCAATAACGGTTTCAAACGATAAAGGTAAATTGGTATGCTCTGTCGCTTTAATCATCATCATCTTTTTAACTGCTTCACTATTCGGAATCTTAGCCGTTAACCCCCCACTCACTTTCTTTTGTTGTTCTTGATAATACGTTAATTTTTGCGGTGAACGTCCGCCACGATTATCTGTATAGTTTGTATTCACTTTTTGATACTCCCAGTTCACCTCGGTTCCCTCTGATTCATAAGCCAACGGCCACTCCCCTAAATAAATGGAAGCTCTAAAACCTAATGCTAATTTAGAATCATTTATCGTTGATTCATTTAGTATCCGAACTAAATCTGGGTTCTCTATTTGGACATCAGTTGTTTCTAATAACTCTTCTGCCAATGCACTTGGTTGTAGATAAGGCAAATCTTGAGCAGGATTGGTGTACGTATTTTCTTTTGAAATCTTTACAACTGAATCAGGAACTTTAAATTCTTTATCTTCAACTTTTTTCCCATCTCCTTCTGCAAATACTTGTACAGATGTTGCTAAAAAGAACATCGTAATAAGTACTATGATCACTCGTTTCATCATAATAACCTCCTCATTTCAATTAGGGACATTGTTGTTCATTAGTTTGATCGTTCCAACAAAAATTATCCATCCCGACCGCAACCTTAATTTTTCTAGTACACTCTCCCAAGGATCAAGGTTCTTCATAAAATAAAAGAAGAAGCAGCTCTTAAACTGAGCTGCTTCTTCTTTATATTGAATATTGAAAGCCCCTCAACTGCCAACTCTTTTTTTATTGCGCAGTTTTCCAGTTGAGTTTTTTCCCAATTCTCGGAAAGAACCACTGAATTAGTGGTCCCAGTAAAAAGGTAACAATAATGGTTCCTAAACCAATAGGTCCTCCGAAAAGAAAGGCTGCTACTAATGCAATTAATTCAGCGATTGTTTTGGCGATCATTAATTTCACACCTAGTAAATCTTTAATTGCAAACATGAAACCATCAATTGGTAAAAGAGCAAATTCTGCCTGCAAATAAATAGATGCGCCAAATGCTAGAATCACAATGCCTAGCAATAACATCATCAATTGTAAGACTAAACCACTAAATAAAGTATGTTGAAAAACGACGATTAACCAAAAATCAATAAAATAACCTAGAAGGATAATTGTAAGTAAAGATACAACTATTGGACGTGCCCTAGTTATAAGTGCATTCAATATAATTAAAATGATCCCTACAAAGATCACCCAATTCCCAACCGAAAAGGGAGTTTTTATTGCTAATCCAACATTTAAGGCATCCCAAGCACCCGTACCCAGGCCAGCTAAAATGGTTATTGTTATACCAAACGAAACAATTAGTAATCCGCCTCCGTAACATAAGACTCTAATTAAAGTAGACTTCATCTGTATAATTCCTCAATTCTTTTATTTCCATTACGATTCTTCATTTTTTGTATTATTTCCTGTTTTTTCGCCGATCTTCACACTAACATTACGCCAATTTCCGAGGAAATAGTACCCTACTGCAATTAGACTACTTATAATAAAACTTACTCCCATTCCTAACGCAATTCCTCTTTCGCCAAACCATATTGAGAAAAGCGCAGTTAAAGGATATCTTAAAATCCAAAATGAGATAATATTTAAAATTAATATGGGAAACATAGCACCCGCTGCTCTAGCTATCCCATTTAAAACAAAGTTAACACCTAAAAATGGATAGAAGAATGCAATCGTTTTTACGTACATCGCACCAAACTGAATGGTTTCTTCATCTTGTACAAACATTCTAATAAAAAAGTCTGCACCAAAAAAGATAATTGTGCTTATGGTTACCGAAACTAACGTAATTAAAAGAAGTGCTTGTTTGGCTATTTCATCGACTCTTCCCCATAATTTCGCTCCGATATTTTGACCTGCCATACTGTTCACTGCTGATCCTAAGGTTAGTGCTGGGAGCATAATAAGACTATCTAACCTCTGTGCTGCTCCAAAACCAGCTACAACCACTCCACCAAATCCTGTGACAATCGTCATGATTGCTAAGATACCTGCAGAAATCGCCATCATTGACAACCCTGCTGGCAACCCCATCTTAAATAAAACTAAAAAGTATCTTCTTTCAGGCAGGGTTGGAATTTGAAACGGTACATTCACTTTATAGATTGAATACCATAAACCATAAACAAAAGCCGTTCCTTGGGATATAATCGTTGCATAGGCCGCTCCGTTTATTCCTAGCTGAAAAACATGAATAAGCAATGGATCGAGCACGACATTCAGCAGGACAGCAATCACAATAAAGCGAATTGGTGTTTTACTATCACCCAAAGCTCTTAAAACTGTGCCAATGAAATTATAGCCAAATAAAAACAATATACCAATGAAATTAATCTGTAAGTATGACTGTGCTAACGGCAAGATATCATCCGGTGTTCCCATTGCTCGTAAAATGGCACCTGAAAATAGAAAGCCAATCAAACCAAGTAAAACAGCTAATACTCCTAATACGAAAACAAAGGCATTTAATGAATCTTTTAACCCTTCTTCATCATTTGCTCCCCTTCTTTGACTAATCACCGTTAACGTCGCTCCATTTAAACCAATAATAAATGAGAGAGTAGTAAATACAACGGTTGCCGAAATGGTAATAGCTCCTAGTGCACTAGGTCCAAGAAGATTACCCACCCAAAGTGAATCAACAAAATGGTACGATGCTTGAAGGATATTGCTAAGAAAAATTGGCCACGAGAACATGACCATTTTGCCGATTATTTTCCCTTTAGTAAAATCAATTTGCTTTGTTTCTGACATGCTGATCTCCTTCTTTAATATACAAGAGGCGTCCAAAAGGGGTTATTCAAAAGAAAAGGATTATAATTGATGAACCTTTGTTGTACAACAAGGGCTTTACTCATCTTCCTTACGTTCAAATGTCTCAGTAATATGAATTGAATTTTTAACGGTTTGGTAAATGGGACAGTTCTTCCTTGTTATATCCATTATTTTGTCTATCTTTTCATCTGACGCATCAACATTATATAAAATGAAATGAAGATGAATATTCATTACTTCATTTGCCCCTTCTTCATTCCTCTTAACATCTGCTTTAATCCGAATATCTTTATATGCAATTCGTTTCTTATCTAAAATTTTTCTTAGAACTCCACCACTACATACAGCAACTGACGATACAAGTAGTTGATATGGTCTAAAACCAAAATCAGCATTTCCTGACACTTCAAGCTGACCATATTCAAGATCAGTGACAAAACTATTTTCCTTCATTATAAATTCCATCTACTAACGCCTCCTTCGTTTCACACGTCTTCTATTGTACCAGTCTGCACTTACAACGTCATGTCCTTTTGCTTTTTTTGCAAGTAGTCAATGATGAAAGAAGAAGAAGCTAATATAGTAAAAAGTTGGCAAACCCTATTTAGGTGTTCTTTTTAACCAATTCATAGATAGAATTAGTTTCTTATCATAATAAGTAACTATAATTACGAGTATAAATCCTGTAACGTTACTTACCTTCATAGTTACAGACCCTTCTTTCAGCGCTCAAAGAGGTGACCTATTCAGGTCACCTCTTTGATAATGAGAGCTACGTATAGTTTATTTTCGTAAGCTCTTCATCTCTTCTGCTGCTTCTCTTGTCGCTTTGACAATTTCTTCAGAGCTTTCTCTTAAATGTGAAGCTGTTTCTCCGATAACTTTCACATCATTTGAAATATCTCGTACAACACTAGATACCTCACTCGCGGTTGTCTTTACTTGATCAAAAATCTGTTCTCGGTTCTCTCGAATAAAATGAATCGCATTACTCGTTTCTTCTCTTGCTTGTTTTAATTCAGAAAGGACCCTTACTCGCCATTCCTTTTTGATAAATACAATTGAAAGCAGTAGTACCCCAAAAATCCATAACATCCTTAAAGAATTGGTTTGTGTTTTCGGTTCCATTTTATTCCTCCTCTTTTCGTTCTTGGTTTTATTTTATCAAGAAAGATAGAGAAAAGGAAAGAATAGGAACACTCATTTTCATGAATGAATAATCACTCATTATAAAACAAAAAGTAATTTCCCTCTTTCTTCATTTGAATCTCTCCTCGTTCTACTAACATGTCGATGTGCCCAAATGTTTCAGAGAAAGTTAAATCAGGTTGAATCGTATGCTTTTTCATAAATAGTTCATAACTAATGTCATTAGCGGACATCCTATCACCAGTAATAATCGTTTTAATTGCTCTTGCACGCTCTAAATGACCTTGGAGTCTTTGATTAATTAGCTCATTTACTTCATATATAATCTCTCCATGCCCAGGATATAATTTCTTAATGTTTAACTCTTTTACGACTTGTAGCGAGTGTCGATATTGCAGTAATGTCTTTGGTCTCTCTTCCCCTTTCATTGGAGCCTCTAGTAGAGCGTTGGATGAGATTGAAGCTAATAAGACATCTGCTCCTATAGCGGTATGATCATGTTCACGAATAATCATAATATGATTTTGAGCATGGCCTGGAACTTCAATAACTTTCCAACCAGAAAGACCTGGCACTTTATCACCATGTTTCACTATAACGTTAAGGTCAGCTTGTTCTATGAAGCTTATGTACGCTTGACTAGTTCGTCTTACTTTTTCTACTACTTCCATTGGAACACCATGCTCGTTATAGAACTTTTGAAAAAATTCTATACATCCGTTTAAAAAGGCACGATCTTTCGTAAGCCACGGTCGTAAATAGCGATGTCCAATTATTGTCGCATGGCCAAATAGTCCAGCTAGTCCGACATGATCAGGGTGATGGTGTGTTAAAATAACTTGCTCAATGTCTTTAATCGAATAGCCAAAGTTTTTCAATTCACTTATTAGTACTTCTTTTCCTTCCTTTGTCAGTGGTCCTGTATCTACCAATGTTATTGTATCTCCACAAATTAAGTAGACGTGAACAGGACCAACATGAAAAGGTGTAGGTATCGTTAATTGATGTATTGACTCGGCACAAACTCCCACTTAAAAGTCCCCTTTTTTCATTTATCACACAAAAAGAGTGACACTATTCGTTCAGTCAAACTAAAACAATTTCCTTCAAAAAAGGAATTAGTTTAGTTCAAAAACAAAACTAGGCACCCTCATTTATGCGTTAATTATAAGCTTGAGTCAAGAAATGATCGGTTTCTAGTTTTTCAAAACCGTCATGACCTGCTTTCTTTAATTCATTTAGTTCACTGGCTAGTCTGTCTAATTTCTTCTGCATCTCTTCAATCATTTTTTTTTCTGAAACTGTCATGATTTCTCTCTCCCTTTTTTGCTAGTATTTTGCAAGTGATTGAGCAGTCGCTCAGTTTCCACTCACACTTACTGAGCTATCTTTTTATAATGGTAAGAATATTCTAACAATAATTTAAGCAATTGTAAAGGTATTTTTTCATTTTTTATTGTTCAGTTTATTCACAGGGTTGTTAATAAGATTGTGAATAACTTATCCCACCCTGTGAATAATATTTTTCTTATAAGATATTCAGGTCCTCTACTTATTTTCACTTTCATAATGTTTTTTCACTTGAATTTTATTCGGTTTGCTTGACATTAGAACACCAGAAATCATTCGACAATTTTATACATATTTCATTTATTTGAAAAATTGTAACAATTCATCACTCTATTGACATTCAATGATTGATAAACTGTAACAAGGAAGCAACTAATATAAGATAAGGTGGGAATATATTTGAGAAGACAATCCACTTCATTTGAAGAACTGGTTTTAGAAAATAAAAAACAACTTCTAAACGATCCAGAAGCATTGGCTAAAATTGAAGAGCGAATCGATGAACGGTCGATGAATGATAAAGAACAAAACATGGATACAAAATAAAAAGAGCGAGATTACCAATTTAGGTATCTCGCTCTTTTTATTTTAAAAAATGGAAATTATAACGAATAGAACCAATCCGTTTAACACACAGTAAGAGCATGATTAACTACATAACTTTAACGGTGTGAAAGGAAGTAACGAATGGATAATGTTATGCTTGCACGAATGATTTTTGGTTCTTCTATAGCTTTTCATATTATCTTCGCAACATTAGGTGTTGGGATTACATTGATGATTTTAATAGCCGAAATCATGCGAGTTATTCGAAAAGATGAAGATTACGGCACACTTGCAAAGCGGTGGACAAAAGGGGTAGCTATTTTGCTTGGGGTAGCTATTCCATCAGGCACAATTGTTGCTGTTATGCTTAGCTTACTCTGGCCTGGATTTATGGAAATTGTTGGCCAGGTGATTGCTTTGCCATTCCAGGTTGAAATTTTCGCCTTCTTTCTAGAAGCTCTCTTTCTTTCTATTTATATTTATGCTGCTGATCGCCTTTCACCAGTTATGAGAATTGTTAGTGTATTTTTCGTGGCACTCGGGGCGACTGCTTCTGCTGTCTTAATCACAAATGCACATGCTTGGATGAATACACCAAGAGGCTTTGATATGGTTGATGGACAGGTAATAAATGTAAATCCTATCGCCGCTGTCTTTAATCCTAGCTTCTTTGTGACTTCTTTGCACGTCGTTGGTAGTGCATATATGACAGGTGCATTTATCCTAGCAGCCGTTGCAGCTTTTAAACTATTTCGTGGTGGATTAACAGATAGGGAGATATCTTATCATCGAAAGGGACTAACGCTCTCTCTTGCTATTGCGCTTATTATGTCTGTTTACACATTAAACAACGGTCACGATACTGCGATTATGTTGCATGAGCATATTCCTGTAAAACTTGCTGCGGCCGAAGGGTTATTTGAAACACAATCTAACGCTCCCCTTGCAATTATGGGGACACCTGACCCCGAAGCTGGAAGAGTGATCGGAGGAATTGAAATACCAGGCATGCTTAGCTGGCTTGCTACCGGAACAACAGATGGTGTTGTACAAGGGCTAAATGACTATCCTCGTGATGAATGGCCTCCATTATTTGTTCATACATTATTCAATGTTATGGTCGGCATCGGTTCTGCACTACTTGGATTAGCTTCTATTTTTTGGGTCATTTGGTTTATAAGAAGAAAAAAACAAAAACCATACCCTAAATGGTTATTATCTGGAATTATTGCCTCTGGTCCCCTTGCTATGGTTGGCATTGAGACAGGTTGGATTTTCAGTTGTACCGGCAGACAGCCATGGACGATTTACGGTGTCCAACGTACTGGTGAAGCTGCCACTAATTCAGGTAATTTAGGAATGTTGTTTGTGCTTTTTATATCACTTTACGTCGTACTTCTAGTATTAACTGCTCTTGTCATGCATTTCTACTTTAATCGAAACCCTGTTTCAAACGAGTTACACACAATTTAAAGAGAGGGGATTATTATGCAGGATGTTTATATTGCGATTATTATTTTATGGGTATTTCTCTTTATGTACGCCATAGCCGGATCGATTGATTTTGGAGCTGGCTTTTGGGCGATGTATTACCGGAGAAGAACAGACACAAAGGCGGCTAGTATTGCTAATCGCTATTTATCTCCATCATGGGAAGTAACAAATGTCTTTCTCGTGTTACTCGTTGTAGCTTTGGTTAGCTTTTTTCCAGGTGCAGCATCAACACTTGGAACCTTAATGATTGTTCCGTTTTGTCTCGTCCTATTCCTCCTAACCATTCGAAGTGCTTTTATGGTCTATTCTTATTCCGTTCAGAAATACACGAATATGCTCATCATGATATCGGGTATTACTGGGTTGCTCATACCTGCACTACTTATTAGTATTTTACCCGCTGCGATTGGAGGGTTTGTCGAAATAGTTGGAGATAGACAATATATCCTTGTAGATCAGTTGTTTAAAAGTCCAACCTTTTATACACATCTCGGTTTTGGTTTGAGCACAGAATTATTTTTATCTTCTTTGCTCTTAAGCGATTATGCCAAAGAAGCAAACTCAGAAGAAACGTACCATGTTTATAGAAGGAATGCGATCATCTTAGGTCCGATCACGTTATCCTTTGCCGTTGGTGCGATTTTCACGTTAATTCCTGAAGCGTTTTGGATGTTTGAAAATATAGCGAATGAGTGGTTATGGTTTACTCTATCTTTGCTTGCCTTTTCTATTGGCTATAGTTCCCTCTGGTGGCCTTCAAAGAAATTCGAAGTTGGTCGTCCTAGAATTGCCGTTCTGCTCATAGCTTTGCAGTTTGGGTTGGCGAGCTTTGCCTATGGTTCTGCGCATATGCCTTATTTCCTTTATCCAGATGTAACGATTTACGATGCGTTTACGAATGAAGTGATGTTCCGGTCACTTCTCATTGGATACGGTATTGGTATGGCCATTCTCATTCCTGTATTTATTTGGTTCTGGCGTCTGTTTATGAAAGATAAACGATACTTACGCCAAGAGGGTTCACCTCATTGACTAAATAGTAAGAGGGTATCTCCATAGAGTCTGACTCCGACTAGTTAGTACGATATATAGAAGTTGAGCATTTGCACAACATCATATATTGTACACTAGGGGTCAGGCCATTGGTTTGAGTCACCCTCTTTTTGAATTCTTTTCCTCTATTTTCTTTTTGTTAACTCCATAAACTCATCCACATCAACTAGGATCAACTCGATCGCCTCTTGCCAAAATGCTTTGCTTGTTAAATCAACATTAAGATGCTTCTTAGCTAAATCTTCAACCGTCATGCTTGCTGTATCTTGAAGCAATGCAACGTAGTCATCTTCAAATGACCGTCCAACCTCAAATGCTTTTTTGTAAATTCCCAAACTGAATAAAAAGCCAAACGTATAAGGGAAATTATAAAACGGTACTCCTGTAATATGAAAATGAAGTTTTGATGCCCAAAATGTTGGTGAATAAGAAGTAAGTTGGTTGCCATATGCTTCTTTTTGAGCTTCCTCCATTAAGGTATTTAACTCTTCTACCGATAACAATTTCTCCTTACGAGCTTCATAAAATCTCGTTTCAAATAAGAAGCGAGCATGAATATCCATAAAGAATACTAGCGACCGTGATATTTTATTTTCAAGCAATGATAGTTTAACATCTTCAGTTGGTGCTTCTTTTACCAATGCATCAGCAATAATTGTCTCAGCAAATGTTGAAGCGGTTTCAGCGACATTCATCGCATAACGTTGAGCCAGAGGATCCATTTCTTTTAAACAATGACCATGGTAAGCATGCCCAAGTTCATGAGCAAGAGTGGCGACGTTAGCCATCGTGCCATCATACGTCATAAAAATACGTGATTGCTTTGACAAAGGAAATGATGTACAAAAACCACCAGGACGTTTCCCTGCTCGGTCTTCTGCTTCAATCCAACCATCACGAAGTGCACCTTCTGTAAAAGTTGCAAGCTTAGGGCTAAATGTTTTAAAGTGCTTAATGATTAAGTCAAAAGCATCTTCATAGGAAATCGTTGTATCTCCTTCAACAGGAAGAGGCGCATGAACATCATGCATAGCTAGTTTCGTAACACCTAATAAACTAGCTTTACGCTCCATAAACTCATATAATCTTGGCTTGTTTTCTGTAATCGTTTCCCACATTGAACGAAGTGTCTCTTCCTCCATACGATTTATTGCAAGGGGCTCTTTTAGTACATTCCCCCAACCTCTTACACCGTATAAGTTAAGACGAAATCCTGCTAAATGATTTAGAGTTGAAGCGAATAAATCCGATTCTTTCTCCCACGCTTTTTCTAAAGCATCGGCGGCACGCTCTCTTACTGTGCGGTTTGAACTGTTTAAACGATTTTGTATTTGTCCAACTGACAAGAGTTTCTCTACTCCATTTTCTTCGAATGGAATTTGCATGCGTCCAACCGCTCCATTATAGACAGTTCCCCAAGCATGGTACCCGTCAATCGCTAATTGTGCAGCAAGTTTCTCCTCCCTAGGTGGTAATTTTTCTTGTGCTTGCTGACGACGTTCCTCAAGATTAAATGTCACACCCTTTAATGACGGATAAGTCACCAATTTATTCCACTGTTCATCTGTTAAAACTCCAAGTATGTCTTCAATGGCTCCCCAAACATTTTGCAACTTTGTCATCTGTTCTGTTATTTTCCCTTGCCAAAGCGTTGCTTCTTTATCTTTGACATTCTGAGCCGTTAAGCAACTAATGAATGCACTCGCTTGTCGTGTACGTTGCATCTGCAATTGTACGTTATATATAGAACTTTCTATTTGATCGAGTGATACTTCTTCTTCAATTGACTGATCTAGCTCATCAATGAAATGGTCTGTTTCCTCAACAAATTGTTGAAAATCTTTAGACGTACTTCCACCTTCAAAAATGGAGTCTAAATCCCACACCTCTTGATACTTCATTATGTTCAACCCCTCTTCGTTATTTCGAAACTCGTAATAATAATATTTTATCAGAAAATTACTAAAATTAACATGATGAAATCTCTACCTGTTTGATGTGAATTTACGCGGAATGATGCGTAGGATCCATTACTTCATTTATAATAGGAATCATAACAATACATAAAGGTGTGGATTGAAATGAAACTAGACACTACCGATAAACGTATTCTAGAGCTTTTAACGATTAATGGACGAATGTCTTATGTTGATATTGCAAAAGAGCTTGGTCTTTCACGAGTGGCTATTAGGGAACGTATTAATCAATTAATTGAAGAGGAAATCATTGAAAAGTTTAGCGTTGTTATTAATTCCGACAAAGTAGGGAAAAAAGTCTCTGCGTTTTTTGAAGTAGATTGTGAACCAACGTCTCTTGTCGCCGTAGCAGAAACACTAGCAGAGAACGCCAAAGTCGCTAGTTGCTATCAAATGACTGGTCCTAGCACTCTTCACATGCATGTTCTTGTTGAGGATTTTGAACAGCTCGAACATTTTATTAACGAGGAACTATACGCTTTAAAAGGAATTACGAGAGTAGAAAGTCATATCTTATTAAGACGTTTTAAAAGTCGTAGTGGAATGAAGCTTTAAAAATCAATTAGTGAGGTTGCCTCAACATGATTTGAGACACCCCAATTGTTTTTTAGATTACATTTTTCAAACTAGTTCGGTAGCAAATGTCATTGACTTCTTCTTTGGTGGATAATAAGAGGAAGGCTCAACGTTGAGCCTTCCTCTTATTTATTAATATGTTGTAAGTATGGTGTTAAATCAATGCCAAGTTTTTTTGCTAAACGGTTTCCTAATTCTTCATCTGCACGGTAGAAGTTACAAATAGCAAGAAGCTTTGTTTGCTCTGCAACGGATGAAATATCGGCCGTAATATTTTTCACAAGTGCATCTTGCTCCTCCTTAGAGTAACGACGATACACTTGACCCGCTTGACCAAAGTTGTTTGTTTTATCAATTTCTTGTCTACCTGCAACGCCTTGAACTGGCATTTGTGGATCAACAAACGCACCATCCTCTTTTGGTGTATACTCATAGCGATTCGGCTCATAGTTAATGTGATCGGTTTGTTGTTTGAAAGCCATCGCACCATCACGTTGGTTATTATTCACTTGGGCAAATGGGCAGTTAATTGGAAGCTGTAAGTAATTAGGCCCAACACGATAACGTTGTGTATCCGAGTATGAGAACAACCGACCTTGAAGCAATTTATCCTCAGAAGGCTCAATTCCTGGTACCAATACGCCTGGGTTAAACCCTACTTGTTCCGTTTCTGCAAATACATTTTCAGGATTTTTATTCAGTGTCATTGTTCCCACAAGTTGATAAGGGATATCTTCTTCAAACCAATCTTTCGTTGCATCTAATGGATCAAAATCAAATTTGTCCATATCAGCTGGATCTAAAATCTGAACATAGAAATCCCACTCAGGGTAATCACCGTTTTCAATTGCCTCATAGAGATCTTCGCTGGCATGATTGAAGTTGTCAGCTTGGATCTTAGCTGCTTCTTCTGCTGATAAGTTCTTCACACCTTGCTTTGGAACCCAACGGAATTTTGCATAAACCGTGTTACCAAACTCATTAACTAGTTTAAGAGCATGAACACTTGAACCACGCATATGGCGGTAATCAGCAGGAATTCCTTCGTCAGATAAAAGATGCATAAGCATGTTTGTTGTTTCAGGTCTTAGTGACCAGAAATCCCAATAACGATCAGGGTCTTGTCGGTTTGTACGTGGATCCGGTTTTAACGAATGAACCAAATCAGGGAACTTCATTGCATCGCGAATAAAAAACACAGGCAAGTTATTTCCAACTAAATCCCAGTTCCCTTCCTCCGTGTAGAACTTAGTAGAGAAACCACGTGGATCACGTAATGTTTCAGGTGAATGGGTTCCATGAATTACCGTTGAGAACCGAACAAATACAGGCGTTTCTTTGCCTTCATCTTGGAATAAAGCAGCTTTTGAGTAACGCTTCAAGCTATTCTTCACGTTAAATACACCATGAGCACCAGCACCACGAGCATGAACAACTCGCTCAGGAATACGCTCTCGGTCAAAATGAGCTAACTTTTCAATTAGTTGATAGTCTTCTAGTAACGTAGGTCCATTTTGACCAGCTGTACGAGAATTTTGATTATCATAAATTGGAGCGCCTTGGTTCGTTGATAACTTTTTCATTCATTTTCCTCCTTTAAAAAAACCTTTTAATTTTCAACCCTAAACTCGAAATCACAATAACAAAAAACCTCTACTATGCTATTTAACTTCTTGGCCTAAAATGCGGTTAACACGCTTTCTTAACATATCCATACCACTTCCTCCAGCTTGAAAATGTCTTAGCTTCCCTTCAACATCAAACACATAATAGGCAGGAACATACTTGTTTTCAAAAGCATCCGTTAATTTATGCTCACTATCAACAAAAGTAGGTTGAATAATGTCATGACCTTGAGCCATCGCTTCAATGACAGACATATCCAAATCATTCTCTGATCTTGGCATATGAACAGCAATGACATTTAAATCATCATCGTACTCGTCACGAAATTCATTAATATCAGGCATTGCTTCTTTACATAAACCACAACTAACAGACCAAAAATGAATTAATGTTGCTTTTCCGCTTTCTAACAATTCTTCTTTCGTTACTTCTCCATTCAACCAAGCTGTTGCTCCTGTTAATTCTGGCATCTCTTCACGTAGTTTCATAAATTCCGCTCCCTGACATGTATATTCTTTTTTACGAATTCTATTAATAAGAAAAGAAAAAAACGTTTATTATTTTATAGTGTGTACTTTAAAGAGTCATACCTCTACAAATGCTAAATGGCATCTCTAGAAGATTCAAATCCTCATGTAAGTACGAGATCAAACTCATCTTAGTACCTTACAGTGTTGATTGACCAGGTTTCCAATTCGCTGGACATAAGCCTCCTGTTTGAAGAGCTTGCAACACACGTAATGTCTCGTCTACATCACGACCAATATTATTGTGGTTTACAACAGAATACATTAATTCACCTTCTGGATTAATGATAAAAAGACCTCGCAAAGCGACTCCATCATTCTCAATTAAAACGCCATACTCACGTGAAACGACATGATTGGTATCTGTAGCTAACGGATAGTTCAATTCACCAAGACCATTGTCTTCTCGTGATGTTCTGATCCACGCCTTGTGTGTGTGGATCGTGTCAGTTGATACTCCAATTACCTCTGCATCTAAATCCTCAAACTCATCATAGCGATCACTCAAAGAGGTGATTTCTGTTGGACAAACGAATGTGAAATCCATTGGATAAAAGAAAAGAACGGTCCATTTATCATTTTTTATATATATTTTCTTCTAAGCTTACCTTTGCAAATTCTAGATTCGGCATTATTGCATCCATTTCAAAGCGAGGTTCTTGCTTCGCCACCATACGTTTGTCAGTCATCTATAACAACTCCTTAATAATAATTATTATTAATTGATTACGTTTATCATTGTATAAAACCTTTCTATTGTTGTCAACAGCTAATGATAATTATTTTTAAGAAAGAATAATCATTGTTAATTTACCTACATGAAAAACCCCTTGGATCTGTTGGCTCCACGGGGTTAACAAAGTATTTTTTACAACCATTCTCTTCTCATTTCAAATGAAATTATTGAAAATAACCATTAAATAAGAGTTTTGGTTTTGCCTACTTAGGTAAATGTTTCTTCATATTTATTAAACAAAATGGAGATTCTAACTCAACCCATTTGAACGTTTTACTTGAAATTAATTCTTTGGTTAACAAGCACACCAATACCAGTAAGAGAACAAGTCCCCCCGACAACAAATACCATGCGTACCCTCCTTACTTGCGTCCATAATCAGCCTTAATTTCTCCCCATTTCTCCGTATGCCACTTTGCAATTTTATTGTTATAACGATTTGCCTGTAGCCATTTTTCAGCTCGGTCCATCAGAGACCAAATATACGCCGTTTTCTCATTTCTCTCTAATGTTGATTTTGCTTTTTTTTGCTTTACCCATTTAATAGCTGTAATTGAATCAGAGTAAATCGTCTTTGAACTTCCTTTCTCTTTTAAATAGGCTAGTCCATGCACAATCGCAAGAAACTCACCCATATTATTCGTTCCAATATGAATCTCATCATGTGCAAACAAAATCTCGCCGGTTTTCGTATCGACACCCTTGTATTCAACAATACCCGGGTTGCCGCGACAGCCAACATCAACGGAAATGCTATCCCAATCAACTTCCTCACTGATTTCTTGTGTTGACGTTTTCACTTTTGATTTAGACGTATTTGGGCTACTCCCTCCTGTAAAAGCAGAATCAGCTTCTTCTTTACTCGGAAATGATTTAAACCTCGCCCCTGTATACCCTTTCACTTGCGCCTCACACTCTGCCCAAGTTTTATAAATCCCAGGTTTTCTCCCTTTCCAAACGACATAGAACTTCTTTTTCGCCACAACGACACCTACTCTTGCATAAGATTTTGATCTAAAGAAATAGTAACAGTGAAACCATTTTTAAACAATCAAAAGGAGGATATACAATTGGATAAACGAAACCGACAAAAAGGCAAAGCACTTACAAATAATCAAACACCGAAAGAATCTTTGTTTAATGAAGAAGTTGCAAGCGAAATGATCGATAACGGCACGAACAAATCGAATCATAAAAAGAAAAAATAAATTTTCCTTTTTTTGAATATTTCTTGTTGTTTTGACCGATAATGGTGCTAAAAAAGAGGTGTTATCCGGCGTGAATGTGACGATTAACCGCAAGCGTTCAGTTAAGGAGCCAGGTGACCTTATAAGCACAAAAAAAAATAAACTCTATGCCATTATTGAAGACCAGGGTGAAAAATACCCCTACCACCTACTATGCCTAGAGACTTTCATCATTATCCAGAGCTACGACACAGTCCCAAGCAACCAAGAAATCGAAGAGGACATCGGAGAAAAGCTCGAAGGCATTTACCAACACAAAGACTCACATATAACATTGAATTAGAAAAACTTGACCTCTGCCAGATCATTCTCAAAGAAAGAGCACCTCATTCCTAGCTCCTTCTCGACCGAAGACCGAATTCGGCGGAGGTCTCAGTTTTTCTCACCTCTCCATCTACTCTAATCACTGCATTCGATCGGTGACCGTGTGAAATTTAAGAGTACGTAAGAGCGCTTCCCACCAATAAGATAAAGTGCGACTGTTCCTCTCTACACTTCCTTATTCCAAGGCTTTCCCCTCTAACGTCACAAACGAATATCCTTTCTCTCGTAACTCTCGAACAGCTAGCCTCACCCCTTCTGCCGTTCCGCTACTCGGTTGATTCATATGAAGAAGGGCAATAGATCCATTAGTAGCTTCGATTAATGCCTGATGAACTTGAGATGCAGAGTACGTCGCCCCTGCATCTCCCAATATGTCGAAATTAACTACTTCAAGACCCAATTCATTAACCATTTCAACTGCCACTTCATCATAAAAGGCCGTCCCCGACCTGAATAGCATAGGGGCTCGTCCAGTTAAACTCTTAATTGTTACTTGATTCCCCATAACCTCCTCTTTTACATCAGCTGGACTTGCCGTTCCTTCTATCCCCCAAGCCAATTGACCTGATACAGACAAAGGGACATGCGCTGTACCGTGGTTTTCAATTTGAAATAGAGGGTCACTAGCTAACTCTAATAAGAGGCCTTCATGCTCCAGTATCCACCTTTCATTTATAAACAGCGTAGCAGGAACTTCTTCTTCTCTTAAAAAATCTATAAGCTTTTCATCATAACCGTTTCCATAAGGCCCACCACATGCATCAAAGGTTAAGGCGATCATTTTTTCATCTGTAACCATCCGTGTGTTCACACCATCTACATTCTCACCCCACTGCATAGCCTTACGGTGTTCAAAAGCAGATGAATCGATTTCTTGATTTTCTTCTATTTCATTCATACTCTCGCCACTTTTATTAGGTATTTCTTTTTCAGCAACAACTTTGTCTTCCTTTGAGACTATCTCCTCAGGCCTCTCTTTTTGTGCACATGCCGCCAAGCCTATAATTAGAGCAATGACAATTAACCATCTCATCTATATCCCTTCCTTTTTAGAAAAAACAAATAAACCCCCTAAGAATTATACCTTAGGGGGATTACCATTACTCATTTTTAGACGATTCTTTTTCGTGTTTCTCTGACTCTTCATACCAATCATCTAATACTTTCGCATCTAGAACTCTTCCTTCAACAAAAGAAGATTGCTTATCCAAAAACAAACTTTTCCATTCTACATCCATATCTTCAGCAATCTTTACTACTGTTAATAACTCCTGCCACGCAACATAACGTTTGTACCAGAAAAATTGAGGTTGCTCCGTCATGTACGGGTAAAGATCGTCAAATTCAGTATGCTTACAATCAACTGTTCTTTCAAATTGGCGCTTCGCTTCCGACACTCGCTTTTCAAAATACTCATTCACATTTACTTCCATTTGCAATCCCTCCCAGAAAATCCTATCCTATATATCTAAGACTCAAAACACGACAACAATTTATAATAGTTATAGTCTATGCATTATCACTATGATAAAGAATAACTATCTCACTTTAATATTAATAATAACACGAGATATGAACATACTAAATGAAAAACATTTAGAAAATTATAGAGATTGTTCCAAAAGGTCGCTTTTTACCTTTGGAACAATCTCTAAGCAATGAGTGGAGCCATTGCAACAACCATTTACGCTTTCAAGACCTCGAACTCTTCCTGTAACAAAATCGGTAAATAATTCACATCAGCTGTATCATTTGGATAGGTAAAGCCAAGCTCGCTGTCATCGACCACTTCCAGGATCTCTTGAATGACCTCATCCATCCCTTGAACATAAAAACGATGCAAAAATTCATAACTAACTGGTTCTTTTGGGAGAATCTCATTAGCACAAACAGATACATCCACGTAATTAGCATACGTTCGACAAGGAATCGGGCGAACTTCATAAGCCATACACTTGTTAGTTTCAAGATTAAGAAAGACGCACGGAAGTGTTAAGTGTTTATATTTTCTTTTGAAGTCTTGATCTTGCTGAAAATCAAGCTTTTTTACATCATTTAAATTTGACGAAAATTGATGTAAGTACGATTCGAACTGATCTAACACGGTCTGCTTTCTCTCTTTTGGTAGTTGCCCAACGAACAGTAACATTAATTTCACTTCTAAACGAGTTACTATTATGGGAAAATAACAGCAATGTGCACAGCCCGCTTGGCAAGTAGGTGTTAAATCAATTTCTCTTTCGATTGTTTCGATCTCCGTGTTCACTTGTGCTAAGAGTTTCTGAAAGGATTCGGTTAAAACTGATTTAACATGCTTGCCTGCACTTTCGTCTAAAATGTCATCCACTGTATTAAAAAAAGGTTGTTCATAATCATAGCTTCGACGATTGATTTTTTCTACTTTTCTTCTTACATCTTCATATGTTAATTGGGGATTCACATCATTCACTCCTTACTATCTTTCACTCTCATACTAGTGAATATCATCACATAAATCGACTCTTTTTTCGATGTAGAAACGATTGTCTTTTACATTACGAGTAATTACCATTGACGTCTCATTTTTTTATCGCTATGATAAAAATGGAAATTAGTGTAGTTTTGACAAAATTTTTGATCTTGAAAGGAGGAAACATGTTAACAGTAAAAAAAGTACTTAATAATAATGTCTTAGTAGCTGAGCACCCTAATTATGAAGAAGTGGTTTTAATTGGAAAAGGGCTTGGCTTTGGAAAAAAGGCCGGCGATTACGTTGCTGGGGAGCAAGCTGAAAAGTTCTTTGTTTTAAAAGAAGCCAAAGAACAAGAACAATATAAACAACTATTGGATTACGTAGACGAACATTTCATTGGTTTGATGAACGATATTATTGAACTGGTTGAAGATCGATTTTCAGTTCAGCTTCATGAACATATTCACATTGCATTGACTGATCATCTTTATTATGCAATTAAACGAGTCAAACAAGGGTTAGATCTCACAAATCCATTTCTTCCTGAGACCGAACTTGCTTATCCAAAAGAATTTTCTGTAGCTACTGAACTAATTGACTATTTGAGTAATGAATTACATTTGGAAATTCCTCCTGGGGAAATTGGTTTTGTTGCTCTACATATTCACAGCGCGTTAACTAGACGTTCATTAAAAGAAGTGAACCGACACACTCAACTAATTGCCGAATTAGTTCAAGTGATTGAAAAGTCATTACACCTTCAAATTGATCGAAAAGATGTCAACTACTTACGACTTGTCCGACATCTTCACCATGCGATCGAACGGATTACAAAAGGTCAATACTTTGATAATCAAGAAACTTTAAATAATGTCTTGCAAACAGAATATCCGATATGCTATAATTTGTCTTGGAAATTGATAAAAATCATGCAACAAACATTAAAGAAAGCGATTCCAGAGGCTGAAGCTGTATACTTAACATTGCATCTTCAAAGACTCTCAAAGCAATAATACTTCTTTTCACGTGTTACTGGTTATGCAGGCATGAGGGGAAAGGATTAGCTAGTACAAGAAAAAATGATAAGAGGATCCCTTATCATTTCTCTGTGCTACCGTCCTTGCCACTCATGCCTTTTTTGTTGCATAAAAATCAATTAACATCTTCAAACTAATTATACAAGGAGGAATTATTATGTTTAAAAATTCGTTTGGTGTTATGCAACGTGTTGGAAAAGCACTTATGCTTCCTGTTGCATTATTACCAGCAGCCGGTATTTTGCTTGCGTTTGGTAACGCACTTCAGAATCCTGATTTAATTGCTCGAATCCCAGCTCTTGAAGCTAATTGGGTTGTTATGCTAGCTAGTATTATGGAGAGTGCTGGCGATATCGTCTTTGCTAACCTTGCACTTCTATTTGCGGTTGGGGTTGCCATCGGTCTTTCAAATGGCGATGGAGTTGCGGGTCTTGCTGCACTCATTGGATATTTAATTATTAATGTGACGATGAGTGTTACTGGCGGGATTACTCCTGAAATGGTTGCTGAGGATCCTGGTATTTCAAACGTACTAGGTATCCCAACCCTGCAAACAGGGGTTTTCGGCGGGATTATTGCCGGGTTGCTAGCCGCCTTTACGTATAAAAGGTACTTTAATATTGAGTTACCTTCTTACCTTGGGTTCTTTGCCGGAAAGCGCTTTGTCCCAATTGCGACAGCTTTCTTTGCCCTATTTATTGGGATTATTCTTCATTTCATATGGCCAACGATTCAAATTGGCTTAAACAATCTATCTTACTTAATGGTTGAATCCAATCAAACCATATCAGCCTTTATCTTCGGGGTAATTGAACGTGCATTAATTCCGTTTGGTTTGCACCATATTTTTTATTCCCCATTTTGGTTTGAATTTGGCCAATATACAAACGCAGCAGGAGAAATTATTCGTGGTGACCAACGAATTTTCTTTGCACAACTACGAGATGGTGCTGAGATAACTGCAGGTACGTTTATGACAGGAAAATTCCCATTTATGATGTTTGGACTTCCGGCAGCCGCACTTGCTATTTATCACTGTGCTCGTCCTGAGCAAAAGAAATTAGTGGCTGGTATTATGGGGTCTGCTGCTTTAACATCCTTTTTAACTGGTATTACTGAACCTATCGAATTCAGTTTTTTATTTGTCGCACCAGTATTATTCGCAATTCACACTGTATTTGCTGGACTTTCTTTTATGGTGATGCAAATCCTTAATGTGAAAATTGGGATGACTTTCTCAGGTGGGGTAATTGACTTCTTACTATTTGGGGTGCTTCCAAACCGAAGTGATTGGTGGCTTGTTATTCCAGTAGGGTTAATTTTCGCTGTTATTTACTACTTCGGCTTCCGTTTTGCCATTAAGAAGTTTAACTTAATGACTCCTGGTCGCGAAGAAGTGACAGAGGAGGAAGGCACACCTTCTTCAGCTACTACTTCCGAACTACCATATGAAGTGTTAAAAGCTTTAGGCGGAAAAGAAAACTTAACAAACTTAGACGCTTGTATTACTCGGCTTCGTGTTAGTGTCAATGAAGTTGATAAAGTTCAAAAAGACACTTTAAAGAAGCTTGGTGCTTCTGGTGTTATGACGATGGGGAACAACATTCAAGCAATCTTTGGCCCTCGTTCTGACCAGATTAAATCACAAATGCAAGATATCATCAGTGGACGTACTCCTGTTCCGACTGAAGAGCCAGCTCAAACAAAGGATGCAGTTGCCGGTGATGTTTCATTCATTTCTCCTTTAGCAGGAAAAGTGATGCCAATAACAGAAGTACCAGATCAGGTCTTTTCAGGTAAAATGATGGGTGATGGCTTTGCAATCGAGCCGACAGAGGGTATCGTAAATTCACCGGTTTCTGGTACCATCATGAACCTTTTTCCTACTAAGCATGCGATCGGTATTTTATCCGAAGAAGGAAAAGAAATTTTGATCCATGTTGGCCTTGATACTGTTAATCTAAAAGGTGAAGGGTTTGAAACACTTGTGAAACAAGATGATAAAGTTCGACAAGGACAAGAGCTACTTCGTTTTGATTTGAAGTATATTAAAGATAATGCAACTTCAACGATTACACCAATTGTCTTTACAAACTTAGCTGAAGGTGAATTCATCCACATCAACAAGCAGAAACAAGTTGAGTCGAAAGAAGAAAATGTCATATCAATTAAACAAAAATAACGATCTTTTTCATCTTTTAGAAACGGGTAAGCAGGTTTGCTTACTCGTTTTTGTTTGTAATACATCGAAAGGGTTAGGTATATTCGCCTACTCAAAAAGAACCTAATCTATCAAAATTACTAATCCTTTCCTTTTTTCTAAGCAAATCCCTTAGTACTTCCGTATTCCTCACATATTCTTACATACAAGATGAGAAAAATGCCTCTATGATTTTAATCTAACCATTGTTACAATCAATACTTACCTAGAAGTATGTGCTCAAAAATATTAAAACCACCCTTTTTGAACAAATTCTAGAATTAGATATTATAAAGTTGGTGAAAACATGTTTGCAAATACAGAAATAGGAATTGACTTAGGAACAGCCAATATCCTTGTATACAGTAAAGGTAAAGGTATTATCTTAAATGAACCGTCAGTCGTTGCAGTCCATCTTGATACAAATGAAGTTTTAGCAGTTGGAATTGAAGCAAAAAATATGGTAGGGAAAACACCTGCAAATATTGTAGCGGTACGTCCACTTCGAGATGGCGTTATTGCAGATTTCGATATGACAGCAAGTATGTTAAAAGCGATTTTGAAAAAGGCAAGTAAAAATCTGGGCTTATCACTCCGAAAACCGAATGTTGTCGTGTGCGCACCATCTGGCTCTACATCTGTGGAACGCCGTGCTATTCTTGATGCTGTGCGTAGCTGTGGCGCAAAAAACGTTCACATTATTGAAGAGCCTGTGGCTGCAGCTATTGGAGCTGGTCTACCAGTAGATGAGCCTATTGCAAATGTAGTAGTTGACATAGGTGGCGGAACAACTGAAGTGGCTATTATTTCGTTCGGCGGTGTTGTTAATTGTCATTCGATCAGAGTTGGTGGAGATAAGCTTGATGAATCGATCATTCATCATGTTCGAAAAACATATAATATGTTAATTGGAGAGCGTACAGCTGAGCAAATTAAAATAGAAATCGGTTATTCACCAATTAAGCATGAAGAATTAGAGATGGATATTCGTGGACGTGACCTTGTTCATGGTTTACCGAAAACGATCACTTTACACTCAACTGAAATCCAGCAAGCCCTTACTGAATCCATGTTTCAGCTTCTTGAATCAGTTAGAACAACGCTCGAAGATTGTCCACCAGAACTAAGTGGAGATATCGTCGATCAAGGCGTTATGCTTACAGGTGGAGGAGCTTTATTAAACGGTATTCAAGAATGGCTTTCAAGTGAAATATCAGTACCCGTCCATATCGCTCAAGACCCCCTAGAATGTGTTGCAATTGGGACAGGCCGTTCGTTAAAATTTATTGATAAACTTCAAACCGTTTCAGTATAATCAAACCAAAAAGAGCACTAAACGGTGCTCTTTTTGTGTTAAACAAACGTTTATTTAACTAAACTACAAGTCACCATATAACTTCGGAACTCTACTTGCAAAGACGGGCACTTCCTTACGAATACGAGTAACTTCATTTAAATCAAGAGTAGTACTAAGCGTCTCCTCTTCTAACAACAAAGAGGCTTTTTCCAGCACCTCTCCCCACGGGCTAACAACCATAGAAAGTCCAGCAAACTCAACATCATCATACGTTCCAATTCTATTACAACTCACGATAAAGAGCTGATTCTCAATCGCTCTAGCTTGTTGAAGAATTTCCCAATGGTTCGCTCTTGCAGAAGGCCACTCTGCAACGACAAAGACCACTTCTGCTCCTTGTAATGCCAAAGAACGAACAAGCTCAGGGAAGCGCAAATCGTAGCAAATAATGACTCCCATCTTGTGCCCATCAAGTTCAAACACTTGAACAGCACTATTACCACCTTTTAGATAACGATGTTCATCTAGCATTGGGACAAGGTGAATTTTATCATAAGTATGAATAATGTCTCCTTCACGATTGAGAATGTACGAGCGATTAACAATTTCTCCATCTTCTTCAAGCGCAATAGAACCAGCAACAACATTGACACGATTATCATTCGCTACCTTTTTTAGAAACGATTCACTTTCCCTTTTATCCTCTTTAACAACCTCTCCTAAAGTAGAAAGCGTATAGGCCGTCGTCCACATTTCAGGTAAGACAAGAACATCAGGTTGTTGGTCCTTACAAACTTGACCCACCCAATTTAGTACTTTTTTACGATTTTCTGCTGGTTTACCTGGGACAATGTCCATTTGATATGTAGCTATCTTCATATTCCTGTCCTCCCTCACTTTTTGAATAATTCCCTTATTCCTGTTTCGTCCGTTCTTTACCTTTTTCCGTTACGGCAAATGTCCGTTTCATCGTTTTAATTTTATCAACTTGGCGGAATCGTAAAGCTGACCAATCTTCATCAATGGCGACTTGCCTAACCGGCTCGTATCCTTCTTCACCAAGAATAGCACCAACCGTGTCTCTACTGCAATCCGAGCCTTTGTATTTCTTTGCAGACTTCTTTGGATAACTAAGCCAGAGTATCCCATCTTCTTCAATGACATCAACTACTTTTACGGCCACGTCTTGAATCTCTTGATTTGTTGCTCCAAAAATATGAATAAACTGATATATGTCGCTTTTGATTTCAGTATGTACTTTTGCTTCAAACTGGGTGATAACTTCTTCATATTCTTTCGGTGCTCCTAAAATCAAAACTTCCGTCATATGATCTTTCCACTGTAGTTTTTTAATAACAGGATGCATTTCGATAATCCAACCCCTTACGCATTATTGTCTCTCTATTATATCACTGAACAATAATGAAAAAAGATTATACTGAATCTTTCGTAACAACACTAGTATGATACGTTCAACCTAAATAAGCAAAAGAAGGAGAGACAGATATCGCCTCTCCTTCTAACCAATATTATCAAACTGTCTTTTTCTTCCAAATCCCTAACATCGTTGCTGTTACAATGGCACCAACAATGATAGCAAGTAAATACATAAACCAACCACCGGACACAAGTCCGACTACAAATATTCCACCGTGAGGAGCAGGTAACCCAATACCGAATAAAGCAGTAAGTCCACCTGCAACAGCTGCACCAACAACTGCTGATGGAATCACTCGACCAGGATCAGCCGCCGCGAATGGAATCGCACCTTCGGTAATAAACGAAGCACCTAAAATATAATTCGTCTTACCTGCTTCCTGCTCTTGTTTCGTAAACTTACGCTTAAAGAACGTTGTAGCTAACGCTATTCCAAGAGGTGGAACCATCCCACCTGCCATAACAGCAGCATGCGGACCAAAGTTACCTGCATCAATCATCGCAATACCAAATGTAAAGGCTGCTTTGTTAATTGGGCCACCCATATCAATTGCCATCATTCCACCAAGAATGATACCTAGTAACATCATATTCGTTGTACCCATTCCGCCTAACCAGCTTTCTAAGCCATTGTTAATGGCACTGAGTGGCGTAACAAACAGAAGCATAATCATACCCGTAAAGAAAATATTTAAAACAGGATAAAGGAGAATGGTTGTAATTCCAGCTAAAGATTGCGGCATACCAGCTAATAACTTCTTTACTAATAGTGCTATATATCCTCCTAAGAAACCAGCAATCAAACCACCTAAGAAACCAGCCTCTCCATTAAAGGCAATCAATCCACCAACCATACCAGCAGCAAAACCAGGGCGGTCAGCAATACTCATTGCAATAAAGGCAGAAAGGACAGGGATCATAAGAGCAAAAGCTGTTCCACCGCCAATATCCATTAACATTTGGGCAAATTCATTATTTAAGTCAATATCAATTAAAAAAGAAAGGGCAATGAGAATACCGCCACCGACAACAAATGGAAGCATATTGGAAACACCGTTCATTAAGTGTTTATAGAAACTTCCACCTTTTTTTCCTTTTTCTTGATTTTTTTCACTGCCACTAGCTTCACCTGTTCCTTTATAAACCGGAGCATTTCCTGACTTCGCTTGTTCCACTAGCTCTTTAGGACGTCTGATCCCATCCGTTACAGGCACTTCAATGACTTTTTTGCCCGAAAAACGATCCATTTCAACTTTCGTACTTGCTGCAACTATGATGGCTTGCGCGTTCTTAATTTCATCCGGTGTCAATTGATCCTTTACTCCACCTGAGCCATTTGTTTCAACTTTTATGGTAAGCCCTTGCTTTTTCGCTTCATCTTTTAACGCATCTGCAGCCATAAATGTATGGGCAATCCCTGTAGGACATCCAGTAACGGCTAGAATATCATAGCCATCTTTGGCAGGTGCTTTTTCTGCAGCTTCTTTTTCTAATTGCTCTTGCTCTTTCTTATCAATTGCAGCTATGATGTCCTCTTCTGACTGAGCTTTTAATAAAGCTTCACGAAAAGCTTCGTCCATTAGGAAAGTAGATAAACGTGAAAGTGTAGCAAGATGAGCTTCATTGGCCCCTGCTGATGCAGCGATCATAAAGAATAGATGAGTTGGTTGCCCATCAAGCGCTTCATAATCTAATCCACTCTCTGAACGTCCAAAAGCAATTGCTGGCGTTTTCACCGCTTCACTTTTTGCATGTGGAATAGCAATTCCTTCGCCAAGACCTGTTGTACTTTGCTCTTCCCTTGCCAAAATCGCTTTCTTATAGTCAGCTGCATTGTTTAATCTTCCGGCTTTATCTAAATTTTTTACTAACTCGTCAATTGCAGACGCCTTATCATTCGCACTCATATTAAGTATGATTGTATCTCTTTTTAATAAATCGGAAATTCTCACACTACTCACCCTTCCCTATATCAACTATTTTAATTTCCTTCATAAGTGTCTCTATCTCTTCTCTTTGAGCAAATCCTTTTGAAAATGCCGTTGCACTTCCTGTCGCCACCGCAAATTTAAATGCATCTTCTAAGGACAATTTTTCTTCTTTCGCAGCCAAGAAACCAGCTACGACCGAATCACCTGCACCTACTGAGTTTTTCACAACCCCTTTAGGTGTATTAGCATACAAAATTTGTTCTTTCGTTCCTAAGATCGCTCCATCTCCAGCAAACGAAACAAGAACATAGGTAATTCCTTTCTCTACCAGTTTTCGAACGTACGGAACAGCTTCTTTCGGCTCTTTCAATTCCACCGAGAATAATTCTCCAAGCTCATGATGATTTGGCTTGATGAACGTAGGTCTTTTCTCAAGAGCCTTCTTCATTGGCTCCCCACTTGAATCAATGAAAACTTCTGCTTTTCGATCAAGAGCCCCTTGGCATAATGTTTCATAAAAATCATCAGGAATAGTCGATGGTACACTTCCAGCAAGTACTAGTGCATCTCCTTCGGTAAGAACAGATAATTGTTTTTGCAATTGCTCTAAGTGACCCTTTGTAATGTCTGGTGACACACCATTTATTTCCGACTCAATTTCCCCCTTTACCTTAATATTAATTCGTGTATCCCCATTAACTTGAATAAAATCCGTTTCGATGTCTTCTTTTTCAATAACATCTCTTACATATTCACCGGTAAATCCGCCGATAAAGCCTAGCGCCTCACTTTTGTGTCCGAATCTTTTTAAGACTCTTGAAACATTGATTCCTTTTCCACCTGGAGCTTTGTAATCATAGGTTGAACGGTTTAATCCACCTACGTTCAACTCGTCAATCTCGACAAAATAATCAAGTGCAGGATTTAATGTGACAGTATAAATCATAAGGTAACCACCTCTACGTTTGTAATTGTACGAAAATCGTTGTAATATTCATCATCTAATTGTTTGCTTGTGATAATTGTGACATTTTCAGCATTGCTAAATTTGCTAAAAGACACTTCACCGAACTTGGAATGATCCGCCAAAATATAACTTTGGCGTGAACGCTTTATTGCATGTTCTTTGATAAACGCCTCTTCCGGATCAGGTGTTGTACACCCATCCTGCACCGTTAGTCCATTTACCCCGAGAAATGCTTTATCAAATCGAAATGACTCAAGTGTTTGAATGGCACTCCGTCCAACAAATGCTCTTGTTCCTGACTTAACATATCCACCAATAACATGTGTCTCAATATTTAGATCAATTAATAAGGAGATATTCGTAAGTCCATTCGTAACTACAACCACTTCCTTCCCTTCTAAAAAAGGAATGATCTCAACTGTTGTTGTACCCGCATCAAGAAAGATACACTCTCCATCTTCTATTAACGAAGCAGCTTTTTCAGCAATTCTCTTTTTTTCATGACTGTTTTTTATTGTTTTTTCTGCTATTGTTGGTTCATCTAATTTCTTTTGAAGAAGTGTTGCCCCTCCATGAATACGCTTTAATTTTTTCCCCTTTTCAAGGTCGGTTAGATCCCTTCTAATAGTTGATTCAGAAGCGTTCGTTTCATCAACTAGTTCTTGCATTTTTACCGTCATTTTTTCTTTTAATAGCGAAAGGATCTTTTGATGCCGTTCAATTGTGAGCAATCTTTATCACCTCATCTACAAGTCTATTATACAATCAAAAACATTTATAATCAATCATTTTCGTCCATTTGTCGAAAAAAAGAAAGCGTTACCCATCCTATAGGTTACCGCTTCAAGAAAATTATTATAAGTATCACCACCAACTTTCTTCGACACCATTCTACTTTACTCAATTTTTACGACCGTTTTCTATTTCTTCAACTAAGAGTGATAATTCTGTCCATCGTTCAATTGTCGTTTCTAGATCCTTTTCTAGCTGTTCCTTTTCTTTCATCCGATCTTGAATGACTCCATAATCACTACCCGCATTAATAATTTGTTGCTCAACTGTTTCAATTTTCATTTCAAGTTCGCTGATCGTATTTTCAATTTCATTCCATTCCAATTGATCTTTATACGAGAGCTTTTTACGCGTTTCTTTTTCCGACACTTCTTGACGACGAGATTCTTTTTCCTCTATTTTTGAATGCTCTAATTCAATCTGCTTTTGCGCTAGATAATCTGTATAATGCCCTTGAAATCTAGATACGATACCTTCTCCTTCAAAAACGAGCAAATGATCGACTACACGATCAAGAAAATAGCGATCATGAGAAACCGTAATCACAACGCCTGGAAATTGCTCTAAATAATCTTCAAGCACCGATAGTGTTTCTGTATCTAAATCATTGGTTGGTTCATCTAAAAACAATACATTCGGCTCTGTCATTAACACTTTTAGCAAATAAAGTCGCCTGCGTTCTCCTCCTGACAACCGACGAATATACGTATATTGTACCGACCTCGGAAAGAGAAAGCGTTCTAACATTTGTTCTGCCGTAACAACCGTCCCATCAACTGTATAAACAACTTCTGCAATTTCTTTTATATAATCGATCATACGTAAAGAATCGTCTATTTCTCCATCCTCTTGCGTGTAATAACCGATCTTAACGGTTTCACCTGTTGTGATTGTCCCGTAATCAGGAGTAATTCGACCAGCTAACATATTTAATAACGTTGTTTTCCCACTTCCATTCGGTCCAACAATACCTAAGCGTTCTCCCTTAACGATTAAATAATCTAATGACTGAATGAGCACGCTTTGATCATAGCTTTTGGTTACATCAGTAAGTTCGAGCACTTGCTTTCCTAGCCGTTTTGACCCAATGGCAAAATCAAATTCTCCTCGTTTCGATACACTTTCTTCCTCTTGTAATGATTCAACCCTTCCAATACGTGCTTTTTGCTTTGTTGTTCTCGCCTTGGCTCCTCTTTTTAACCAAGCTAATTCGCGCCTTAAAATGTTTGCACGCTTCTGATCTCTTTGCACTTCCTGTAACTCACGCTCAGCTTTTTTCTCTAAAAACAATTCATAATTGCCGACGTATGTAAATAACCTCCCTTGGTCAAGCTCATACATATTGTTAGTAACTCGATTTAAAAAATAACGATCATGCGTAATAAGGATAATCGACCCTTTATATGTAGATAAGAAACTTTCAAGCCACTCAATCGTTTCATGATCAAGGTGGTTAGTAGGTTCATCTAATAGGAGCAGATCTGCTGGTTGAATCAATGCTTTCGCAATTGCAACACGCTTCTTTTGTCCACCAGAAAGTTGGTTAATGGTGACTTCAAAGTTCGTTATGCCAAGTTTCGAAAGTATTGTTTTGGCAAGTGTATTCGCTTCCCATGCATCTAATTCATCCATACGTTGTTGCCATTTCATAAATTGCCTTTGACACTCATCACGTTCAGGTTCTTTCTCAAATAACAAAAGGCTTTGTTCATAAGCACGCATTGCCTTCATTATTTTTGAATCACCGAAATAAATTTGTTCCATTACAGTTAAGTCTTCGTTTAATTCTGGCTGTTGTGGCAAATATTCAATTTGAAAATCATTGGCATGAATTAACTCGCCTTTATCTGCCGATTCAATTCCTGCAAGTATTTTTAAAAGGGTAGATTTTCCCGTTCCATTAATTCCAATTAGACCAATTCGTTCTTTCTCCCCTATCGTAAAAGAGAGATTATCAAACAATGTCTTATCGCCATATGTTTTCATTAATCCTTCTACTTGTAGCATACTCATATGTTTTCCGCCCTTTTTTGTAAACTTATTTATCTATCTTATCGCAACTTAGACTTTGTTGCATCTTCTTAAAACAGCTTTCTATATTTAAAAGGCTCTTTTCGTAATGATTGTTGTTTTCATGCTACAATAAAGTAAAAACAAGGGCAACGAATTGATTCGTTGCCCTTGTTTTTACTTTATTATTTTATTTACGAATTTTAAACGCTGCATTAATTTGACCACGAAGCATACGGTTTCTATCTTCTTCTTTGGTTTTTACTTTTTTCTCGGTTTTTCGAATTTCAAAAGTTCCCATACCATCCTCGATTTTGTTAGCGATGTCAACCAGTCTCTCGACATCATTAAATGAATACTTCCGAGTCCTGCCATTAGACCGAACAGGAAAAATCAATTTCCTTTCTTCATAATAACGTATCTGCCTTTCTGATAATCCGGTCAATTCACTGACAACACCGATAGTAATAACCTTGTTGTCTTTGTATGATGACACCCACTCCCCCCCTTTTGTTAGGTGAGAATCACCATATTTTGCTCTTGCTCTTTTTATCATAACTCATTCTTATTTTCCAAATACAAAGAAAGATATAGATTGTAGGGAAAAAATATACAAAAAAGGATTTGTTATAATGAGACTATTGAAAAAGGTCGGTTTTTCGAGGCTACTGAAACGACATGTTTAATCTAAGAGTAACTTACGAATGTCCTCTCCTATTTTCTTTGGGGCAACATTTGGTCCATAACGCTCGATGACCTTTCCTTCTTTATCAACTAAAAATTTTGTGAAGTTCCACTTTATTTCCGAAGATAATAGCCCCTTTTGTTCTTTCTTTAAATACTTATATAAAGGAGTAGCATCACTGCCATTCACATTAATTTTCGCAAACAATGGAAAGGTGACCCCGAAATTAAGCTTACATACTTCCTCCATTTCACTATCACTTACAGGCTCTTGGCCCATAAACTGATTGCAAGGAAAACCGAGTACAGCCAGTCCATTCTCGCTATACTCCTGATATAACTTTTCGAGTCCATTAAATTGAGGAGCAAACCCACATTTAGTTGCCGTATTGACAATTAATAGAACATTGCCCTTGTAATGCTCCAATGATAACTCATTCCCACTTGGCTCCAAAACTGAAAATTGGTGGACACTCATCCTAACTCCTCCTCTCGAACAATTCGCTTATGGACGAGCTATTAGCGCGTTCTCCTAGCAAAATCGACAAACCGAAACTTGTCAGGACGATGTTTTGACTCCGTATATTGAAACATCGTCGCATCATCCAAATACACATGGCTTCTAACAACAACAATCGTATCGTAGCCTACTAAATCGAGAAGTTCACGGTCTTCTTCTGTCGGGGTTTCGACGGTAATTTCCTTTTTAGCAAAGCTTATTGACAGGCCAAGTACTTGTTCAATGTAAGCGTAAATGGAACGCGTACAAATGTCCACTGTTAAGCCAGGAACAAGCGAGGAAAGCAAGTAATCTTTATCTAAGATGATTTTTTCTTTATCGATCTCTCGAATTCGAACAACCTTCCATATATCCGGTTCTTCTCTTGTTTGAAAATGTTCTTGTATATCTGTCGGTATGACTTGTTCCTCAAGGGACACGACATCCGTTTTTGCCCTTTTCCCCATCTTATCTGCTAATTCTCGAAAACTAACAAGACCCGAAATCGGAAAATTAATTTTTGTAACGTCTAATACCACGGATCCTTTCCCTTGCATCTTTTGAATATACCCATGTTCAGACAATAGCTTTAGCGCTTTTCGTATTGTTTCTCGTGAAGCTTTATAAGTATCAGCCAACTCGTTTTCTGAAGGCAGAAGCTCATTTGCTTTTAAAATTCCATTTTGGATATTCCCAGCTAAGTCATCATAAATCATTCTAAATTTATTTTTTGTCATGATAAACCACCCAATTTAGTGTATCACGTTTATCTCACGTAATAAATGAGCGACTCATACGGGCGTAGTCTCATCGTTTTTTCTAGTGAGATTGAGTCCTGATAATTTGAAAGCACTAGCTCACTATTGGCTTTATCATCAACCCACTCTCCAGGCAACGTAAATACTGCATCATTCCCATAGAAGTTATTAATAACAAGAGCTTTTTCAGTCCCATTTGTACGCTCATATACAAACAGTTGTGGATCTTCATCCAGCAAAAGCTGATAATCTCCCACTGTGAAAATGTTGTACTCCTTACGTAACTGAATTAACTTTTTGTAATGATAAAAAATAGATGATTGGTCTGCGACAGCTTTTTCCGCATTAATCTCTTTATAATTTCGAGCAACTGGAATCCAAGGAGTTCCTGTTGTAAATCCCGCATTTTCTTGATCATTCCACTGAACAGGAGTACGTGAGTTATCACGCGATTTCCGTTTAATAATTTCCATAATATTCTCTTCTGGAATACCTTTTGCTTTCATGATTTGATAATAATTAAGCGTTTCAACATCACGATAATCATCAATACCCTCAAACCCTGGGTCCGTCATTCCAAATTCTTCACCTTGATATATATAAGGTGTCCCTTGCATCAAATGAATCGTTGTTGCAAGCATTTTCGCTGATTCTTTATGATAGGTTGTGTCGTTTCCATAACGTGTCACAACTCTTGGCTGGTCATGATTACACCAGAAAAGCGCATTCCAGCCTCCACCTTTATTCATTTCAACTTGCCATTTTGTTAAGATTTTCTTCAAAGCAAGAAAATCAAAATCAGCTAACGCCCACTTCTCCCCATTCGGATAATCGACTTTTAGGTGGTGAAAGTTGAAGGTCATGCTTAATTCGTTACGCTCTGGATTGGAATACTTAATGCAGTGCTCAATGGAAGTTGAGGACATTTCTCCAACCGTCATACTATCATATTTCGACAACACTTCATGATTCATCTCTTGCAAAAATTCATGGACCCGTGTTCCATCTGTATAAAACTTCCGACCATCACCTGGTGCGACAGACCCATCATCATTTAGGAAAGATTGATCTTTTGAAATAAGGTTAATGACATCTAAACGAAACCCATCAATCCCCTTATCAAACCAAAAATGCATCATATCATAGACATGCTTTCGTAAGGTTTCATTTTCCCAATTTAAATCAGCCTGGGTAACATCAAATAGATGTAAATAATATTGACCCGTCTCTTCATCATATTTCCAAGCATTACCCCCAAACTTCGATTGCCAGTTTGTTGGTTCTTCGCCATTAACAGGGTCCTTCCAAATATAGAAATCACGATATTGATTATCTATTGCTTTCCGCGACTCTTTAAACCAGTTGTGTTCTATAGATGTATGGTTCACCACAAGGTCCATAATTAATTTCATCCCGCGTTTATGGGTTTCTTCTAATAAACGTTCGAAATCGTCCATCGTGCCGTATTCCTCATGTATTGAATAATAATCTGAAATATCATATCCATTATCTTTTTGAGGTGACGCATAAACAGGTGTAAGCCAAAGTACATCTACACCTAGATCATTGAGATAATCTAGTTTCTCAATAATCCCCTTTAAGTCTCCAACACCATTTCCTATTGTATCATTGAAACTTTTTGGATAAATTTGATAAACGACTGATTTTCTCCACCATTCATTCATTCTCATTGCACCTTCCTTTTACCTTTTGTAATATTCCCTTCCAATACATTCAACCATTATCCGATGATATTATCCGTTGTCACCCACCGAAAAACTTGTATATACAAGACAAGTTTAAATGTTCTATTTTAAAAAAACAAGGGTGCAACCAGCATAGCAGCTCCCAAATCTTGGTCACTGAGATTATAAATGCACCCTCTTTTCTTAAACAAACGATTATTTAAATATTTTTACGTGTTTTTGCAAATATAAACGTTAAAACCAATGGTACAACTACTGCGATCACCATTCCAATTGCAAAGACAAGCCATTGACCTGCTTGAATTGAGAAAATACCTGGAAGGCCACCTACACCAATTGACGATGCAACAACTGAGTTTAAGGTAATCCACATTGCCGCAATAGCTGAGCCAATCACCGCACATATAAATGGAAAACGATAGCGTAAGTTCACCCCAAACATCGCTGGTTCAGTAATACCAAGATACGCTGAGACAGCAGATGTAAAAGATAATCCTTTTACCTTTTCATCTTTTAATATGAAGTACATCGCAAGCGCCGCTGACCCTTGCGCAATATTAGAAAGAGCAACAATCGGCCATAAGAACGTTCCACCAATACTTCCAATTAGCTGAAGGTCAACTGCTAAGAACGTATGGTGCATACCCGTGATGACTAATGGAGCATAAATCGCACCGTATAAAAGACCACCTAAAAAAGAAAAATTATCAAAAATACCGACAAATATCGCGGTAATTCCATTTCCAATCGCAAACGTAACTGGACCAATAGCAATAAATGCTATGAATCCTGTAACTAGTAAAGCAATTGGTGCTACAACTAATAATTGAAAACCATCGGGAACACGTTTTTTTAATGCGATTTCAATTTTAGCTAGCACATATGCAGCTACTAAAATTGGTAGAACTTGACCTTGATATCCTACCTTTGCTACATCAAATCCGAACAAATTCCAATATGGAATCGTTCCAGCTTCTTGAGCTTCCCCATATGCCCAAGCATTTAACAAGTCAGGATGAACAAGCATTAACCCTAGAACAATACCTAGCAACTCATTTCCACCAAATCGTTTCACTGCTGACCATCCAATTAACCCTGGTAAAAACACAAAAGCAGTATTAGCAATTAAATGAATAATATTAGCAAAATCAGCCCATTGCGGAAACATCTCTACGACAGATTGCTCTCCGAAAATTCCAGGCGCTGTTAGAATATTGTTAATCCCCATTAGTAAACCTGCTGTTACAATGGCAGGTAAAATCGGAATAAAAATATCTGCGAGCATCTTTACTGCTCTTTGTAATGGGTTCAAATTCTGGGCTGCCGCTTTTTTCGTCTCTTCTTTCGTTGCCTCAGAAATTCCAGCAAGTGAGATAAACTCTTTATAAACTTTATCAACCGTCCCTTGCCCGATTACTACTTGGAATTGACCATTTGTTGAAAACGAACCTCGTACTACATCAATGTTTTCTAACGCCTCTTTATCTACTTTGCCTTCATCTAATAATGCTAGGCGTAAGCGTGTAACACAATGCGTTGCAGACGCTATGTTTTCCTCACCACCTAATGCAGCGAGTATTTGTTTCGCTGATTCTTTTAACTCACTCATCGTTATTCCCCTCTCAGTGAACGTTTCCATATTTTTACAACTTTTTACAATCGATCTTGTATATACATGTTGGTTACGGTTTCATTCTAACTTGTATATACATATTAGTCAACAACTTTCCTCTTCTTTCTAAGATTTCCCTTCCTTGTTTGAGCTACTCCTTCAAAAAGTAGGCCGCAATGGCTCCGCACGCTGCTTCGAGTCTGTTCAAAAAGAAAAAACCAAACCTAAAACAAAAGAAGGTACTGAAAAACAAAAGGGTCTGACTCTAGTGCACACTATGCACTAGAGTCAGACCCTTTAAAAGGTTGTTCATGCTATTTTTTTGTCAGTAACAACGTCACCCCTATTTTATTACATATCGTTACATAATGAAGAAGTGTAAGGAGGACCGCCCCCATATTCATTCCAAGGATAATACCATCCATTTGCAAAGCTGGCATGGAACCAAGGAAATACATCGTTACAAATGAAAAAACAGTCGAATATAGAGCATGGAGAAATGCATCTCTTACTAATCCAAGTCCTATCAGATAAGCTTGCATAGGAATAACAAAAAAGTGAAACAAAAAGTAAGGCACGAGCAATTGTAAATATCGAATAGCAGGAGAATTCTCAAAAAAGAGACTCGTTAAAGGTTCAGCAAAGAAATAAAAGATTACTACAGCGGGGATTCCATAACACACTGTTACCAACATAACTCTTCTTAGTAGCGAACGCAATCTTGCTATATTCCCTTTCGAATATGCCTCAGAAACAGTTGGTATTAACACAATTAATAAAGAATGTGCAATAAATGCTGGAAAAAAGCCAATCGTAAAAGCTACCCCAGCCATTTTCCCATATTGCACCATTGCAATAGAATCGACCATTCCAGCTCTAACTAATGTTTCTTTAATAAAGAATGGCTTTACCGCAAAAGTGGCCGCATGGAATATGCGCAAACCTGTTGTAGGAATCGATACTTCGAGCAAACTTTTTCGAACCTTACTACCAGACAAGGCCGCTCGTGGTCTTCTTTTTAAAATACGCATTTGAATTAAAAAAGCAATAAATAAATAACTCAATACAAGAAATTCACTCGCAATCAATGTAGTAAGAGCAACTAGCAAGGCAACTTCTGCTTCAAATGAAGTAAGCATAAAGAGTACGATTAATAAGACAAGCTGTCCAGCTCTTCTTAGAAAATTAGCAAAGGCAATTTTCCCCATCCTTTGCGCACCCATGAAATAACCCCTAGCAACTGATGAAAATGAAATAATTGGAATTAGCAAAATGAATAACCATGGCACAAGTGGATGATAGCGGTCAAACACCGGAATAATAGGGAGTAACCATAAAGCCACCACTGAAAAAACTACCGTGCAAAGGATCGCAAATCGCAAGGCATGCATTAACATACTCCGATGAAAGATAACATCTTTTTCTGCAACAAACTTAGAAATCGATATTGGCAGCTCTAAGCTAGCTATGACGACAATAAAAAGGATCGTTGGCAAAATAGACATATATAAGCCGAGACCTTCTTCTCCTAATTCTCGAGCCAATATCATATTTATTAAAAACTCGATACATTCACCTAAGAAAGCAACAACTATTAACAGTAATGCACTTTTCAAAAAAATATTCATCGCTTCTCTCCCTTATTCCCTGTCCATAATTTATATGAGACAAGTTCATGAATTATGGGTAAGAAAAGAAAGAATACGCTTACATAGTAAAAAAAACCCAACCATCATCAGGCTGGTTTACTCATTATGTAGTATGTCTGTTGCACATAACAAACTTAACTCAACGGGCAAGACAATTGTCACTTTTGTTCCAATATTAACCTTGCTTTCATACCTAATCGTGCCACCCATTTCCTCAATGATGCGAAACGAGACCATTGTCCCGAGCCCCGTTCCTTTATCCTTTGTAGAATAAAAAAGCGTACCTATATTGGCCAATTGTTCATTTGACATCCCTTTACCTGTATCCGTTATCGTTATTTTAACGACCGATTTATCATCTTCAAGTTTTACATTTACTTTGCCGTTTTTTGGTGTTGCTTCAATCGCATTTTTGATCAGGTTTATTAATACTTGTTTAAATTGATTTTGGTCACTTCGTACACTTGTCTTATTTGAACCCACAATCGTCAATTCTACATTTTCTTTTAATGCATAAGGAGTTAGAATGTTAATTATTTCCTTCAGCACCTGATTTACTTCCATAACTTGAACATTTTTGAACTGCGGTTTGGCAAAATTTAAATAATCACTTATTATTTCTTCTGCCCGATTCATTTCACAAAGTGCAATCGAAAAAAATTCTTTATTCTCCCCCTTTTCATCCTTTTTCATCAGTTGGAGAAATCCTTTTACAACAGTTAATGGATTGCGTACTTCATGTGCAATTGATGCAGCTAATTCACTAATCGCATGCATTTTAACTGCCCTTTCCATTTCCTCCTGCATCTGCTTTCGTTCCAACATTTGCTCAAGAAGAAGCGTCGAGAATCCCACTGCAACGATCAAAGTCAACATAAACACAATGGTGTAAAATATAACATGTCCAAATTGATAATAGAGATCACCTATCAGTTCTAAATAAACGATGAGTAACGTCAATTGAACAATAGCTGGCCAAAAAACCAGATTTATCGCAAAACGTACCCTTTTCCACTTTTGCTTGATCTGCTGATATTGACTCGTATACAAATAAAAAATAGTAGACAAAGCAAGCACTACCACATAACCGATAAAGAGGTGCTCACCACCTATATAGGTTCTAGTTAGCAATATAACGCCACAAACAACCCATCCTGCTCTGGCTCCTCCATATAAAAAAGCAAGCATAAGCAAGACATAACGCAAATCCCAATATAATCCTTGTTCTTCAAACGTAAACACCATACATAAAATTGCTGCTATTGCTAGCAAAGCAACTAAAATTGTCTTCGATTTCCTTCCCTTCCTATCATTGACAAAAAAACTCACAACCAATAGTGGTATTAGTACGATTAACACATGTAAAAGGAGTTTTTCAGCAATCATGTAAAGGTTCGCCACCTTTTTGTCCACCCTGTGGATTCTTTTCTTTTTTATTACAGCACTATTCGACACATTCTATCAAAATCCTGCAAAAAACTAAATATTAGTAAAAGAACAGGAAAACGCAAGAACACACCATCTAGTAGATGTTGTTAATCAATCCCCATGAGGTGTAGATTATCCTCCTTTAATCATTAGACACATTGTCAACCAAAAATGAATTCAGTTGCAAACTTCGAACCAAAGAAATGAAAAAACTAGTAAGAATAGAATCCTTACCAGCTTTAAATCGTTCTGCTTAATTCACTTATCTTTTCATCCTGACACAACCGCTCATAGGCAAATAGCATCCATTCAATCATAAGACGACGTTCTCTATCCATAAAGTCTGATCCTAAAAGAGTTTCTAATTTTTCAATTCTATGATACAAAGTTTGGCGAACAATATATAATCTTTTAGCTGTTTCCTGCTTTGACCCTTGACAGGCAAGGTACATTTGAAGTGTATCTAATAGTTTAGCATTATAACGAGCATCATAATCTAAAACAGGCTTTAGACTTGTTTCCATCATTTCACCAAGATCGGTTTTATTATGAAAAACACTAAGCATTCGATAAAGTTGAAGATCTTCAAACACATACATTTCCTTTTTTTCTTTCACAAGAGGAATGAGAGAGTGTGCTTCCTTTGCTGTTTCAAAACTTTTTGCTATATCCTTCCACAAGGAAACAAATTTCCCTACTCCTACTGCTGAAATACGCCCATGCCACTCTTGTCGTTCCATCTGATTTAACTTATTTATTGCTCTATGAACTCTTTCTTTCCAATCAGTAACAGACCGATTATTGACTAAAATCCAGCCTAGTTGCATGGGCATTTCAGTTAAGAATGTCGTAAATCCTTCTTGTTCAAATGTCGTCCGTATTAGCAACTTTTGATAAGCTAATTCAGTTTTATAAGAATTCGCTTGCGCCTTCGCTAAAACGCAAACAACAGCTCCATTTTCACTTATATCCGAATCATAATAATACATGTATTCATGAATCATTTCCTCGGTATGTTCCCCTTTTAACCAACCATTTAACCAATGCCCTTCTTCTACTCCTCTTCTTTCCTCTATATACAATTCACGGAGAAGGTGTTGCGCGAGAGCCGTAACGGTTTTGTCTAACAAATGGCAGTCAATTTCTTGAAACTTACCTTGATCTTTTACGAGAATGATTTCTAACTGATTCCCGCCAAGTATATGAACATGTTTCTTTATGATATTGGTATTTTTATTAGATTGACTAGTTACCACCTTCTGAAGTTTGTCTTTTTCATACTTCGTACAATTTGGGAGATAGATCGTTTCTTGCTGACTCCTCATGATAACTTGAACATCTGTATAGCGTTGGAGCAACGATACAAGTTCCGTTCTATTGGCCATTCGTAGTAACAATTCATTTAGCTTTTGCGAAAACGTTTCTAAGAGGGTTAAAGAAGTAACCTGTTTATTTATTATAGAAGCATGTAAATCTTGCGTAATTTCAACAAAAGGCACTTCTTCTCGAAAAAGAATAATAGGCAGTTGATGACGATCAGCGAATTCTATCGCTTCGTCAGGGAGACTGTTCATACGCGTTCCAAGCTCAATACATAAACCTGCGACCTGGCAATCAATTAATTGTTGTAAAAAAGACAATAACGATGACGTATTTCCTTTCCACCAAAGACCTGTTGTCAAGATTAATTCCTGCCCTTTCAAAAGGTGCTTGATGTCCATAATTTCCACAACATGAACCCATTTAATTCTATTGCTTTTCCCATTAAAACCGGCTACAAAATCTGCATGACGAAATTGTTTTCTTTTGAGGGCCGTTTCAATCGTTATCTCTTCTTCCATTTCGTTTCCCCCTATCATTTGCCTCTTAGACTCAATTATATAAAAGGAAATGTTAGTTACGGGATATTTTGTAATGTATTCTCACAATGAAATAGAGACTGATTATCGTTTAATTGTAAGAAAAAGTTTAAGAAGAGGATGTCTCAAGGATCCGGCCCTGGCAAGTCAGCTCAATATACTAGGTGCTGATTTTTAAAAAGCTCCCTTATATTTTGCTCATGGGGTCAGACCATTGGGTTTTGAGTCAGCCTCTTTTGTTTTCACCTACTTTGTTGAATCATAAGTTTTGTAGAAAAGTACTTACGTGCTTCCACTGTCTGTATATGAAGTTGAACGGTATCCTTGAGGTTTTCTGATGTTTTCAGCGAGAAGTCAACATAAGAACCATTGAAATTTTCAGTAACAGAGTCAATTTGATAACCTTTCTCTAGTAAATAATCAACTTTCTCACGTTCACTTAAAAATTGTTGGTAATCAGACAACTTTCACACCTCCGCCTACATGTATTATCTATACGGTTATCGTCTTATTCATTACAGACTCTTCTGGAGTTCCAAACTTTTGACGCTTAAGATATCGTCCCTTTCCTTCTTTACCAACAAATGTTTTATCACGAATTACAAACTCACCACGAGATAAAACGCTTATTGGCTCTCCTGTTACTTTCATCCCCTCAAACGGATTATAATCAACCGCCATATAATGAGTAGTCGCTGATATTACTCGTTCTGCATGAGGATCAAAAATAACTAAATCTGCATCAGTACCAACAGCTATCGTTCCTTTTTTCGGGAATAACCCGAATAATTTTGCAGCTCTAGTTGACGTGAGGTCTACAAATTGTTGTAAGGAAATTTTCCCCTTCTTCACACCCTCTGAGAAGAGTAAACTAACACGATCTTCAATAATGGGTCCTCCATTTGGTATTTTTGTGAAGTCGCCTTTCCCTAAATCTTTTTGTCCTTTGAAATCAAATGAACATTGGTCTGACCCTACTGTTTGAAGTTGACCTGTTTTCAACGCATTCCAAAGGACGTCTTGATGAAACTTTTCTCTTAGTGGTGGTGACCACACATATTTTGCTCCTTCGAAATCCGGTTTTTCTAGATACGTTTCATCCAAAACTAAATATTGAGGACAAGTTTCTCCATATACTTGAATGCCCTTTTTTCTTGCTTCCATAATCTTTTCAACGGCTTGGGCACACGAAACATGAACAACATAAAGCTGAGAATCTGAAAGTCCTGTTAACTGGGCCGCACGACCAGTTGCTTCTCCTTCAATTTCAGGTGGCCGCGTCTTTGCGTGATAAATCGGTTCTGTTTGGCCATTGGCTAATGCTTGATTTGTTAAATATTCGATTACATCGCCATTTTCAGCGTGAACCATAACAAGACCGCCTAATTCTTTTGCTGCTATGAGCGTACGAAACAACGTCTCATCATCCACTTGAAAAACGTTTTTATAAGCCATAAATACTTTAAAAGATGTTATCCCTTCGTCATTAATAACGGCAGGCAGTTGCTTTAATACTTGTTCGTTCATTTCTCCGATCATTAAATGGAAGCTATAATCAATGACTGCCTTATGTTCTGATTTAGCGTGCCAACGATCAATCGCAGCTTGTAATGGCTCTTCTTTATTTGTTAAACAAAAATCAACTACTGTTGTCGTCCCACCAAAAGCAGCAGCTTTTGTTCCAGAGGCGAAGTCATCTTTTGTCACGGTTCCTCCAAATGGCATTTCTAGATGGGTATGTGGATCAATTCCACCTGGAAACACATAACAACATGTAGCATCAACCAGTTCAGCCCCCTCTGCTTGTAAATTTAATCCAATTGCTGAAATGATTTCTCCTTCGATTAAAATGTCAGCAGCATATTGATCTGTAGCTGTGACAATTGTGCCATTTTGAATTAACTTTTTCATTCGCTTCCCTCCATATTAGGCTTTTACTGTTTTATCGATTCCACTAATTATAGCTTGTCGCTCATTCCAACTCATCCTAGGTAACTCGGTTTGAAGTTCGACCATATCAATGGCTCCATCTACAGGACAAACAATGGAACACAGGTTACATCCAACACAATCTTCTTCTCTTACTTGTAAGTATTTATTTCCTGCGGGATCTTTCAACATATCAATACATTGATGAGATGTATCTTCACAAGCGATATGACACTTGTTGCAATTAATACAGGTGTCCGTGTTGATTCGCGCTACCACTTTATGGTTTAAATCTAAATCACCCCAATCAGAGTACTTTTGCACAGATCTGCCAACTAATTCACTTACTGAAAACAACCCTTTCTCTTCTAGATAATTTGAAAGTCCATCAATCATGTCTTCAACAATCCTGAAACCATGGTGCATTGCAGCTGTACATACTTGTACATTTGAAGCTCCCATAAGCATGAACTCCACTGCGTTCTTCCAATCAGAAACTCCACCCATTCCAGAAATTGGTACATGGATCAGTGGATTTCTCGCACAATCTGCAACCATGTTAAGAGCAATTGGTTTCACAGCTGGTCCGCAATAGCCACCATGGGCCCCTTTCCCAGCAACATGAGGAATGGTATTCCAAGAGTCAATATCAACTCCGGCTAAACTATTGATCGTATTTATCATACTTACAGCATTCGCCCCACCTTTAACAGCTGCTTCAGCTGTAATGGTAATATCAGTAATATTGGGGGTTAACTTAACAATGACTGGTGTTTGCGCCACCTCTTTTACCCAATACGTCTGTTTTTCCACTAACTCTGGGATCTGACCAGAAGCTGATCCCATGCCACGCTCAGCCATTCCATGAGGGCAGCCAAAATTAAGCTCTAAGCCATCAACTCCAACAGCCTCTACTTGTTTAACGATTTCGTGCCATTTGTCCTGGTTCGGTTCAACCATTAATGAAGCAACAATCGTATGATTCGGAAACCGCTTTTTCGTCTCAGCTATTTCTTTTAAATTCACTTCTAATGGACGATCTGTTATTAATTCGATATTGTTGAATCCAGCTATTCTTTGACCGTTAAAACTCACTGCAGCAAATCTAGACGATACGTTCAAAATAGGGTCGCCTAACGTTTTCCATACAGCTCCTCCCCACCCAGCTTCGAATGCTCGCTGTACTTGATATCCTGAGTTTGTTGGTGGAGCAGACGCTAACCAAAACGGGTTCGGTGAGGTAATTCCCGCTAAATTCGTACGTAAATCGACCATATGATAACCTCCCTTATTTACGTCTATACAGTCTCGCTTGCCAATTCACTTGTCTTCTTATGGATTTGATAAGCGACTAGTTTTCCTTGTTGAGCTGCGGATACAACCATTGCTTCTCCTTGTCCTTTCCCAAAGATGACATCCCCACAGGCAAATACGCTTTCGTTCGACGTTTGAAAGGTTTCTTGATCAATTGTCACTACGCCATCTTTATGATTTAAACCGAACTGTTTGATCAAGTTGATGTATCGTGATTGTCCAATTGCTCGGATAACTATGTCCACATCAAGCAAAAATTCAGATCTATCAACTACAACTGGTCGTCTACGTCCATCTTCACTTGCTTCACCTAGGTCCATTTTCACGCATTCAAGACTTTTGATGTTTTCTTTTTCATCAAGAAGTATCCTTTTTGGTGCGGTCAACCAGCGGAACTCAACTCCTTCTTGTTTGGCAAATTCAAATTCAAATGGATAGGCTGTCATTTCTTCAGCCGTACGCCGATAAACAATTGAAACACTTTCTGCACCTAAACGTACAGAACATGTTGCCGCATCAATTGCTGTATTCCCAGCACCAATGACGGCTACCCTTTTTCCAATATATTGATCAGATAAAGGGTTCGACTTTGTTGCTTTTACAAAGTCAATCGCATCAAGAACTCCCTCTACCTCCTCACCTTCTATGCCAAGATATGGTACAGTCGCCATTCCGATAGCAAGTACAACTGCATCGTAGTTATCGACTAAATCTTTTGGTTGTATGTCTACTCCAACTCTTGTATTTGTTCGAATTTCAACATCTAGACTTTGCACTTGCTCCACTTCCCAAAATGAAACTGATTGAGGCAATCGAAACGAAACAATCCCGTACGTATTAAGACCACCAGCTTCTTTTTCAGCTTCAAAAATCGTTACTTTGTATCCTAACAATGCGAGTTCACGAGCAGCTGACAACCCAGCGGGCCCCCCACCAATGATCGCCACTGATTTTCCATTTTTTTGTCCTGCTTTAAAAAGTGCTTGCTCATTTTTTATCGCCCAATCCGTTGCATATCTTTGTAAGTTACCAATCATAATAGGTTTTGTTGAATGATTCAAAACACAGGACCCTTCACATAACTCTTCGGTTGGACATACTCGCGAACAGCTTGCACCAACGGGATTTTCCATCATTATTGTACGAGCTGATCCCTTCAGATTACCCGATGCAATTTTTTTAATAAATGATGGGATATCAATCCCAGTCGGACAAGCCTCAATACAGGGGGCATCATAACAATACAAACAACGGCTTGCCTCTTCTAAGGCCTCTTGCGCAGAGAGTCCGTTTTCTACTTCTTGAAAATTTCGTTCAAGATTATTATTGATTCGAGATTTTAGGTCTAGATTCATATAATCAACCTCCTTTTTAGCATAGGAAAGAGAAGTGATAAAAAACGTACTTATGTTTCGTGTCACTTCAAGAAAACAAAATAGTTAGATTTTTCAGAATCTACTTTCTAGTTTACTCACAATAAATAGAAACGTCATCAGACACAATGTTAAATACTACTCAAATAAAGAAGATCCTTTTTTACAACTTGTTACCTGATTTTTCTGAATTGTTTGTTCGTATCCTATCATGTCTTCCAACATCTTACTTTTACTTAAGAAGGTTTTCTAACACACTTTATTAACAAACCAATCCTTTTTAACAGAAAATTGTCATTTTCTCCAAACAAAAAGAGAGTGACCTAAGTCACCCTCCTCTTATCAAAAACTTAAAAATATAGCTCCGTACCCTAACCCGCCTAATATTACAAAAGCAGGATGAACTTTCCATTTTTCTAGCAACAAAAAGCCTAACACTAACAGAAGTAACGTATGCCATACTCCTGCTCCTTCATAAGAACTTTCTAAAAAGCGAAACGTTAGGACAGCTAATAAAATAGCAATAGTAGGACGGACAAGTGCTGTCATTCGTTTTACTTTTGGTGACTCTTTAAATTTATATAATATTCCAAGAAGCGTAATCATTAAAATCAACGATGGAGCTACAGTTGCAAATACTCCAACGACAGCGCCTAATACTCCACCAACCTCATAACCAATATAGCCAGCCATTTTCGTAGCAATAGGACCTGGCAATGCATTTCCCAACGCTAACACCTCACTGAACTCTGAAACCGTCATCCATTGATAACGAGTGACCACTTCATACTCGACTAACGGAATTGATGCTGGACCTCCACCATATCCAACAATTCCAGGGATGAAAAACGCAAGAAATAATTCCCAATAAATCATCTAGCTCACTCCCCTTTTCGCTCTTTTTTCTTCTTTTTTCTGTTTATTGGGCTTTAACAACGCATAAGAGAGCAAAAGAGCAATCAACAAACCTGGGTGTACATGCAACAGTTCTATTAGTAAAAAACTAGCTACTAAAAGTACAATGCTACCCTTATAACCGAGTCCTTCTTTCGATTTTTTGAAAAAGTCCCAAGTTAGAACAGCCATTAAGACAACAACAATTGGCATGACACCTCTAGTCATTCCAGCAACCCAAGGTTGATCTTTAAAAGATGCCAAGGTCGTTAACAACACGATCATCATAAGGATAGAAGGTACGATCGATGACAGCACCGCGTTAATCATTCCAAGCACACCAGCAACACGATAACCGATGTAACCAGCCATCTTTGTATTAATAGGACCTGGCAATGTATTCCCTAAAGCTAGAACATCACTGAATTCATCATCGTTCATCCACTTAAAAGTTTGGACTACTTCTTTATGAACAAGTGGAATTGCGGATGGTCCACCACCAAAACCTAACATTCCCGACCGAAAAAACGCGATAAATAAATGCAAATGTGTTTTCATTTATATGCCCCCCACATTGTATTGACTCCATTAATAACCAAGTGCAGAACCATCTCCTCTTGGATCAGATCCTCCAAGCTTCACATTGTTATTATTAATTAATATCGCACCTGCATGCCCCATAATATCCGTAAATTCGTCTACCACTTCTACATCATGACCTCCCTTCTCAAGCGAAGCGATCGCTTCCTTTGAAACACGCGATTCAATCTTTACATTGTTTGAACCCGCTCCCCAAGTTCGACCATATAACCACCTAGGTGCTTCAATGGCCGCTTGCACATCAAATTTGTAATCAATAATCCGTGTAACAAGTGCTGCTTGAGTTTGCGGTTGACCTTCTCCACCCATCGTTCCATAAACAAGATGAGGAGCATCTTCTTTTAACAACATGGCTGGGTTTAACGTGTGAAACGTTCTTTTATTTGGTTCTAAACAATTCACATGATTTCGATCTAATGAGAAGAAGCTTCCTCTATTTTGTAATAGAACACCTGTATTTTTGGGAATAATACCAGAACCAAAGTCGTGATAAATACTTTGAATAAACGATACCGCATTCCCTTCTTTATCGACTACACCAAACCAAACTGTGTCACCTTTGGGATCTAACTTTTTTTCCATTGCTTTTGAGAACTGTTTATTGATTTGATTTGCAAGTTCCATCCCATGTGATTTGGACAATAAATCCTCTAATGGTATATGTGAAAAGTCAGGATCAGTCAGCCAGTGGTCACGATCAGCAAATGCTAGTTTCGTAGCTTCAATCAACAAATGGTAATACTCACTTGACCCTTCTTCAATAGAAGATATATCAAAATTATTCAAAATATTTAAAATCGATAACGATGCCATTCCTTGTGTATTTGGCGGGAGGTTATAAGCTGTGTATCCCCTGTAATCAACAGATAGTGGATCTACCCAACTGGACCTGTGATGTTTAAAATCATTGAGCGTTAACAAACCCCCATTCGCCTGAAGATCGGCAACGATTTGACTTGCTATTTCCCCTTCATAGAAGGCTTTACTCCCCTGTTCAGCAATGATTTCCAACGTTCTTGCTAAATCAAGCTGCTTCATTCGGTCTCCTTTTTTGTACAAGGAACCGTCTTCTTTTAAAAACGTACGAGAAAATTCTGGGAAACGTTGCAGATTTCTAAAATCTCGATCTTTTTCATTTAGATTCACTTTTGTCCAATATTCTTGACTTGGTGTAACTCCAAACCCTTCTTTTGCATAAAGGATCGAGGACTGCAATAGTTCCTTCCATGAGAATGTGCTTGATAATGCTTCACTTGAATATCGATAGGCTTGGTCCCAGCCAGCTACTGCTCCAGGAACGGTATTAGCCGATAAATATCCTCTAGCAGGGATAGTACCTAATCCGCGCTCTTCATATAAAGAGATCATAGCGTTCTCCCCAGAACGGCCACTGCTATTCAGCGCTTTCACTTCTTTTGTCTTAGCATTATAAATTAACCAAAAATTGTCTCCTCCAATGCTATTCATATGAGGATAGACAACCGCAATGGTAGATGCTGCTGCAACAGCAGCTTCAACAGCATTTCCTCCGTTTTGTAACACATTCATCCCTGCTTGCGAAGCTAAATAATGAGGGGTTGTAATCATTCCATTTGGAGCCATAGTTGTTGCACGGTATGCTTGATCTCTTTTATAAGTCATTATGGACCACCTTTCTCCCTTCTCTCTCATATACACCATTATAATATCTTTTGTTAATTATTTTAAGTACTTTAATGAACAAAAAGTAACAAAAATTAAAAATACCATTACAAAAAGTTTATTATTAGTCACAATCAATTCCAAAAGAAAGTTGAATCGTTGTGACCTTAGAAGCAAGGGAAACTTCCTCTGCTATTTTTTAAAATGTGCTGTAGCAAGATTAGCTACTGAATTATTTACTATTATCACATTTGAACCACTTAGATCATGTACCTGCGTCGCATAAAAAAAGACCAGCCCTAAAAGGACTGGTACATAAATAGTACAAACTTGATTAATATGTGGGACTGTTTAACCAACCTTAAATGGCGCTACAGTACTTTTTATATACATAAGGAGAAGTCATTACGGAAAGAAGTGCACCATAGTCAAGGTTGAACGTTACTTCGTCCCCTACCAGTAAGTTACATTTTTTGGAATCGAGAACGGTGTGGTCGCTGCTTGAACCAAGAATTTCAATATCCAACATTGGTATTAGTCCTGCCACGAGTACGTCTTGATTTCCTACTCCAAGAATAACTCTACTCATTTGTCCACGATCTTGAAACTCTGGAAAGACTCCAAAAGCATTCTGTCCTATTTCTCCGTAAGGTAAAGATGGTTTTATTTTCGATTCAATAACTTCTGTAACGAAAGTAAACGCGTCTGTATATAATTCTGGAATAGGCATTCGGTTTAAGGTTTCACGTCCCAAATAAAGAGATTCGCCCAACCGTAAGTTATTAACTTTCCCAACACTTTCAGCTGTCATAAACCAATTATAATTAGCTGAGTTTCCACCTGATACATAGGAAAGAGGAAGAGAAAATTTCGTTTCAACTGCACCGGCTAGTGTAGATAATTCAATCATTTTTTGTTCGTTTGGTTTGACTCCGCCAAAACAAGCAAAGTTTACACCTATCCCTACAATGCTAATCCCTTGAAGTTTCAAGACCTCTTGAATAAAAGCTTCAAGATTTACAGGCATGATCCCTTCTCTTAAATCTCCCATTTCGATCATGAGAATAATCTTCTGCACAGTGTTGTATCCCAAAGCGGCTTCAGATAATTTTGTAATAACAGAAAGTTCGGTATTAATGCTAATATCAGCATTTTCTATAACCGAATCAATCTCACTTAATGCAGGTGATCGTAATAAAACAAAGTTTGCCTTAATTCCGGCATCACGCATTTTTTGGAGATTAACCAATTTCGAATCTGCGAGCATATGAATACCTTGTTCCAATAATATCTTTGCTATTTTTGGAGCTCCGCAAACGGTTTTTGTAACGCCCATTATCCCGATATTTTTAGAGCCATATATTTCGACTAGCTTCGCTGCATTATGGGCAATTTTAGCAAGGTTAATTTCGACACGTGGTGTATGGGGCTGGGTCAATTAAATAATACTTTTTTCTGTTTGCTTTTCAAGTTTGGATAAGTATCAAAGATAGAAGTGATCAGTTTGTCGCATCCAAATTTGAGAGCATCTGTCGTTGGAAGCTTAAGATCATCTTCATATTCTAAAATGGTGTTAGCAAGCTCTTCATCAGACATGTTTTCATGGTTGATCGTCACCGCGATCACTTTTGACTGTGAAAAGTTTTCAATGAGGTCGATCTCACTTTTTACCGTTGGCACTTTCATATAGCTGAAATCACCTAAATGTTCTCGTTTTGGCGCGTGTTGAATGATGACTGCCCCAGGCCTTGAACCTCTTATAATCCCACACGAACTTATATACGCAGGATGACTTAACGCTCCTTGACCTTCAACGATAATAATATCGGGTTTATCAGTTTCATAAGCTTTCATGATCTGGTTTTCAATTTCACCGGTCATAAACTGAGATGGAATCGCATCAATGGCAACACCGTATTTCGCGCCTTGTATTAACCCTGTTTGTCCCGTTGCAATAAAAGCGACATTTAAGCCCCTTTCAAGCAAGGCATCTTCAAGCAGTACCGACGTTGTTCGCTTACCTATTGCGCTATCGGTGCCAAGTACGGCTACGATCGGTGTATCGATGTTTAAAATCCGCCCTGAAAAAAGATGCATGTCCTTTTTTTGCGCAGGCTTTCTTATGTCATCGATTGTAATATTAAACTGTTTAGAAAGCTTTATAAATTCTTCATCATCTGTAAAAAATTCATGAAGAGGGTTTACGATATTCATTCCATGTTCCATCACTTTAAAAAGAAGATTTCTCTCATCCTCTTTCAAAAATGCTTCAGAAGGAGCTATTCCATATATGAATTGATTAGGGACACTCGGTAAATGTTCCAGCGCATGATTAAGGTTTTCGAATATAGGAATTCCATTTTTCTCTCCTAAAAGATAGTCACCAGAATCCATACCAACCTTTGTACTATCAATAACTCCAACAATTTCAAATTTCCTTGAGCTTCTAACCAATCCATTAGCCGTCTTTCCATCCATTGTTCCAAATTTATTTTCACAATATACTATTGCTGTTTCTTTCATAAGGCTTTTCCTCCCAAAATCTATTTTTACTGCTGTATCTCCGCGTAAAAGAGATTTTACATTTGGTCAAGAAAAAAACACCTGACCCGTATAGAAAATAGCCTATAAGTAAAAAAATGTAATTTTTTTCAGAATATACATAATATTCATACGTGTGTACAAGTATAGCATAGTAAACGAATAAGAGTTGGTTTTTTATTTCAAAGACTTTTTATAAAATCAAGTTCTAGCTAAAAAGCCCGGTTCATTTTAAGGATATAGTATTTAGAGGAACGGGTAACTCCATTATTATCCATAATTCCTCCTTGAATTGTCTTAGGAAATTGAAATTATAATAGGAAGGTCGTCTTTCTTCCTCATCCTCATAATGAGAACAATTACTGCCTTTTTCACTGTTATTTTGGAAATACAAAATAGCATACCAAAACTTATAAGATTTGATATGCCATTATGATGTTAGGATTATTTTCTCTGCAAATGAACTCAGTAGCCTCTTCCTCGTGAATCTTTCAAAGGTCAATTTTCATCCGGCTTAAGCATCATATAGCTTTTACTGATATTGACACAGTCAGCTCTTGTTCCGCATTTCCATAATATACACCCTTTAAAGGAGATACATCTGCGTAATCTCTCCCTGTCGCTACACAAATATGCTGATCCCGCGCTAGCATATTATTGGTTGGGTCAAATCCAACCCAACCATGCTTAGGAAAATAGACTTCCACCCAAGCGTGAGTCACTGAATCGCCACGCATTGCTACATCCTCCCCAGAATAAATATAACCACTTACATAACGCGCCGGAATCCCTTCATTCCGACAAACAGCAAGCATAAGATGGGTAAAATCCTGACAAACTCCTGTTTTCTTCTCAAAGGCTTCAGCTGCAATGCTTTTGACATCGGTTGTTCCTGGAACATATGCGAAATTTTCATAGATGTAAGTGTTTAACCTCTCCATAAACACATATCGGTTTACAGCAGTTCTATTCAATGTTTCGCTTATTATGTGTAACGCTTCTTTAGAAAGAAAGGTATAATTTGTCGGCATTAAAAATTCTGCAAAATCCTGTTTAAATTGAGGACTATTCATAATTTCTTCACTCTCATCACTCATGCTTATCGCTGTACTTCGATGATTTAACTCAATAACCGATCGCGTTTTCACATGCAGTTCTTCATGAGGAGCCCATATATAAAAAGTAACAACATCATTCTGCCAGTAATCACTATGTTCTGAACAAAAAGCTTCAGGACTAATCGTTTGTTCATATGAAAGAACCTTTTGATTTTCACTTGATATTGGTTTAAAGATGCTTTGATTAATACTCTGCCTTATCGGCATACTGTATTGGTAATGAGTGCTTTGAAGCACTTCGTATTTCATAATGATTTAATCTCTCCTAAGTAGTAAGTATCCATAATAGCAATTCCTACATCATCACATAATTGTTGAAGCTTTTGGAAATAGTCATGAATGGCAAGAGAGCTATGGTCAAGTGATTCATAACTAACTTCATTTAATAATCCATGTAACTTATTATGTAGTCCTTCTGTATAGCGATTCACTCCATCCCTTTCTAATTTTTCAAATGCATATAATAATCGTTTTACATTAAAGTTTGCCGAACGCGGGAGGCTCTCATCAAAAATCAAATAATTAATAACCTGTATCGGCTCAATAAAAGCATGGTACTTTTGCAAATAAGATTCATACCCTCCCAATGTATTTAAAACAGCACTCCAATAATGATAATTTATACTATCTTTATTATCTCGTGCACTGATTTTTTTATGATAATAAACGTCAAGAGTTCTCGATAGTTTCCTTAACCTTTCTAAATGTTTTCCGAACATAATAAATGAATACGATTCGCCTCTAGGCATTAGTCCAGTAATAATCCCTTGAAATTGAAAAGACTTCTCAAGTATCATCTGAAAAAAGTCATTTAATTGTTCGATCGTTACATCTTTTACCGGAAATGCTCGGATTTTCAAATAAAGATCATTAATGACTTCCCACAATTCGATTGGAATAATTTCTCGAATTCCCTTTGCATTCTCTCTTGCAATTGAAATGCACGAGTTAATCGAACTTGCATTCTTCTTCGAGAAGGCAATATATTGAATAACAGATGAGCGATTGCACTCAGAATACGATCCGTAAAAATGAGTAATATCTCCTGATATTTTTACTAAATCCTCCCAATTATCTTCTCCTTCTATTTTCTGGTTATTGTTCTCTAAAATACTAACTAATCGAACTGATAACAATTTCGTGATATTATCCGCTCGTTCCATGTTTAGTGACAACCAATACAATGAATCTGCTACACGACTTAACATATGCATCCCTCTTCTCTATTGTAACTTATTCTAACACCCACGTATCTTTCCCTCCGCCACCTTGCGAGGAGTTCACTACAAGTGACCCTTTTCGTAAGGCTACACGCGTTAATCCACCAGGTACGACATGCGGAGTTTCATTGAGTACGACAAAAGCTCGCAAGTCAATATGTCTTCCTTTTATTCCTTCATCTGTAAAGGTCGGTGATTGAGAAAGGGAAATCGTTGGCTGAGCAATAAAAGCTTCAGGATTTTTGATTATCTTCTTACGGAAAATTACTTTCTCTTCCTCTGTGGCTTGAGGACCAATCAGCATGTTATAACCACCTGATGAGTTTCGCTCTTTAAACACTAATTCATCAAGATTAGCTAGAGCATACTCATAATCTGCCTTGTTTGACAACTGATACGTTTTCACATTTTGTAAGATCGGCTCTTCCTTTAAATAGAATCGGATCATATCTGGTACGTACGCATAAGTTGCCTTATCATCGGCAACCCCATTGCCAACCCCATTGGCTACCGAAACATTTCCAGCTCGGTATGCATCCATTAAACCTGCAACTCCGATTAATGAATCTTCTCGGAACACAAGAGGATCCAAGAAATCATCATCAATCCGTCGATAAATCACATCTACTTGCTTTAATCCTTTTGTCGTTTTCATATAGACGACTTGGTTGTTTACAATTAAATCACGGCTTTCTACTAATTCTATTCCCATTTCTTTAGCAAGGAAACTATGGTCATAATAAGCTGAATTATAAACACCAGGAGTGAGTAAAACAATCGTTGGCTGCTTTTTTTGATTAGGTGCAATATATTTTAAAGCTTCATGCATTTCATGTAATTGATTTTCTAATGACTCAATCGAATAATCGTTAAAAAGATCAGGAAATAACTTTCTCATTACAAACCGGTTTTGAAACACATATGAAAGTCCAGACGGGTTTCTAATATTATCCTCTAGAACTAAATAGTTTCCCTCATCATCGCGAATTAAATCAATGCCTGCTATAAAGATATGATTTTTCTTCGGCACTTTAATGCCATGCACTTGGTGATAAAAATGAGGCGAGGTAACGACTAAGTCTCGAGGGACTACTCCTTGTTTTAAAATTTCTTGTTCCGTATATATATCTTCTAAAAACGCATTAAGCGCTAAAACCCTTTGTTGCAAACCTTTTTCAACGACATTCCAATCTTCTTTTGAAATAATTCGAGGTAACGGGTCAAATGGCATCGTTCTCTCTGTACCTTCTGAATTATTGTAGACCGTGAAGGTAATTCCTTGACGAATAAAATTTTGTTGTGCTAATTGATAACGTGACTCCACAATCTTTTTGTCTAGTAGCGAGATATTATCATACAACGCTTGATAATGTGTATGGGGAGATTCTTTTTCAGCAAACATTTCATCATAAAAATCAATTGAAACATCGTAATTTTTTATCAAAAGAAGCACCTACCTTAGGAGTTTACTTTAAAGAATTCGACAATAAATTTAGTAACCCTCTTCATTTTTTTCAATATTATGTAAGATCTTTTAACAAAAAACATACCTACAAAAAGAAAAAAGCTCAGTACAAGACTGAACTTCAATAAAGTATTAGGTGGAGACAGGCAATGGACGTAGATAATCTTATTTATCAAATAACTTGCTATCGTCCCTTTATACCAAGTAAACTTTCTTATTTCTCTCAGCCTCTTTCATTCACTAGCTGAGTACACATTCCAAAGTAATAGCCTTTTTCTTTCAGTAGCTGATTATGCGTTCCTTTTTCAAATAATTGACCATCCTTTAACACCAATATTTGGTCTGCTTGTTTAATAGTGTTTAGCCTGTGAGCTATAACAAAACTTGTCCGTCCTCTCATGAGCCTATACAGGGCTTCTTGTATCTTGATTTCAGTAATGGTATCAATACTACTCGTCGCTTCATCTAAAATGAGGATAGAAGGACTAGCTAACATAACCCTTGCAATTGAAAGCAATTGCTTTTGTCCTTGACTTATTCCACTTCCATCTTGATCAAGAACGGTATCATACCCTTTTGGAAGTTTATGAATAAATGAATGTGCATTGGCAAGCTTAGCTGCCTCTTCTACTGCTTCATCACTTGCTTCTAATTTACCATAACGAATGTTCTCCCTAATTGTTCCTTGGAAAAGGTACGAATCTTGAAGCACAAACCCAGTATGTTGACGAAGAGAATTTCGGTTCAAATCTCTAATATCATATCCATCGATCGTAATAACACCATCCTCAGGTTCATAAAACCGTGAAAGCAAATTAATAATCGTTGTCTTGCCTGCTCCCGTTGGCCCTACAAGAGCGACTGTCTCACCTTCAGTCACGTCAAAACGAACATTTGATATCGTCTTTTGATCTTCTTCATACGAAAATGACACATTCAAAAAGGAGACGTTTCCTTTTATTTCTTTCAGCTCAATGGCCCCAATCTTATCTTTCTCCTCTTCTTCATCAATTACATCAAATACTCGCTCCGCACCTGCCACCGCTGAAAGAAGCGTATTAAACTGATTAGCAAGATCATTTAAAGGGCGCGTAAATTGTCTGGAGTACTCCGCAAAAATAACAATAACTCCAATCGTAATCATGTCATTAAATGCTAGAATCCCACCAATTCCAGCTATGAAAGCAAAACTTAAATTATTTAAAACGTTCATTAATTTCGGAATAAATCCTGAATACGTTTGCGCCCAAAAACTAGCGCCTTTAAGACGCTCATTTTTCTCTTTAAAGCGCTCAATCACATGTTGCTCTTTTGAAAAGGTTTTAACTATTTTTTGCCCTGTAATTGTTTCCTCAATATAACCGTTCACTTCCCCGAGATGCCTTTGCTGCTCTTTAAAAAACAAACCAGTTCGACGTGTAATCCACTTCATCCCAAAAGCCATTAAAGGAACAACAGCTAGTGTAACCACTTATATTATTTGTTATTAAATAATTATCAATCGCCATACCGATCAAGAAAGGCCCTAGCAAACTAAAGAAGGAACTTAAAACAACCATCAAAATACACTAAAAGTAAATAGCGCTTATGTACAGCAAGGTAAGCCCATATCCGCTTCAACGTACTTTTCCAGTTCTTTGGTTTTGATTTCGCACTTGAGTTCTTTTCGCTGTTCACACTAGAATCAGTCAATGCAATCCTTCTATATTGAAAGGGCTTCGTTAGTTGATTAGACATCTTGAAATACCTCCTCTCTCATTTGCGATTGATGGATTTGCTGATAAAGATGAGACTGTTGCAATAGTTGCTCATGATTCCCTTCTGCTACTTTTTGTCCGTCATCAAGAAGAATAATCTTATCTGCGTTCATTGCTGTACTAAGTTTTTGTGTAACAATTAACGTTGTACATGTATAGTTTTTTAATGCTTTTAGGAACTCCGCTTCTGTCTTAACATCTAATGCACTTGTGCTGTCATCTAATAACAACACTTTCGGCTTACGAATTAGTGCTCTTGCAATCGATAGACGCTGCTTTTGACCACCAGATAAGTTCACTCCTTTTTGACCAAGTTTTGTCTCATATTGATTTGGTAATGATTCAATTACATCATGAATTTGCGCATGCTTTGCGGCTTCAATTACCTCATCTAGCGTCGCTTCATCATGTCCCCATTGTATGTTCTCTTTGACGGTACCTGAAATCAGAAAAAATTCCTGCGGGACATATCCAATTTGCCGACGTAAATGCTCTGGCTCGAACGTTTTAATATTATTGCCATCTAGTACTATTTGACCTTCACTTACTTCATACAACTTAGGGATAAGTTGAAAAAGAGTTGATTTCCCTGATCCTGTTGCTCCTAAAATAGCCAATGTCTCTCCTTGATTTGCGGTAAAAGAAAGATCATTAAGAACATTCATTTTCATGTCAGGGTAATGAAAAGATACATGGTCAAATTTAATTTCCCCACCAACTATTTTCAAAGAAGGATCCTGTCGTTCTTTTACTATATTCATTTCAGATTTATCATCGTCTAATACATCAGCAATTCGCTCTGCTGATGCCTTTGCTCTAGAAAACACAATAATAATCATAGAGAAAACCGTTAAAGCAGATGTGATGCGAGTTGCATAGTTAACGATTGCTACAATTTCCCCAACTTTGGCACCACCTGAATTCACTTCAAAACTACCAAACCAAAGGATCGCCATAATTCCTACATTCATTAACAACAATAATATTGGCATAGCTACTTCCATTAATCTGAGAGCCGACACCGTTTTTTCCATCAACGCTTCATTGCTTTTTTTGAATCTCTTGCCTTCATAGTTATGCCTGACAAACACTTTCACTAACCTCATCGCAGTAAGGTTCTCACGCATCACATGGTTTACACCATCCAACTTTGCTTGGACTAGACTAAAAAGAGATCCTCCTTTTTTCATCATCCAAATGAGAAACAGAACAATGAGCGGAATCATGAAGACAAGAATTAACGCTATTTTCGCATTCACAAAAAGGGCCATTATCGTCCCGCCGATAATAAGCAGCGGAGCCCGTAACATGATACGCAAGCTCATAAAGATCGTATTTTGTATTTGCGTTACATCATTCGTTAACCTTGTAATGAGTGATGATGTTTGAAACCTTTGTAACTGAGTAAAGGAAAAGGTTTGAATTCGTTTATACAAGTTTGACCTTAGATCAAATCCAGTACTTTGGCTAACATGCGCTGCATAAAAAGAATTAATCACACCAGACACAAAAGCGAGCAATGACATTCCAATCATTAAAGCTCCCCATCGTGTAATGGCAGCTAAATCTTCTTGCATAATGCCATCGTCAATGATTTTGGCAAGTAATAATGGATGGATAAGTTCGACTGTTAATTCAATCAACATTAATGTTAATGCTATGAAAACGGGAAATTTGTATGGCCTTAAAAAGGAAAAAACATTTGACATAACTTTCCTCCAGCACTAGTATCTATATACAGTTTATTTTTCGTTAAGCGAAATAACGACGTCTCTCATATCATAGCGTATTTATAGATTCTCTAACAATAATTTTGAATTATTAACATTTAATCCAAAAAAACAGCAGCATTGTCCCGCTACTGTTTTTTTGGATTAAATGTTAATTTTCCACCTTTGATAAAGCGCTTTCTTTTACATCTTTATTAAATAAATACGTTGGGTAATATCCACTTAAAACATCAGCAACATTCTCGGCAACTTTCCGTTTTAATTCAAGTTGTGCCTCTTCTGAATACCATGCTACATGAGGATTTAAAATAACATTGTCCATAGAAAGCAGTGGATTATTTTCTTGAATTGGCTCTTCCTCTACAACATCAAGGCCAGCTCCGGCAATTTTGCCTTCTTGCAAAGCAGCAATTAAAGCTTTTTCACAAATAACAGGACCCCTTGATGTATTAATAATAAAGGCTTCTTTTTTCATCGCATTAAATTGTTCTTCACCAATCATCCCTTTTGTGCTTTCAATTAAAGGTGCATGAACCGAGATAAAATCAGCACGGGTACATAAATCATTTAATTCCAATAGTTCAACATGTAATTCATCAGCGACATTCTTTGGAACAAATGGGTCATATGCAACTACTTTTAACCCAAATGCCTGTGCCTTTTTCGCTAACGATTGTGGGATTCTTCCAAGACCAATCAACCCAAGCACTTTGCCTCTCAACCTAAAAATCGGCATACTAACTTTAAAATCCCAATGATGATTTTTGACAGCTTCGTTTAAAAGTACAACTTTTCTAGCACATGCCATGAGAAGAGCAAATGCATGATCTGACACTTCATCCATACAATAGTCTGTTACATTTCCTACAATGATTCCATGTTCTGTTGCAGCATCAACATCAATTGTATTCACGCCTACTCCGTAACGAGATATCACTTTACAGTTTGTCAGATTTTCAATTACTTTTCTCGTAATTGGTGCGTACTGATTAATGATTCCATCAGCATCTTTCGCCGCCTCTATCACTTCTTCCTCCGTTTTGCATTGGACGGCTACAAATTCCACACCAATTTTCTCTAATACTTCTTTTTCTGGAGCTAATGAATCATATTCAAAATCAGTCACAACGACTTTAAAAGTATCTTTACTCATTTGTCCCTCCTTCTACTTACTATAAACTTTACCATTCTGCTACTGTTCCATCCTTATGACGCCAAACTGGATTTTTCCAGTTATGACCTACTTCCGCCATTTTTCTAACGTGCTCTTCATTGATTGATATTCCGAGTCCTGGCGACTGAGGGATTTTCACATGACCATCCTCGTAATCAAAAACAGTCGCATCTGATAGGTAATCCAATAAGTCACTTTCTTCTTTAGTCATTCCCATCTATTGTTTCTTACGAACGTACATTTTTAATAGCTGTAACAAACTCCTTGGATTTAGCAGTAAGTTCAACTAAATACTCATCGTTTATTTCACGTTTCGTGTCCACAAGCGAACTTCCTAAACCAACAGCTACTCCTCCAGCTTTGATATATTCTGAAACATTTGATAAATCAACTCCACCTGTTGGCATAAGAGGAATATGCGGGAGTGGACCATGGACATCTTTTAAATATTTTGGCCCAAAAACATTGGCTGGGAACACTTTTATGACATCGGAACCGTTTTCATATGCTGTTAAAATTTCTGTAGGCGTTAACGCCCCAGCAATACTAATCACCCCATATCTCTTTGTAAGACGAATCGTCTCTACATTAACCGTTGGAGAAAAAATAAATTTTGCCCCTGCCATAATTGCTGCTCGAGCTGTTTCTGGATCCAGTACCGTTCCTGCTCCAACAATGACATCGTCTAATTCTTCAGAAACTTGTTTGATTAACGTTAAGACATTAGGTGTCTCTACCGTAATTTCTAATGTTTTAACTCCCCCGTCACGCAAAGCCTTCGCTATTGAAAGAATCGTTTCCGGTTTTGCCCCTCTGATTATCGCTACAACACCATTGTTTTGAATCTCTTGTAATAAACTCATCTTTGTTCTTCCTCCATTTCTGTATTAACGGCTAACATCGTCTGCAGGCTTTTGAATAAATCTATCTATCTCTTCTTTTTCAGGCAATCCTTCAACATCCCCATTTACCATCGGCACAATGGCACCAACTGCGTTACCTCGTTGAACAGCTTCATATATAGGTAAGCTATCTAACATCCTAGACATAAACCCTGCAGCAAATCCGTCCCCCGCACCCACTGGATCAATAACTCTATCGACATGAAATCCCAGAACTAACTGACTCTCTTTATTCGTAAAGTAGTAAGCTCCTTGGGCCCCGACCTTAAGGGTTACCAAGTCTGCACCATGATCGAGAAACAATTGTCCTAAAATTTCAGGATCCGTTTCTCCGAACAAAAACTCTCCTTCAGCTACTCCTGGGAGAACAATATCTGCTTGTGCAGCAATTTTTAATAGAACTTCACGTGCTCGGTCTTCACTCCAAAGTTTTTTTCGTAAGTTTCGATCAAACACAATCTTGAGCCCGTGTTTTTTTGCAACAGTAATCGCCTCAAAAATCATTTCAGCACAATTTTCACTAAGGGCTTGGGTAATTCCTGAAATATGTAAATACTTCGCTTCTGCGATATAGCTTTCATGTAAATCTTCTTTTGTTAACTGACTTGCAGCAGAGCCTGTCCGATAATATTGAATTCTAATATCAGATAAATTTCTAATCTCTTTAAAATAAAGACCTGTCGGCGCTGTCCGATCAACTTTCACTTTACTTTCATCAACGCCTTCCCCTCTAATAAAAGTAAGCATCGCCTTTCCTAATTCATCATCCCCCTACAGCACTAATCCATCCAGCTTTATGACCCAATCTGGAAACACCAATGGCAAAATTAGATTCTGCTCCACCAAACTTCCTTAAAATTGGTTTGCATATCTCATCGCTCCGGTTGTATCCGGTGTAAATAAAACCATTGTTTCACCAATTGTTACAATGTCCACGTTTCTCTCCTCCATATTGTTACATTATCAATTTCTAAAAAGAAATGGTTAAGATAACCATTTCTTTTTATCATGTTAAAAACGCTACAACTTCGCGTAATGCTACCTCACTATCTTCACCTATTGCTCGGACAGTTAGACGATCTCCATTACGAAGTTGCAAGGTTATAAGACCAAGAAAACTTTTCAAATTCACTTCAACGACTGTTCCACGCACGAGCTTTTTCAAAAAAATCTCTGACTGAAATGGTTGGATTAGTTGACTCAAACCTATGATTGTTTGTTCTTCAGAAATATTAACCGTAACTTCCTGCGCATGTTCATTTGACATATGTTTTCCTCCTTATGGTTAGGGTATGATCTCACTTAGTAAGCTTAATGTCTTAATCCCAGTTTAATACACCCATATGTGCAGATACAAAAGACGGGCAACTTTCCTTGATGCGTATGCCCCCCCCAAAAAAAAGGGAAGAAAACTCTCGGGGGTAGACGCGATTGTATTCATCTCCCGCGGTGTTTGACTTAGGCATGGAATTTTCGAAAAACCTCTTTACCTTAAAAAGAATAAAGACAACTGTGGAACAAATACAACGATTAGCAATGTAAGAACCATTGCAATAAAGAATGGAACAATCGCTTTAGATAGTGCTTCAATCGATAATCCTGAAATACCAGAACCAACGAATAAATTAACTCCTAAAGGCGGTGTAATAAATCCAATTGCCAAGTTGAGTACCATAATAATACCAAAGTGAATTGGATCATAACCTAAATTTATCGCAATCGGTAGTAAAATCGGTGTCAAGATAATAATGGCTGCAATAGTATCCATAAAACAACCGACTATTAATAGGAGAAGCGTAATTAGTAAAATTAACACAATTGGATTTTCTGAAATAGCAAGCATTCCTTCGGCAACTTGGTTAGGAATTTGCTCAATCGTTAGTAATCGTCCGAAAGCTGTTGCCGTACCAACAATGATTAAGACAGTTGCTGTTGTTAATGCTGAGTCAATGATTACTTTTGGTAAATCTTTGATCTTAAGCTCTTTATATAAAAGCATACCTGCAACGAGTCCGTAGACGACAGCTATAACAGCTGCTTCTGTCGGAGTGAAAACCCCTCCATAAATTCCTCCTAAAATGATAACAGGGATTAGTAATGCCCATTTTGCTTCCCATACAGCCTTCGCAATAATCGAAAGTGACGTTTTCTGCCCTGAACCTGTATACCCTTTTTTTCGTGAATAGAAATACGTATAAATGATTAAGGCAACTCCCACTAAAACCCCAGGAATTATCCCAGCTATAAACATATCCCCAATTGAAACACTGCCTACTACTCCGTACATAACCATTGGAATACTCGGAGGAATAATAACCCCTAATGATCCAGCTGCTGCAACCACGGCTGTTGCAAAGCGCTTATCATAGCCTTCTCTAACCATAATAGGAATCATAATTCCACCAATCGCAGCAACAGTTGCTGGTCCTGAACCTGATATAGCAGCGAAAAACATACAAGTAATAATGGTTGCAATCGCAAATCCACCTGTTTTGTTTCCTACTAATGAGTTAGCGACTCGAAAAAGGCGATCTGAGATTCCCCCCTTTCCCATAATCTCACCCGCAAGGATAAAAAAAGGAACAGCCATTAATGGAAATGAATCTAGCGATGTCACCAATTCTTTAGATAAAAATTCTACCGGCAATGATCCCGAATACATGATGGTAATCAATGTTGCGATTCCTAATGAAATCCCAATTGGAACACTTAATAACAAAAGTATCGCAAATGCTCCAAATAATACTGCTGCAGTCATTAATTTCTCCCCCCTATTTATCCGTTTGGATTTCTTCTTTTATTTCTTCTTGAACTTTTTCTAGCTCCGTCTTCACTTCCGTATCACCATTACCCAAAAGAGCTTTAATATGTTTGAACAAATTTTGAATCAAACGTATTAACGTTAATCCCATCCCTACAGGTGCTGCCATGTACACCAAGCCCATTGGAATTTGATTAGCAGGAGACTTTTGACCAAATGCAAGTAACTGATTCGCAATACTATATCCGTAGTAGATAACAAAAATAGCAAATGCCATGAATAGTAAATTAGAAATAATATTAAAAACAATTCTCCCTTTATCTTTAAAAAGCAGAAGCATAATATCAACTTTAATATGTCTTTGTTTTTTCACTCCATAACTAATACCGATATACACTAACCAAATAAAACTATACCTAGCGAGCTCCTCTGACCAAGGAAGTGAATTTCCAACGACATATCTCATAATTACTTGCAAGAAGATAACACTCACCATTAAAACAGAGAATAAGACTAAAAAGACTTCCTCAATATGATCATCTAACCACTTTAGAGTTTTCATTTATTGTTACCTCTCTTTCTATTATCAAAAAGGAAAACAAAACTACATTCACTTGAGCAACTTGACCTACACTTTTGTTTTCCCTTTTTTAAAAAAGGAAAAGGCTCGAAAGGATTCAAGCCTTTTTCCAAGGGTTTTTAATTATTGTGCTGCCTCAATAGCGCTATACACTTCATCAACGATATCTTGTCCAATTCTTTCAGCATACTTATCAAGAACCGGCGTAACAAGTTCAACCATTTCGTCACGTGCTTCTGGAGTAATTTCAGTAAACGTCATACCTTCTTCTTGTAGGTCTGCAAGGTATTGTTCATTTGCTTCACGGTTCAGTTCACGTTGATAGTCTCCTGCTTCAAGAGCTGCTTCTTTAACAATTTCTTGTTGTTCTTCCGTTAGGCCATCAAAGAAAGATTTGCTCATCAAGAAAACAAACGGGCTGTAAATGTGATGTGTATTGGAAACATGGTCTTGTACTTCATGATACTTTTGTAAGTAAATCGTTGCATATGGATTTTCTTGTCCATCAACTGTTCCCTGCTGCATTGCAGCAAATAGCTCTGTAAATGCCATTGGTGTTGGATTTGCTCCAAGTGCTCGGAACGCTTCTAAATGCAAGTCATTTTCCATCGTGCGGATTTTTAACCCTTTAAAGTCTTCAGCTGTTGCCACTGGACGTACGCTGTTTGTTAAATCACGGAAGCCATTTTCCCAATATGCTAAACCAACTAAATTTTGATCAGGAAGCATGTCTAGGAACTTTTGTCCAATTTCACCATCTAATACAGTGTCAGCCACTTCCTCACTAGGGAACAAGAATGGAAAATCAAACACGCTGTATTCAGGAACAAAGTTAGCAATAGGAGCAGTAGAAGGAATCGTTACTTCTTGGGATCCTAATTGTAGTCCTTCCGTCATAGTACGGTCATCACCTAATTGTCCACTGTGATACGTTTGAACTTCAATAGCGCCATCTGTTCTTTCTTCAACAACTTCCTTGAATTTCAACAACCCTTTATATTGTGGATGCGCGTCATTTAACCCGATACCAGCACGTATTGTCTTTTGCTCACTCTGTTCTGTAGGTTCAGTACTATCATCTGTTGCCACACCGCCACCTCCACAAGCTGTTAACATAACTGCTAATGCAGGTACTAAAAATAATGATAATTTGTTTTTCTTCATTGTAAATCCCCCTAAATATGTTTTATATTTTTTCTTTAAAAGAATTAATTCTCTTAAAGATATTACAGAGGTTAGTAATTTTATTAATGCAAACTAAACTCGGTTGAAAGCGCCGTTATTAACGTCTAAAGAAAACGCTTACCATAATAGCCTAAAATAACACTTTACCATTTGGTATATAACAACTTATGCATCTAGTTTATTAGATCACTAGTTTTCGACCTTATGTATCCCCTTTCATTTCAAAATAAGAAATCTTATTTCGATTTCATTATAGAATAAAAAAATATTTTTTTCAATATTTTTTTACAAAATAAAATTCCTCCCTTCGTTTTCCTTCACAATCAGCCATTCTAATAGCTAAACTTTTAACATAAGTAACATATTATTCAGAATACTACGTTTTTTGTTCATATCGAGCTGAATTTCCTCATAAATAAAATATCCTTTAAGAAACATAATCAAAAACAGTCATTTTTGATTATATCCCTTCACGCTCACCACTACTTTTATGAGAGGAAATACTCATTATTTATCTCTTCTCAACAGCGTGTCCACCAAACTCATTTCGAAGTGCAGCGACAACTTTTCCGGTAAATGTATCATTTTCTAATGAACGATAGCGCATTAGTAAGGACATCGCGATCACCGGAGTCGCTGTTTGTAAATTTAATGCCTCCTCGACAGTCCACTTTCCTTCACCTGATGAATGCATAACGCCTTTGATTTCGTCTAACTTTGCATCCTTAGTAAAAGCATTCTCGGTTAATTCCATTAGCCATGAACGGATAACTGAACCATGATTCCAAACTTTTGCTACTTGCTCATAATCGTAATCAAACTCGCTCTTTTCTAATACTTCAAACCCTTCACCGATCGCAGCCATCATGCCATACTCAATACCATTATGAATCATTTTTAAGTAGTGGCCGCTTCCTGCTTTCCCTGCATAAAGATATCCATTTTCCACAGCTGTATCTCGAAAAATCGGTTCAACAACAGTCCAAGCATTTTCATCTCCTCCGACCATATAACATGCTCCAGTTCTTGCACCTTCCATACCTCCCGAAGTTCCTGCATCCATAAAGCTGACACCCACTTCTTTCAGTTGCTCGTAACGACGGATCGACTCTTTGTAATGGGAGTTTCCAGCTTCAATCACAATATCTCCTTCCGATAAAAACGGAGTGAGTTCGCTAATGACTAAATCTACAACATTATGAGGGACCATCACCCAGACGATTCTTGGTGTTTCTAGAGATTCAACAAGTTCCTTATAACCGTCTGTCTTCTGCGCACCATATTGAGCGATTTCGACCACAGCACCTGCATTCACGTCAAATGCCACTACTTCATGTTTATGATCAATTAGGTTTTGCCCAATGTTCATACCCATTTTCCCTAAGCCAATTAGACCGATTTTCATAATAAAAAGCCTCCAATATATTTTTTTTATAACAGATTTAAGCTTTTACACTATTGATATAGCTAAGTGAACGCTTCCAATATACTTAGCCACGATACAGACGATCTTCCAAGCGAATCGTTCTGAAACAAAGAACTTTTTCATGTCCAATAAAAAAGAAAAAAATTTTCTTTCATTTTTGATTATATGATAAAAATTATCTTTTTCAAGCTTTTTTATGAAAAAATATTTTTTTATTTGTACTTTTCGTTTATGCTTAGAATGTATGACATCACCAAATGAAGGGAGTAGTACTATGCCATTTACTGAGTCTCATCCTACAATTACGAGAATTTCTTCTTCCTACTCTTCATTTAGTAGCAAAGAACAAATGATTGCTGACTATATATTAGAAAATCCAAAGAAAATCATTCACTCCACCATAAGTCAAATTGCCGAAGATTTAGGTATTGCTGAAGCGACTGTGTTTCGTTTTTGCAAGAGGATTGGTTATAAAGGATATCAAGCGATGAAAATTGCATTAGCTTCTGAAATTGTTACACCTATTGAGGATATCCATGAAACGATTAGTGAAGATGATGATGAAAGTACAGTGGCCGAAAAAATATTCAAATCAAATATTAGAACTCTAGAAGAAACGAAGCAAATCATTGATCAAAACTCTTTCAAAAAAGCAGTAGATGCATTTTTATCTGCCGGTAAGATAGAATTTTACGGATCTGGTGGTTCTGGAATTATAGCAAACGATGCTCAACACAAATTTCTGCGTATCGGTATTAAGACATTTTTTTATAGTGATACACACTTACAAATAATGTCGGCGTCTCAACTAACTTCAAATGATTTAGTCGTCTTAATTTCGCACTCAGGCGCATCCAAAGACATTCTAGAAGTGGCAGAGGTCGCCAAAAAGGCTGGAGCAACAACGATTGGCATTACAAACTTAGCAAAATCTCCTCTAAGTCAAACAGTTGACATTGCTTTGTATACTGTTTCGGCTGAAACAGAATTTCGCTCAGAAGCACTTGCCTCTCGGATAGCTCAATTAAGCATTGTTGATGCTTTATTTGTTAACGTTAGTATGCAACGTCAAGAAAGTGTGAAAAATTCACTTCAAAAAATGAGAAACGCCATTTCAATTAAGCGAGTTTAATGAACTGTTTTGAAAGGATTGTTTAAAATGACTGCAAAAAATTATGTTTTAGGTTTAGATATTGGAACCACTAGTGCTAAAGCTGTTTTATTTCAAAAAAATGGTTTAGTTATAGCAGAAAATGAAAACGCATACCCTGTGTACCATCCTAATCCTTCTTGGGTTGAACAAGATCCATATGAAATCGAACAAGCTGCCATAGCTGCTATTTCTGACGCTGTTCAAAAAAGTGGAATTGATAAAAATGAAATCCTTTGCGTCGGTATATCCAGTGCTATGCATTCATTAATTTGCATGAATCACGAACATGAACCTATCTCCCCTTCTATCACATGGGCAGACGGTAGAAGTGTCGAACAAGCTGCCCGAGTTAAGGAAACAGTCGGTGAAAGTCTTTATTTAAAAACTGGAACACCCATTCACCCGATGTCTCCATTATGTAAGTTAATCTGGATGAAAGAAACAAATTATTCCGCTTATCACCAATCAGCCAAGTTTATATCAATTAAAGAATTTTTAATTCAAAGATGGTTTCATAAATACATGGTTGACTATGCAGTTGCCTCAGCCAGCGGTTTATTTAATATTCATACGTTTGAATGGGAAGAAGAAGCTCTTTCTGCTGCTGGTATTACGAGAGATCAGCTCTCAGAACCAGTCCCTTCAACTACCATTTGCCAAGGACTTACTAGTGAGTTAGCGAATCAATTTCATCTGCCCCACGATATTCCGTTTGTAATAGGATCTAGTGATGGTCCACTTGCAAATTTAGGAATTGGCGCGATCGATCCTGGAGATGTTGCCATCACGATTGGGACAAGTGGAGCAATTAGACAAATGGCCTCAAAACCTCAAACCGATGAATTGCAAGAGATCTTTTGTTATGGCGTGACGAAAGATTTATGGATTATGGGTGGCCCGACAAATAACGGAGGAATTGTATTTCAGTGGCTAAAAGACGTACTTGGTGAAACGGAAGTACAAAGAGCACTTGAAACAAATAACAGTGCGTACGATTTACTCACCAATCTTGCTAAAAGTGTAAAACCGGGAGCAGATGGACTCTTATTCCTTCCTTTTCTAAATGGTGAAAGAGCACCTTATTGGGATGCAAATGCTCGTGGAAGCTTTATCGGTTTAACCCTTGCTCATAAGAAGCAGCATATGATTCGAGCAGGATTAGAAGGAGTTATATTTAGTTTATACAGTATCGGTGAAACACTTGAACGTTTAGCAGGACTGCCAGCTACTATTTTTGCAAGCGGTGGGTTTGCTCGCTCCCCTTTATGGTTGCAAATCTTATCAGATATATTTGGACAAGAAGTACGAGTACCTGCTAGTCATCAAAGTTCAGCATGGGGAGCAGCTTGGTTTGGGATGTATGCACTTGGTGAGGTTCCATCCTTATCAGCTATTAAAGAGTCCATTCCGATGAATAACACATATATTCCAAATAACACCAATCATATGAATTATCAGGAGTTATATCAAACATACCGAGAACTTTATTTTGCCCTTAAACCTCATTTTAAAGCTCTCGCTGCCATTCAAAGGAATGAACAAAAGTAAAAAGCTTTCATAGATGACTCTTCTCCTTTCATACTAGAGGCCTGAGTCATCTTTTTTATGTACTAGCTGGTAACATGATTTGCACGGTTGCCCCTTTCCCTTCTTCACTTTCAATATGTATTTTCCCACCGTGCTCTTCAATAATCGTAGAACTAATCATAAGTCCTAAACCTGTTCCATTCTCCTTAGTTGAGAAAAATTGCTTACCTAGTTTCAGGAGCTTCTCTTTTGGGATTCCTTCACCCTGATCAATTATATTTATGACGACAAAACCATTATTCATGACTACGTTAACACTAATCGTACCTTCTTGTTTCATTGCTTCAATTGCATTTTTAATAATATTTATAAAGACTTGTTTTAATTTATTTTCATCGCAGCTAACACTGGTTTGACTAAGATCAGAAGGAATAGTGAGATTGATTTCAATGTTATACAAAATCGCCTGTGTTCTTGTTAACGTTACTACGGTTTCAAGGATATTGGATATAGACTGGTTATGTATCTTCAATTCTTTTGGCTTACCTAGTATCAGTAATTCGCTAACGATCATATTAATTCGGTCAATTTCTGAAAGCATGATCTTCGTATAGGCAGATGAGTTTGAGTTTGAACTCTCAATCAACTGCAAAAATCCTTTTAAACTTGTAATTGGATTACGAATCTCGTGAGCAATCCCCGCTGCTAATTCACCTAATACAGACAATTGTCCATAATGTTGTAGCTTTTCTTGATCCTCTTTTTGATCCATGCATTTTGTTAACACCATCAAACAGTTTGTTTCACCTTTCCCATAAAGAGGTTGAGCCTCTACTTTTACATCGATTGTATTTCCCTTTAAACTCGTTAACCGACCATACCAGCTTCTTTGTTTGTTGGTTATTGTTTCCGCTTCATCATCCATATCAGTTACCGCACAAAAAAAATCCGAAATAGCCCTACCTTGTATCTCTTGTTTACTATTTGCTTCTAACATATGCATTACTTCTCGATTACAATATGTTATTGAATTACTACATAGAAATGCAACCGGTACAGGCAACACCTCAACAATCTCGTTATCTTCTCTTTCTACATGAAACCTTTTTCGCCAGGAGCTATTAAATATTACAAAACAAACAACCAGTAAACTACAAACTACCATCCCTTGTATAAGTAAGTTTTCAATAACATTAATGAATAATATTAATACTGAACTTACAACGATACTAACAAGTACATATCCTAAATTGCGCTTCATAATTATTTCTCCTCCTCCATTTAAAACAAAAAAAGACCTAACTCCCGAAAAATCAAGAAGTTAGGCCATGTGTGACTTTTCATTCCCCACATTTACCTAAAAATTTATTGTAAGATAAACACCATAAGTGACTTATCTTCTTTCAGATCCCAGTCAATAAAAATGTCTTTTACTTTCCGAGAGAGAATATCATCAAATTTACCAAATCGGTGAAAATACTCTTTCTCTAACTCATCTTTTGTTATGATAAGTTCTTTTTCGAAGCCTTTTTTAACCAATGCCTTTTCAATCGGGATTAATAGTCCATCTCTTTTTACAATCATAACTTTTTCTGAAAGAATGATTGTTACAATCTCATCAGGAACTTTTTGAACGAGCTCACTTATTCGAGCAATTTCCGCTTCAAATTCAGGAATAAATGCTGATTGTGCAACAGGTAACGTATGATGGCACTCTTCGGATAATATAAGAATAATAGCACCAGTGTTATTAGGGAAATTCCAGTCGTGATAAAATTCTGTCACTTCCACATCGAATGATACTTGCACAACACCCTTAAGCTCCTCTAACACATTCGCAATGATTAATGTCCTTGCGTTATCAACATCTTGGTACTTTCCCTGTAATAGTAATACTTCTTCCATAGGTGACACAAAACCACGTATATGTAACAGTAGAAAATTTTTAGAAAGAGTAGCCAAACAAGCTTCAGGTCCCCGGCCAAATTTCTTCCTTAACAGTTTACTTGTATAACTACTAATATGCTTTAATTTTTCTTGAAAATCTGTCATAACAACCCTCTTTTCAAAGGAAACAAAATCAATACCGGCATTGCTTCCTTACTTTTATGAGTATATTATGAACCTAAAGAATTACTTTTAATCTTTTCATTAGTATAGTACTTTTATCTGATTATTTCTAATAAAAAGTCTCTTCCACATTCAAATAATTTGCAATCTATGTTGTTATTGCAATACATTTTCTTTTTTCTCCATTAGAATCCTTCTTTAGTAAGATATTCTTATTGAAAGGGTAAAGATAAAAAGACCAAAACAGGAGATGAAGACGTCAATACCTGTTTTGGCTCATTTTAAACTAATTACCTAAAGTCTAATATGTAACTTTTACAACAAGTTACAAAAAAATTCCTCGGCTAAATTTTATTTCAAATATATAATAATGTAATATTTATCTTCGACATAATTCCATGGCATAAAAAGGTATTGAATCGGACAATTAAAAGTAGATTCTAATTCCTTGATAAATTGATTGTATTTTTTCCGAATTTCTTGAGACTTCTCAACTAGAAGATTTTCATAACCATTTTTATACAATAAGCGCTCTTTTTCCGTTAATACATCTACACATTCAACTATACAAATAGTAGGATTAACTATCATAACATTTACAAAATTTGGTCTATTATGTACTTTGCTACTAACCTTTTTCACTTGGTCACGTAAAGCTGCCTTAAACACATTTCCCTCATTTTCTTCATCCAATCGCAAACCCGTTCCAGCAACAAATATGAGTAATCCATGATTACCTTCATAATCCCAATCATGATAAAATGAGCCCACCTCTAAATCAGACAACATCGATATGTCGGATTTCGTCTCTTCAAAGAAGGCTTCAAGTAGTGTCGCCCGAAAGTTCAGTGCTAAGCCCAATTCATTACGATTTACTAACACTTCTTCAGCAGGTGTGATAAAATGTTGAACCTTGGCAATAACGAGGTTGTTTTTTCTCGCAATCGTGCACGATTCTGGACCTTTCCCAAACATCTTTTTCATCACCTTACATATGTAACTACTTAAATACATTAAATCTTGTTGTTTACTACCTTTTTTAATCATTTATTCCAATTCCTCCTCCTTACAAAAAACCGAACACAAAAAATGACCTAACTTCACAAATGTGAGAAGTTAGGTCATGAATAAGACTTCTATACTATGTATATATTCTTTCATTTACCATCTAGATAATATTTGATTGTAATAAACGTAATATAAAAAGGTGATTAGTGACAGCTAGACAATAATCAACTTAATAATACCATACTCTTCATTATTATTCAAACTATACTTATTTATGATTTTATTTTGTAGTACGTTAATCCAAGAGCAAACGCCAATACGGTCCCCTTTACGATATCCATAGCATAATACGGCACCGACATCATAACTAAACCATTTGATAGAATACCAATTAACACCGCTCCAAAAAATGTCCCAAGTGCATTTGGTTTTCCCGCACCTAATACTGCAAAGCCAATAAAGGTAGCCGCAACAGCATCCATTAAATAAGGTGTTCCCGCTCCAATTTCGGCTGTCATCACTCGAGATGCAAGTACAATGCCTCCTATAGCAGCAAACAACGCAGATAACAAATAAGCAATCATTTTATATTTATTAACCGGTATCCCTGAAAGTCTTGCTGCTTCTTGATTTCCACCAATCACATACATATAGCGACCATGCTTTGTAAATTCTAAAAAGATATGAACAGTAATCACGACAATAATCATAATAACAATAATCCATGGCACTTGTCCTATTTTCGAAAACGCAGGACTTATTTGACCAGTGGAAAACGTCCCATCAGGCATGACCATATTTTGTGACACAGTTGCGCCTCTCGTATAGGTCAAGGCGATCCCTTGCACGATAAACATAGTTGCTAAAGTAAGAAGCATATCTGGTATTTTCACTTTTACAATCATGAACGCATTAAATGCACCTACTATCAGTGCAGCAGCAATCGCTGAAAAAATAGCAATCGTTGTATTTTCTGAAAACCAAACAAACATAGAAATAACGATTGCATTTGATAATGAAGCTACTGAACCCACGGATAGATCGAATCCATTAACAGATAACGAAATCGTGATCCCAATGGCTATGATCGTGACAATTGAAATAGAGCGTAAAATATTGATAATATTATTACTTTGTATGAAAGTTGGGTTTGATATAGCAAATACAATGATTAGAATAACAATAGTTAAAAGCGTTCCGTATTTATAGAGGAAATTAAACAGGTCAAAGTTTTTTTTCTGTTTATCGATTGTTGTACTTAATGCCATTGTCTACTTACCTCCTGTCGAATAGTTCAATAATTCTTCTTCCGTTGTATCCTTGGTTTCAAGCTCCTTAACAACTTGTCCATCGTATAAAACATAAACACGATTTGTAATTCCCTTCACCTCTGCAAGCTCAGCCGAAGCGTAGATAATTGCTTTTTTTCGCTTCGCCAATTCCACAATTAGATCAAAAATATCTTTCTTTGCTCCAACATCTACACCTTTTGTCGGTTCATCAAATAGATAAACGTCAGCATCGGCAATCAACCATTTCCCAATAGCAATTTTTTGTTGATTACCACCAGAAAGGTTTTGAACTTTCGCTTCTTCAGTTGGCGTTTTAATTCCGAGACGACTAATTATTTCTAGAGATTGTTTCTTCTCAGCTTTTGTGTCTAAAAAACCAAATAACTTCGTGATTTTTTTTATGCTTGCTGCTGTAAGATTTGTTGCTACAGATTCTTCAACCAATATCCCTTCTTTTCTACGTTCCTCTGGTACTAGTGCTATTCCTTTTTTAACAGCAGCGTATGGGCTTTTTAGCTTTACTACCTCTCCTCGAATTTCAATTTCACCAGAAGTAATCTTTGAATAACCAAAAATCGCTTTACACAATTCGGTTTTCCCTGCCCCGACTAGCCCAGCCACGCCCACGATCTCTCCTTCATTTACGTGCATATTCAATTGGTGAATAACACCTGTATCAGAAAGTCCTTTTACATTCAGGACTGTATTTCCAATTTCAACATTGTAGTCTGGAAACTGCTCTTCAAGCTTTTCGCCTAGCATATGCTCAACTACACTACTTTGATTCATCATAGACGTTTTCTCTCTTGTGACAAATTGACCATTTCGCATAATCGTTAGTTCATCACATATTTCAAAAATTTCTGGCAACCTGTGTGAAATAAAAATAACACCGACATTTTTAGCTTTTAAGTCGCGAACAATTCGAAATAATTCACTTGTCTCTGTATGACTTAAAGGAGCTGTTGGTTCATCTAATATAAGAAACTTACATTGAGTTGAAATCGCCCTAGCAATTAAAACCATTTGTTTTTCTGCAAGAGTCAACTCACTAACTAGTTTTTTTGTCGATACGTTAATATTTATACTTTTTAATATATTTGTTGCTTTTCTATGAAGTTCGTTCCAATGAATAATTTGTCTTCTTCCCATATTATTTACTGTTTCATTTAACATGATGTTTTCAGCAACCGATAAATAAGGAATAAGCACAGTATCTACTTCTTGATAAACAATTTGAATCCCATGGTCTTGCGCATCCTTTGGCGTCCGAATATGTATCCTTTTCTCATCTATTAAAATATCTCCTGTATAGTGACTGTATGCTCCAGATAACACTTTCATAAGCGTTGATTTCCCTGCCCCATTTGCTCCTAAAAGGGCATGAGCCATACCGGTTTCAGCAAAGAAATCAACTTTATTTAAAGCTTTTACACCTGGAAATGAAATCGAGATATTTTTCATTTCTAATAAAGCCATGATCATGCCTCCCTCCCAACTTAATCTCTTATACCCTACCAGTAAACAAGTTCATATTAACCAAGTAAAAAGGACAACTCTTATTTAATGAGACTGTCTTTATCTTTCTTGTAGACAGAATCAGAGTAAATAAGAGCCATCCTATGGGCAATGATTATCATTCTTTTCAATCTACTAATAACTATTTTGTATAATGCTCCTTCAATGTCTGCATCCAATCTTCTTCGAACGCATCAGTTTCTCCCCAACCTTCAACTGTATTAGCAAGGTTGACCATATTTATTGCCTCACCTGCTTCTAGTAATTGATCTTGTGAAATCAGAGATGCCTCTAGGTCATAAGTTTGTGGTGTTTCTTCTCCAGCTAATTTCTTTGCAACGAGTCTCATGTTAACAGCACCAATCAATTTCGGATCAACGGCAGCCGTATATTTCCATGGATTCCCATCCTCCTGAATTTCTTGTAAGTCTGCATTTGAAACATCAATACCGTAAATTTTGATTTCATCTCTTCCTGCTTCCTTAATAGCTCGAGTTGCACCAATTGCAAAAGCATCCCACGTTGCAAAGATGGCATCGATTTCACCTTTAGGATGTTTGGTTAGCATTGCTGCTACAGCATTTTGGGTTTGAACAGATGTATCAGGGGCCGCTACTCCAAACCTACCAATTTCTTGAATACCGGGGTATTGTTCAAGAACATCTTGATACACATTATTACGTCTTACCATTGGAGGAAACCCATCTACCCAAAGATAAATAATATTCGCTTCTCCATTTTGGTCTTTAACTAATTGATCCAATGCCAATGTTGCAAGCGCCTCATCATCCTGTGAAGTAAGGGTTACACCTTCGATTTCAGTTAAATCATCAATCGAGTCAAATGTAACAACACTCTTTCCCTCATCCGTTAACTGTTTAACACTCTCAACAGTAGCAGCATCATCACCATGTGAAATAATAAATCCGTCATAATTCTCTGCTAATGCTTGTGCAATCGCGTCATGAAATCTAGCAGAATCCCCATTAGCAGTTATGACATCAACTGTAAATCCTAAACTCTCTCCTTCTTCTTTAGCCCCTGCCAAAAACTGTGCCGTATGGTCGTCACCACCGATTTTACGAATAACTTTAATTTTTGTTTCTTCTCCATTCGCAAACCTTTCAGGTACATTTTCAAACGATATATTCTCATCTGTAGAAACTTGTTCAGTAGAACTTTCCGCTCCACAACCAGTTAATAAAACGGCAGCAATAGCTGGTATTAGTGCTCTTTTTAAGAATCCTTTTTTCATCTCTCCATCTCTCCCCTTTTTGAACTACATCTTATCTCTTTTTGATAGTTTAATAACATACCGGACCAACTATCCCACAAAAAACCTCTCTATTGGATAGAGAGGTTAGTTATATGTATATACTTTTCCTCCCTTATCTTTCAAAACAAAATTATTTTGCAGGATTTAGCACCAATTCTTAATTAGAACGGTTGCTGGGCGTCATCGGGCCAGTCCCTCTGCCACTCTTGATAAGAGCTATATTATTAAATTATCAATTAAATCAATATACTCACTTTAATCCTTTAGTAGTATAATGTCAACAATAGAACTGGACTTTTATAAATAAACCAATTGGGATACTTGGATATAACAAATCTCTTACTTAACAACCATTCCTTTATTTCTCTACCCCTTTTGCCAAAATAGAAATTCAAAGAAGAATATTCATTTACCTCAAATTCCCTATTGCACAACAGAGTTTAAAAGAGGTTCAAACCCATCAATTCTACACTCTACAACATCGCCTTGGCGAATAACGGTTGCTCCTGGTGTTCCCGTCATAATAATATCCCCTGGTAACAGAGTCGTCACTTGCGATAGAAATGAAACAATATAGGCAGGATTATAAATCATGTTCTCTACTTTATTTTCATGTTGTATTTCTCCGTTTAGTACTGTTGCCACCTGTAAGGCTGGCACGTTTGAAACTTCATCCTTCGTTACTATGACTGGACCAAAACTAAAGAATGTATCAAAGCTTTTGGCCCTTTGCATAAACCGTGGATTTTCAGCATGAATATCCGCAGCCGTCGTATCTAATGCCGTTGTATATCCAGCAATCATATATAAAGCCTCTTCTTCAGGAATATTTTTGCACTTCTTCCCAATAACAATAGCCAATTCTGCCTCTGCTGTCGTTTTCTTTGATTGTGAAGGGATCTCAATCGTATCACCCGCGCCAATTATACTCGTGTCAGGTTTCATAAAAAAGACAGGATCACCACCTGCCGCACCACCTAATTCAGATCTCATCTTGACATAGTTCATTCCGATTCCCCAGATCTTGCGCGGATTTCGGTATATCGGGGCATAGGTAACATCATCGAATGCGAAAGCTGGTAGTTCCTTAACTCTTTCTTTCCCTCTACCTTTATACCATTCTTGCATATCTTCAAGCTGTCCTGATTCTATTAATCCAAAAACAGACTGAGACCAATTTCTCTGTTCAACCTCATTGATAGTCTTAATTAGAACGATTCCGTTATCATGCACCAGTCCAGCTACTTCTTTTCCACCTATTTTTACTGTCGCAAGCTTCATCGATATCACCTTAGTTTCAATTATTTAGTTGAAATTGTTCTATATTTTCATTTATCCATTGAAGTAGCCGGACATCCTGATTCGGTCCTGCTATGAAAGAAAGAGCAATCGGCAGTCCATCCTGCCCGGTAAGTGGAACTGTTACTTGCGGCAACCCTGCCAGCCCCGCAATACAAGACAATTGCATCGTTTGTGATCTACGCTTCTCAATCTCTTCTCCTGACAAATTACGAAGCGGAGCTTTTCCAGGTGTCGTCGGAATGATTAATAATCCACCTTCTCCTATCATCTCGATCATTCTTGTCCGAATATCTTTTCTAAGGATTTGCTCACTTGGACTCTCTTCTGCCTTTAACGTACTGGCCCATTCAAATCTAGCAGCAATCTCTGGCCCAAAGCTTGGATTCACTTTAGAGATCCAATCACCATGTGTCTTCCAAATTTCAATTCCTTGCAACGTTCTAAAACAATTCGCCCATCTTTGCAGTCCCTCTTGTGCAATAGTCACCCATTTCGATTTGGATGATTGCTCTAATGGCTTAACAACCAAAGAAAGAACTTCCTTGCTTTCCTCATCAGCCAATTCCCAACCTTCTTTTCCGAATAGAAAGTTTGTAAAAGGTTTTTCCTCTAAAGAAAGAGAAGTTTCCCCAATTAATGCATTCCCGGCTTCTAACAATAATTTTGCATTCCTTGTCATCCACCCGACTGTGTCAAAGCTTTCAGCAAGGGGAATGACTCCTTCAATCGGCACAAGGCCATGCGTAGGCCGAAATCCATAAAGTCCGCAGTAAGCTGATGGAATTCGCACTGAACCGCCCGTATCGGTACCTAATGCTAAATCGACTAGCTCTGCTGAAACACTAACAGCAGATCCACTTGATGAACCGCCTGGAATATGGGCAGGTGCTGTTGGATTAAGCGGTGTTCCATAATGAAAATTCTCACCATTTAAACTGTACATCAATTCATCCGTAATCGTTGTCCCTTGTAAGGTGGCTCCTGCTTGCAACAAGCGTTCTATTGCAAGCGCATTTTCTTTTGCTGGTTTATGCGTCCGTAGCCAATCTGGATTTCCAGCACTTGATGTAACTCCTTTAATATGAAATACGTCTTTCACTGCAAATGTAAGTCCTGAGAGGTCTCCTGATTTCAATGGTTCTACAATGATATCTTCATCTACAAACGCATTATAGTTATCTTTCACTTGAGTACCTCCCTTGGATTAAACACTCTCGATTCGTTCTTTTTTTTGATAAACGTCTAACGCTGCTTGAACGCCATCCCCAACATTTATTTTTGCTTTATGTCGTAGTAATACTGCTTCTAGTGATGCTAGTGTTAAGAGAACATTGCGTTGCTGACAACTATATCCCATCGTTCCTATTCTCCAAATCTTCCCATGCAGAGGTCCGAAAGAGCTCGCTATTTCAATTCCAAACTCCTCTAGAAGCATTGATCTCACCGAATCGCCATTTACTCCATCAGGGATATTCACACACGTAACCGTTGGCAGTTTATAACCATTATCCCCAAATAATGTAAGGCCCATAGCCTCAACACCGGCTACTAGCGCACGTTCATTTAAACGATGACGTTCAAAGCGATTTTCTAACCCTTCTTCTAGTATCAGACGCAAGCCTTCGTACAAACCATAAAGCATCGTTGTTGCTTCTGTATGGTGATTCAACCTTGCTGGGCTCCAGTAATCTTGTAATTGACTTAAATCTAAATAATTGCTGCGGATTTTCCTTGTGTTTGAAGCAAGCTGATCTTGAGAAACCAGACCCTTTTCAATTGATTTTCTCTCTAATAAAATATTCTCAATGCGTTCATTATACGTCAATGGTGCCATTCCAGCCGGTATTGATAAACATTTTTGCGTTCCCGTAATAAGACCATCTATGTTCCATTCATCTGTTAACACATTAGTTCCTGCGACGGTCGCTACCGCATCTACAATTAGTAGGATGTCTTGTTCCCTACAAGCACGCCCAATCTCTTCTAATGGCTGCATTCTCCCAGTTGACGTATCACCATGAACCATCGCAACAACTTTAGGTCGAATGGTTTTCATTTCGTCAATTACATTCTTAGGATCAAAGACACTTCCCCACTCGCAATGCATCAAATGGACTTTAGCACCACAGCGTTCTGCAATCTCTGTCAGCAATCCTCCAAAGCGTCCAAATGAAGGAATCAATACGGTATCTCCTTCTTCAATTACACTGCACAACATGGCTTCAATCCCTGCTCTTGATGTTCCATCTACCGGAAACGCCCAATGATTGTCCGTTTGCAAAACCTTCCGTAATTGATTCATTGTTTCGTTCATCAATGACGTAAAAGTTGGGTCAAATTGACCTAAAATTGATGAAGACATTGCTTGCAAAACTCTAGGATCGACCTCTACAGGTCCTGGTGTCATAATTGTTCTTGCTGGAACATGTAATCTATTTGTTGGTTGCATAATTTCTACCCTCCCATTATTCAAAAACGCTATTTAGCTAGTTTCACTAATGTATTTATTAAGACTTGTGTACCAACGACACAATCTTCTTTTTCAGTCCATTCTTTAGGATTATGACTAATCCCATCTTTAGACCTAACAAAAATCATCCCCATATTAGTAATATTCGTCATCATCAATGAATCATGACCAGCCCCACATTGCAGCTTCATAGTTGGAACTTGTAATTCCTCACATGATTTTTCAATTACTTCAACAATTTCGTTAGAGCACGTGGCAGGATCGACTGCTTTCTTAATATCAATCTCAGATTCAATCAATCTCTTATCTGAGATATCTCTAATAGCGTTTGTCACTCCATTGACCATCTTAGTTCGAAGTTCTTTGTCAACATGTCTTAAATCGATAGAAAATGCAGCTTTTCCAGGAATAATGTTCACGCCACCTGGTTCTACTTTCATCTTTCCTACTGTTCCTACACCTTTATATTTTATTGCAAGTCTTTCAACTTCTAGCATGATTTCTGCCATTGCAAGAGACGCGTCTTTTCTCATATTCATCGGCGTCGCACCAGCATGATCTGGATGACCTGTTAACGTAACCTCTAACCAAACAGGACCTTGTATATCTGTCACTACTCCTACTGCTAATTCGTGCTCTTCAAGCACTTTTCCTTGTTCAATATGCATTTCGACATATGCTTTTAATTCTTTGGATTGTCTAATTGCTTGTTTATAAAGAGACGGATCAAATCCAGCTTGTTCAAATGCTTCACCGTACGTTATTCCATTTGCATCTTTTAAAAGGAATGTTTTCTCATCTAGGTAACCGCTCATACCTTTGCTTCCAATGTACCCTGTCCCAAACCTGGTCCCTTCTTCATCCGTAAAGGATACAACTTCTATGGAGTGAGTCAATTCAACTCCAGATTCTTTAATCGAGCGAATCGCTTCCACAGCGCCTAACACTCCAAGAGCTCCATCAAACAATCCTCCATGAAGAACCGTATCGACATGAGAACCCGTCATAACAATCGGCGCATCTGGGTTCATCCCTTCTAATTTCCCAATAATATTTCCGACCGAGTCCACACGCACTTCTAAACCAGATTCTTTCATCACATCTATAACGTACTGTCGTGCCTTTAAATCTTCTAAACTAAGCGAGAGTCTTGTAACACCTTCTTCCGTTACATTTGAACCAGCGCCAATCTCTCCTAACTTCATAAGCGTTTCCCATAGCCGTTGTTGATTTATTTGATGTATTGCGATCATACTAATCATTCCTTCCAGTTGTCACTAACCGTTTATTGTTTCTTCATTGTAGTTATTTGAGCACCAATAGTCATTATTCACACTGTCTAACAATAACCATTTTAATTGTTTATAATAACTAATTATTTTTATTTGTTTCCAATATCGGAACCGGATGATTTGATGTAGCTACGATCTCGAATGTAAGATAATATTCCTTTGTCAGTGGCAATAAGTATTGCATACAAATATTAACACCAAAAAAGGGCAACCAGATGATTGGCCCTTTTTCGGTAGGTTTAATTAGATGGCAAAAACTCAGTAGTGAAAATATCTTTGGCTTCAAATTCATCTTCTAGTAATCCTAATTCTAGAAGTTGCTCAATAAGCGTTTGCCAACGTTCTTCAGACATGTAACCAAAGCCATGCTCTTTAGCATCTCCACTATAAATGAATTCCTTTTGTGAATCTGTTTCAAATTCGAGGTCTTCTAATGCTAAATTCGGATTCGCTTCATGAATCGCTTCATTAATCTCGTATGGAGACTCTTCGTAGAAGTTCCAACCTTCTACAAAAGACGTTACGAAATTTTGTACCGTTTCTTCATTTTCGGCAATGTAATTCTTAGTAGCAAACAACACAACATTATATGGATCAAACCCGGATTCAGAAACCAAGATTGTTTCCGTTGCAACACCTTCTTTCTCTAAAAAGAATGGCTCTGATGTTACAAATGCTTGACTAACTGACTTCGGGTCATCAATGAAATTAACATGCTGACCAGTATAACCCATTTCAGTTACTCCACTTAAATCATATCTACTAGTCAAGAAGTCCCAATAAGGAATACCTGGTTGAATGTAAGAAGTTCTTCCATTCATATCTTCAAAATCACTAATTTCTTCCCCTTCATGGAACATTAGTGCAGCTGGACTATTCTGCATTGTTGTAGCTAATGTAACGAGTTCGATTCCCTCATTTCTAGCAATCACAATTTGGTCAGCATGCGCTAAACCAAACTCAGCATTCCCAGATGCAACAATTTGAATAGATGATACTTGTGGACCGCCAGTTTCTAATTCAACATCCAATCCATGTTCAGCAAAAATCCCTTCTTCCTGAGCTGCATACACCCCACCATGCTGACTTTTCGGAAACCAATTTAAAACGAGCTTAACTGATTCTGTACTTTCTCCACTTGATTCTTCTCCTCCACACGCAGCGAGAAACATAACAACCAATACACTAACAACTAGCAATCTCATCTTGTATAATTTCTTAATTGTAACCATCATTTGCCCCCTCTCGTCTATACCTCTTTTTTATATAGTGTTTAAATCAATACATGTTTAACTTCCTCGATATGTACTATAACCACCTGGAGCAATTAATAACGGAACATGATAGTGTTCATCTTTATTTGAAATGACAAACTGTACTGGGACGATATCCAAGAAAAGTGGATCTTGATTTAGATTATTCGTTCGATAATATTCACCGACATGAAATTGTATTTGATAAGTCCCCTCCTTCATTTGGTTATCTTCTAGTAATGGTTGAGAAACTCTACCATCCGCATTTGTTCTAGTCTCTACTATCTTCTCTAGTTGATTTGCTCCTTTCATTTTCCATAGCACAATAACGACATCCTTTGCGGGCTTTCCTGTACTTATGTCTAATACATGAGTTGTAAGTTTTCCAGTCATTTGATTACTCCTCTCCTGCCAAACGATTCATTCCGATAGAATTACTATTTTATGCTCCTATATTCATCCGCTACCATATCCCAGAGCCTAAACTTTGCAATTTTACCAACTTGAGCAAGCGCCGTCTCGAACTCCTCGTCATATTGATTATCCACTCTCGTCTTCATGTTTTCTTTTATTGAATGTTTATCTTGCCCTTTCACTGCCATGATAAAAGGGAAATCAAACGTTTTAACATACTGTTTATTTAACAAAGAAAATTCATGATACTCTTCTTCTGACAATTGACTTAATCCAGCATGCATCTGTTCTTGTTTCGACGATTCGGAAACTTCAAACCTTGTCCCTAAATCAGGATGCGCTCTAAGTAAGGATAGCTTCAAAGAAATACAAGCCTTCTCCATCTCCTCAATCAGCGTTTCATACATTTTCTCAAGGCTCGAAAAGGGATGGTGCCCCCAAGCACGTTTGGCAACCCATGGTGAATGTTCAAATACAGTTCCAACAGAATCAACAAATTCCTGTTCCGTCATCTTATTTACTTGCGCCATCGAAAGATTAATCGTAAACACCTACCTTCATTATTTCCGAAACTTTTGAACCACTTTACTAAGTTATAGCCACATCATAAATTGTTACAACCATTCAGTCATTGTTCGTATTAACCAAAACAAAAAACATATAATGTTTAATACAACTAATGCTAACAAAATGAAAGCTCATAATTGGCATTTTATTTTGAGCTACTTATCATAACAAACCGTTTAGAAAACTAATGTTGCAATGCTTTCTAGTAGTAGCTAATTCCTTTAAGTTGAAAATCCTCTAAATAGTAACATTGTCAGATTAATTAACTGTAAAATTAGTTGAATTTCATATTTGGAGATACCATTTGAACAAATTCGGAGCCATTGTACTTCCCTTTTGGGACAGTTTTAAAAAAAGATTTAAGCAAAATAAAATTTTTGCCTTTCTACTTTTTCTATTTTGCATAAAATGACCAACTTAGCAATAAAAGTCGTTAGATTTTCTGACGGTTACGTTTCGGAATCATCATTTTTCTTGTACATTATACACAATGACATACATTAGAAGAGGTGGACAAAATGAGGTTACTAGACATATTAAACCTGCCAACCTTTCAAGAAACGACTGTAGTTGCAGGGGAACATGGATTAACGAAAACCGTTCAATCTGTCAACCTTATGGATGCTCCAGATATTATTCACTATTTAACTGGTGAACAATTATTGCTCACAACGGCATATTCCATAAAAAACAACCCAAATGCACTTATTGAACTAGTGAAACAAATGGCAAAACAAGGTTGTGCAGGGCTTGGGTTAAAGACAAAAAGATTCATCGAGGAAATTCCGGTTGAAGTGATTGAAATAGCAAACGAACTACATTTCCCAATTATCGAAATCCCTTTAAATTACTCTTTAGGCGAGATGTTAAATGAGGCATTAGGATGCATTCTAAAGGAACGAACGCATGAACTAAATTACGCCCTTACTATCCACCGTGAATTTACTGATATCGTTATTTCAGGTGGAGGCTTCTCAAACATCATTGAGAGTTTAGCATCGATATTAGACCTTCCTGTTATTCTATTAAATTATCGTTTAGATATCATGGCCTATTCTCACGATATCGACAAAGAGGCTTTCTTTGATATTTATTGGTATATTCACGAGCGTATTCACCAAGAACACCTTGATACATACAAGGTGTTAACACTCCCAAGAGAAGACGGAAATAGCAAGTTTACAGATTTCTCTATTTATCCAATCAGTACGACCAATCAACAAAAGGGCTATATTATTATTTTTGGGAAAACGTTGTCAAATGAATCTTCCTTTACTCTCGCCGTTGAGCAAGCTGCCAATGTCATTTCATTTGAATTTATGAAACTTCACGCACTTGAACAACACTCTAGAAGATTAAAAAATGAATTTTTTGCTGACCTTGTTGATGGAGCGATTCCAAATGAAGAAGAAATTATTAACCGAGGAAAATCCTATGAATTAAATAAGTCTCTTCAATACATTTGTATCACATGCAAAATGGATGATTCTTCTGACTTTTATCAAGACTCACATCCTCTTCAAACGGAAAAAGAAATTAGTTTAAGAAGAGATCGAATTTACGAGTTGATGGAATCCGGATTAACGAAGAAATTTGAGAACTGTATTGTTTTTACAAAAGGAGATCTATTTACAACGTTACTAGGCTTCGATTTTTATAATGATGAAATTGAAAAAGCAGTATTAGGTTCGATTAGCGAACTCCAGTCCGATCTGTTTCAAGCTCTAGACTCGTCGATGTCATTTGGCATCAGCAACTATATAGAGAACTTAAAAGACATCCCAACCTCTTTCCAAGAAGCCGTTGATGCCTTACGAGCTGGTTACAGAGAAAACAAAAAGCGGTTTGTTAAAACATATCGTATTAAAGAGCTGGCAGAAATCTTTAAAACGATCCCCTCGCAAAAGCTTAAAGAATTTTATAAATCAACTTTACGAGAGTTAGCCTATCCAAAAGATAAAGAAAAAGAAGATCTCGTACAAACGTTATCTGTCTTTCTAAACAACAATTGTAACATATCAGAAACAGCCAAAAGTCTATTTATTCACCGAAATACGGTAATTTACCGCATCAAGAAATGTGAAGAAATTCTCGGAATTGAGTTAAAAGGCGCCGATGAAACACTAACGCTCAGAATTGCCCTTTTCATCCGCTCATTTTTCAACAACCGAATCGAAAAACAAAAGATCTAAATATACATTACTTGTTTCAATATACTTATATTGATATCGTTCAAAATTGCCTTACCTTTTAAAAAACAATGACACTCCCTAGCTCATCTCTTTAGGGTCGCGTCATTGTTTTTTCATTAAAGCCTTTTGATAATCTGCTAGCGTATCAATATCAAAAAGAATATTAGGATCATCAATATGAAGACAGTGTTTTTTTACTGAGCTTAGTAACCCTTTACCTCCTTTATCACCTGATAGCGTGGAGAGATCTAATGCTTTAACATTCCCCCAAAAAACAGGATGACCAGGTTGATTTTCATAGAAAGGTCTAATAACAAATGGACTCGTCATTCGTTTCTCCTTTTTATACCCCTCCTCAAACACTGTCTTAATAGTCTCAGCCTTTAGAAACGGCTGGTCTCCTAAGAAAAACATTGCTGAGCGGAACGTAGAATCAATGTTTTCCATGGCCGTTAAAAACGATGTACTCTGTCCAAGGTGATACTTATGATTGATAATCCAGCTGCAATGTGACGAAGGAATTGAAATACGTTCCATAATGTCATCTGCCTTATGACCTATGACAATCATTACTTTTTCAAAAGACTGAGCTACAACGTTACGAATCACATGCTCAAGCATACACTTCCCATCTAATTGCAATAACTGTTTAGCTGTACCCATACGAGTTGATGAGCCCGCTGCTAAAATCACTGCACAAACATCCTTATTTTTCAAAAAGTCCCTCCCTCTTTAATCCAATTGACTTTTCATTCTTTTTTCTTTTTTTATTTACTGCCTTCTTTTGATTTCTCACCTTTATCAACTCACCGACAATGCTAATACTGATTTCTTCTGCTCCCTCAGCATCAATATCCGTTCCAACTGGAGAGTGTATCCATTCAGGTACTTCACCTTGGTACAGCAAGCGTTCTGTCCTTCTTTTAGGTCCGAGTATCCCTAAATATTTCGGTTGGTCCTTGATAAAAAAAGAGACGATATGCCGATCACGAATGAAGCTATGCGTCATGATTAGAACATAACTATTTTCCTTAATGGAGTTTTTCGCTAAGAACGTTTCAGGATGTTCAGTGACTAATAAACTAGCTTGTGGAAAATTGGAGACGTTGCACCTGCTCTCTCTCGGGTCGATGACAATCGGACAGAAATCAAACTCTGCTACTCTTCTTACAATCGGTTCTACATCTGGACCTGCTCCAAAAATATAAATTATATCTTTCGATTCATGTAGTTCGAAAATGAAATGAGTTTTTAATTCAACATTGAATCGGTACTCAAATACCCGATCATCTTTGTAGAATTGTTCAACATCCTTACTTAATAATCGCGCAAATTGAGGTGAACAACACGAACCAACCATTTCTCCATCCGTTGTAAAGAAAAAACGTGCGCCTTCCATATCCCCACCCACACCTCTTACGGAAATGATAGGGTCTCCTTGATCAAACGTAGCTAGAACTTGAGGCCATAGTAGCGAGCCATCACCACCTACTTCCTGCCAATAAAATGGTTCTACCAAAACTTTAATTCTGCCATTACACCCCGCACCCTGGCCCCAACCAAGATCATCTTCTGAATGCAAATCGTATGTTAGCGTTTTTGAGCTTTTTTCCGAAATAACATTCATAGCGTGGATCTGCAAGTCCTCCTCCAGACAGCCACCACTAATCATTCCAAACTGCTTACAATTTCCCATAAACAGCATTTTTGCTCCCTCATGGCGATATGCTGACCCCTCCACCTCAATAACAGTCGCTAAAGCGCATGTACTATAAGGATGTTCGTTTAAAATTCTAAGATATTTATAAAATTCTTTCATAACATTCCTCTCCTTTAGCGAATCTGCTATGAATTATTAGTTATTATCAGAACTTAATCTCCTTATCACACGGTAGATTCCACCATAACCAGTACACCGACATAGATTACCAGACAAACCTTCTTTCAGTTCTTCAAACGTCGACTCAGGGTGTTCATTTAATAATGCTTTTAATGAAACAATCATTCCTGGAGTACAGTACCCACATTGGAATCCCCCTTCTTCTAAGAAAGCCTGTTGAATAGGGTCTAGTTTCTCCTCACTAATTCCTTCTATTGTTTCTATTTTCTTTCCTTCGCACTGATAAGCCATAGTCAAACACGAATTCTGTTGTTTTCCATCAACCATAACCATACATGCCCCGCATCTACCAATCTCGCAAGAAATTTTCGTACCGGTTAAATCTAAATCAGTCCGAATAATATCTACAAGACGTCTCGACGGGTTTACATTAATATTTACTGATTTTCCATTTAATTCAAAAGACAGGCTGTAATCAGCTACTTCTTCAATCTCAATTGGTTTTACTTTATGACTCATTCCATCCCCCTCCTCCATACTATTTATCTACTAAGAAAAACCGCCAACGGTCTTTTCTTAGTCCTTGAATAGCTTTCATACTTCTTTGGAACTACTTTAATATTCGCTCATATTTTAAAATTCTGATCTTTTGATAAAAACTTAACCTTAACTGCTATGAAGGTGTCTTTGCTATTTCCTCTTCTAAAACAGGCAACTGTTGCAAGAGCATTTCTGGCTTAAGGGGCAATTCAGTAACCCAAACCCCTGTTGCCTGTTTAATCGCAGAAACAATGGCAGGAGCTAAAGCGACCGATCCCACTTCTCCAACCCCACGTGGACCAAATGGATCACCTTCTGGAAGTTCGTCAATCGCTTTTACATAATGGGCTTCCGGCACGTCGAAAATAGTTGGAATTAAATACGTATCTAAGTTTTTCGTAACGTATTTACCAGAACTCATCACTGCATCCTCTGTAAGCGTGAATCCAAGCGCCATAACGCTTCCGCCTTCAATTTGACCTAGATACCCCATTGGATTAATGACAGGACCGGCCGCAACCGTGTGGTCAATTCTTTTCACAACAACCATTCCTGTTAATACATTAACCTCCACTTCGGCAATAACCGATGTACTCGTATAAAGATAATGCCCTCCCATTATTGGGTCTGGTGTAACAGGATAGTGAAATTCCGTCGTACATTCAAAGTCATTAGTGCCATTTGCTAATTGCATATATGTGATGACCTGTTTTAATGGCTTTTCTTTATGAGGGGATTCAGCCCATATGCCACCTAATCCTGTTCGTAACGCTTCTTTCGGATAACCTGTTAGTTGACTCGTTTTTGAAAACAAAGCTTCTAAAAACGGTCCTTTTAGGCGATTAAGTGCTTGCCATACCATATTCGTCGTTCTTGATGCCGTCGAGGAGCCACTTGGAGGAACAAGGTCGGTATCCCCGATAATGATATGAATGTCTTCCTTGCTGCACCCGAAATGATCGAGCATCAAAATTTCCAATGTTCCTAAAAGCCCTTGCCCAAATTCTTCGTGACCGAAGGCAACTTCAATCTTTCCTTCTTTATTTAATCTGATCGTTCCACCAGCATGATCAGGTATTCCATAGCCTAAACCTGACCCATGCATCGCAAGTGAAACTCCTATTCCACATTTAATCCATGGTTTCGTTGAATCACTGCTTGCTTCTCTCTTTTCCCAAAGCGGGGACTGTTTAATAGCTTCCCATACTTGTTCCGGACCATTTGTTGGAACAATTCGTTGTCCCATCGGACCAAGATCGGTGGCTTTCCGTAAATTCTTCTTTCTTAACTCCCAAGGGTCGATGTTCATTTTTTCTGCAAGTCGATCCAACTGACCTTCCAATGCAAAAATAACTTGATTCCCACCGAAGCCTCTGAATTCACCAGACACACCATTATTTGTATATACAGCCTTGCCTTTCACATCAACATGAGCGATACGATATGGTCCTACAGCATGTTCTGTTGCAAAGTTTAAAACTGGACCTCCAAGTGTGGAATAAGCACCAGTATCTGAGAGGATCGTAACTTGGTGAGCAATAAGCTCCCCTTCAATGTTCATACCGGTTTTCATCGTCACTTTCATCGGATGTCGTTTTAATCCCGCTACTACTGACTCCCATCTTGAATAGTGCATTTTGACTGGTTTTTGACAATGAAGGGCTAGCAATGCACCATATGGTTGAACATTCAGCTCATCTTTTCCACCAAATGATCCTCCAATTGGACTTGAAATTACCCGAATTCTTTCCTCATCCATATCTAAAATACGAGACAACTGCATTCGATCTTTATATCCATGCTGCGTTGGAGCATATACAGTTAACTTTCCATCTTCTGGAACAAATATGCCACCCTCTGTTTCAAGGTACGTATGCATTTGCCTCGGAGTCAAATACGTCTCCTCGACAACATACGCACATTGTCCAAACCCGACTTCAAGATCCCCTCGGGAATAATCGGTTTGATGAAGGATATTGCCATCTTTGTGCAGCAATGGGGCTCCCTCTTGAAGAGATGCTTCTGGTGTATCAAGTATCGGCAATTCCTCATAATCTACTTGAATTAATTGAAGAGCATGTTCAGCTGCTTCCTCAGATGTTGCAGCAACAGCCGCTACTGCATCTCCTTCAAACCGAACAACATGCTCACAAAATACGGGCTGATCAGGAGTACTAATTCCAAAGCCATTTAATCCAGGAATATTACGATACGTTAGAACAGCGATGACACCAGGTGACCTGAGAGCTGCCGACATATCAATTGAGAGGATCCGCGCATATGGCACTGTACTTCTTAACACTCTTCCATACAACAGATCAGGAAACTTCATATCCGTTAGATATCTTAGCTTACCTGTTACTTTCTCCGCTCCATCTGGTCTTACTTTCCACTTATCACCACTTGAATTACGATCCAGCCACATTGATGCAACCCCCTCCTTGAGTTTGATCCCATCTAGTAACCAATTCACTCACTAACAGATTGGCTACAACTGATTTCTTATAATTTGAAGAAGCAAAAGCATCCGTAATTGCTTCAAACTCGTTCATAATCGATTTATGAATGATTTTAAGCAAATCAGTTGAACAGCTCTGATTCTGAAGTTCTAATTCTGTTGCAGAAAGTCTTATAGGGACAGGTCCTCCACTTGCTGCAAGTAAAACATTTCGAAATATCCCATCATGGTCAACGGTTCCTCTACTAGCTACAGTAACTAGTGAAGCCGTAAAAGTTTCTCTCCTTCCGACTTTCGTAAAGAAAGAGAAATCGCCTTTATTCTCTTTGTCCTCCACTTCAATCACCACATCAACTAAAATTCGGTTATCTCTTTTAAAATTATTTGCTTGTAGTGTAATGAGCCATTGTTCCAGTGATTCTGTTTCAATAGTTTGACCATTAAACCATCGCAATTTTGTATTAAATATAAGAAAAACAGGAAGAGTGTCTCCTGCAGCTGTATAAATATTTCCACCAATAGTCCCTTGATTACGGATAGACGGAGCTGCAATGCGATGACAAGCCTTTACAAGTGGAGATAAATATTTCTGTATAATTTCACTTTGAATACAGCTTGCTAAAGTGACTTGTGATCCGATAACGATCTCTCTTTTACCAAACGATAACTGTTCTTTCACTTCTTGCATTTCCGATACCTTTTCCAAGCTTATAAGATTAGAAGACATTTTTCGTAATTTTGCCTCCCATTGTGCACGTAACCAAGTCCCACCTGATACAAAGCAGTATTCTCCTGGTTTAAGATTATTCTGGATCTCCCATGCTTCATTTAAGTCAGCTGGACTCCAGATTTTTTGCGTTGTCACCATTTCCAAAAACACCTCTTTCTCTAAATGAATCTATTAAGGAAATCAATGTTATACACGCATTATTTTTTTAAAAAATTTCGCCATATTTCAAATGATAAGGTAAGAAGCTCACTGCGTCATTGTTCACACTACCTGAAATTTAATTGTCATATTGTTAATAAGAACTAAATTAAAAGGCTTATAATTTTGTAAACCAGTGAAGCTTTGAAATGCTTTCCTGCTGCGTCACCTTCTTGTTCACTTTTTCAAAAAAAGTGCCAATCCTTTCATACAATGTCACATTTCTTCACTATCATTTTTTTGAAGCATTTAACCATCAAGTTACCTTTCATATTTCTCAAGTTAAAGCAGTTAAAATACCTAAGTCGATTAATATACTTTTATCTATTTTGGATGATTTAACTAATTCAAACAGTTAATTCGGGAGATAAACTCACATGGAATTTCTTAATAGAGTTGTATAATAACTGTCAACACTCCTTAGTCCAACTAAATGGATATTAATCAAAATAGATAAGATGACAAATCTGTCTCCAGTCCAAATAATCAATCATTGACTGAAAAATTCCTGTACTTGATTAATAACTTATTTATCTCTTCACCAATTAATGAACGAGTAAAAAAACCACTTTGGAATACAGTCAGTATTCCAAAGTGGTTTTTTTTAACTTAGTACAACTATTTACAATCTAAAATACTTTCGTCAATTCCCATTTTTTCAATTTAAACCTACTCATTTTAGATGCTCCGAATCGGATCGTCTCGTTATTTGGTGCTGGGTAAAAACGAGCGGTAAAGGTTTCTTCTCCGCCATTCACAAAGATTTCAAGAGAAGATGTATCAATAAATAGATGTAGCGAGTGTAGATTCTCAAGATAACATTGACGCTTTTCCACTACCCCATCAACATAACTTTGTCTTTCAAGTGTAATCGTATTTTGTTTTTTTGAATACGTTACTCTAGCAGCTCCGCCAATTGTTAGATCAAACCAACCGTCTGAGACGACGATGTTCTCTAATATCAATTCGACAGCCTTCCCGCTCACACCCTCAAGCTGTAGGGATTCATGCTGCATTTCCACCTCATGTTCAATTGCTATTCCTGCCCGTAAATCCTTCAGCTCTTGTACCGGGACTTGAAAAACCTTTCCATCTATGAGTTTCAACTCACGAGGGATTGTCATGTTGTGTAACCACTGATGTCCAATCGTTGGATGGTCTTGTTCATCTTGATCTGGCACACTCATCCACGCAAACAATAGTCTTCTCCCCAAATGATCCTCTGTCGTTTGAGGAGCATAGAAATCAAAACCTCTATCCAACTCCTCAAATTCACCATGATCATAAGTACCGTTGCTTGGATTAAACGTCCCAATTACATAACCAGCTTGATATACATTTTGATATTTCATTCCCTCAGCCTCTAGTCCTTGAGGAGAGAAAATCAGTACTTCCTTATCATCCAGTCGGAACAAATCGGGACACTCAAACATATAACCAAAATTCTTAAGTTCTCCTGATCCTCCACCAGTCAAAATCCCGACATGAGTCCAATCAACTAAATCATTTGAACGAAGAAGCGCAACTGCCCCTTTTAATTCAGTCGTTTGAGCCCCCACTACCATAAAATAACGTTCATCTTGTTTCCAAACTTTAGGGTCGCGAAAATGCGCCGTATATTCTGTTGGTAATTCGACAACGGGCCCCTTTTTTTCAAATTGAATGCCATCTTCAGAAATCGCAAGACATTGGTATGATTCTCGATCCCCATTGTCATCCTTCACGTTTCCTGTATAGAAAACGTACATGTTTCCTTCATGTTCAATGGCACTTCCGGAATAGCAACCATTTTTTTCATACCATTCTGAGGGCGTTAGAGCCACTTCTTCATGCTTCCAATTCACTAAATCCTCAGAAGAATAATGACCCCAAAATTTTGCTCCATGTCCCGTTTTAAATGGCATCCATTGGTAAAAAAGATGATACGTTCCATTCCACTGAATGAAGCCATTTGGGTCATTTAATAATCCGACTGGAGGCATGATATGATAATGCAGGCGATAGGAGTCCTGTTCTACCAACTCCTTATGCTTCGTTACCTCTTCAAAGGCTTTGCGACGGAATTGATCATCACTCAACATCATTCACTCTCCTACTTCCTGAAGATGATTTTGTACTTCCTCAAGTGTAGGAAGTGCAGTCATAGCCCCTTTCGTTGAAGCAGCTAACGCTCCAGAAATAGAAGCAAACTTAGCCATTTGAACAGCCTCGTCTAGTGAAAGGGATTCAATATCTCCTTCGTACTCATTTAACGAATACAACATACCTGAAACAAATGCATCCCCAGCACCAGTCGTATCGATTGCTTTCACTTCCATAGCCGGGACATGTTGATGTCCTTCCGAGGTATAGACATAACTACCCTCTGCTCCTAACGTAATTAACATAAAAGGTATGTTATATTGATTTAATTTTTCAACACCTTTATCGATATCTTTTTCACCCGTAATAAATTCTAATTCCTCTTCTGATATTTTCAGTAAATCAGCCTGAGAGAGCATGGACTTAATCGTTTCTCTCGCTTGTTCATTTGTGTCCCAAAGGCTTATGCGTAAATTCGGGTCATATGAAACAAGCATTCCTTTTTCTTTCGCTATTTTCACGGCATGATGAGTAGCTTCTTTTGCGGGGCTGCTAATCATTGAGATTGATCCAAAGTGCAAAATTTTGTGGTTTTCAAAATCATCTTCAACTATCTCATCAGCGTTTAAAAAGCGATCTGCACTTGGGTCTATGTAAAAATCGAAGCTTCGTTCCCCGTCTTCTGCATTTGTGACAAATACAACGCCAGTCCGCACTTCTGGCGTTAATAGCATGCGATTCGTATGTACTCCGTAATGATGAAGTGTGTCCCGTAAGAACTTCCCTAACACATCATCTCCAACTTTCCCTATAAATGTTGACTTCACTCCTAATCGAGCTACACCTACAGCAACATTGGCAGGAGCCCCACCAGGGCTTTTTTGATAGGACGTGTTGGTCTGATCCAACGGTATAAAATCAATCAGTGCTTCACCTAAAGTAATAATCCCTTTTTTCATCATCATTTTCCTCCTTACTCTTGTTCTACCTATATTATCATCTCTTAGATAGAAAATAAAAAAAAATTTAAAAAAGAGAGTATCTCAGGAAAGATCTGCCCGATTACCTATCCATCGGGATCAGATCCTTGAGTATTGAGCTACCCTCTAAGTTTTTTGATTCATCAATCGACTTTAGACCATACTTATTTTGTTTCTTCTTTCCACCCAAGCAAAAGAGTTGCAATAAAAGCACCTACTATTGCAATCAAAAACCCAATTCCATAGTTCAGTGGATCTTGAGCAATTGCAAACAGTGGGATACCAGTTAAACCAATTCCATTAGCCATCACTTGAGTGAAAACAACATATGCTCCCCCAAGAGCACCTCCAATAGCTGCCCCAATAAATGGACGACGGTACTTCAAGTTTACACCGAAGATCGCCGGTTCGGTAATTCCAAGAAAAGCAGAAACAGCTGCTGGAAGGGCAATTCCTTTTGTTTTTTTATTTTTCGTTCTAAAGAATACAGCTAAAGTTGCTCCACCTTGGGCTACATTAGCCATCGCCCATATCGGTAGCAAGTAATTCCCACCGATTTTCGCTAATAATTCCGCTTCAATCGCATGAAAACTGTGATGAACTCCTGTTAATACGATTGTTGAATAAAGTCCTCCGAATATAAGTCCCGCAATAGGGCCTGCTGTATCATAAATAACACCTAATACTGAAGTTATTCCATTACCAAGAGAGCGACCTAATGGACCTATGACTAATAATGCGACAAAACCTGTCAAAATAATCGTTAAGAACGGGGTTAAAAGTAAGTCAACTACATTTGGAATAACCTTACGTAACCCTTTCTCGATTTTCGACATAATATACACAGTTAACAATACTGGAATAACAGTACCTTGGTAACCTAGCATTTCTACACCAAAACCAAAAAAGTCTAATGTCGTTGGCTCTGCACCTGCAAGTCCCCATGGATTTAGAAGTGCTGGATGTGTCATAATACCACCAATAACAGCCCCTAAATAAGTGTTTCCGCCAAATTCTTTGGCTGCACTAAATCCAATTAAGATAGGTAAAATAATAAAGGCGGCTGATGAAAACATGTCCAACATAACAAAGAGACCACTTTCTGGGTCAACCCAGTTATACGTATTCATCATTCCAAGCAGACCCATCAACATACCTGCTGCAACAATGGCTGGAATGATTGGAACAAATATGTTTGAAAGCGTGCGTGCGAACCTTGCAAAAGGGTTCATCTTTCTTTTAGCTGCATCACTATGAGAAACCGGTGCCTTCTCTTCCTCTTCGGATACACCTACAAGTGGACCAAAATCTGCAAACACTTTGTTTACCGTTCCTGTCCCAAATATAATTTGGAATTGACCAGAACTAGAAAAAGCTCCTTTTACTCCGTCTAGTTCCTCTATTCTTTCTTTGTTAATTTGACTTTCATCCGAAATAACAAGACGAAGACGAGTCGCGCAATGTGTCGCACTAACGACGTTATCTTTTCCACCTAATAGAGAGACAAGTTGTTTTGCAACTTCACTATGATTCATGATGTATTCCTCCTATAAACTTTATAAAATGAAAAAAGACCTAAAATATATAAAGTACACATGGGTAATTCGAGAGCGAACTACCCATGTCGCTTTATACATTTTAGGTCTTGCCTGCTTCACCAGTTACAATCCTACGATATGATATTTTCATTAGCTCTTATCTTACATTATGTAAACGTTATCGTCAACATAAAACGACAAAATTCTAACTGCCTATTTTTCATTTACCAACCTTTGGATGTGTAAAGAAATATAGGCGATTTCAGATTCTGGAAATGTAATACCGTATTCATTGTATAAGTATTCTGCTACCGCTTCGGAACATTCGTAAGCGGTTTGATATTTTAATTTGATAAGGTTAAGCATATCTTCATCAATTGGGTCAAACTCACTTCCTTGCTCGATCCGATTTATCGCAAAACGCAAATGTGTAATTAACCTTTGATAATTGATACTTGATTCCTCAATTTTCACTTTCATTGTCGTTTCCACTTGCTCAATAAAATCACGCAAAATCGTAGCTTTTTCCATGGAATCACTCATTGAATGCCCACCTATTTTGGCTGTATGAATATGAAGAGCAATATGTGCTACTTCATCTAAAGGAATTTCAACTCCTAGATCCTTTTTTATTTCCTCTTTTGCCCAAAAACCGATTTCAAACTCTTTTTTATAGAGAAGCTTAATTTCGTTCGTTAATTTGTTTTGAATTGTAAAGCCTTGTTCAAGTCTTTCTAATGCAAAAGAGAGATGGTCTGTTAAGGCGATGTGAATATGATCATTTAATGGTTCTTTTAAATGACCTTCCGCATAACTTATGATTTTTTCTGCAAGATCTATATGTGTTTCAGGTAACGTAGCAAGTAGCTGTTGAAATTTTTCAGATGATTGTTCATGTAAAACAAAGATTTTCTCTATTTTACCTTTTGGAATAATGTCATTCTTTCTTTTTTGAAAAGCAATACCATTACCCATTACAATTTTTTCATTTGGCCCATCAATGACAACCACAGCATTATTGTTTAAAATTCTAAAAATACGCATATAAATCCTCCGGTTAAATGATATTTATCATGTTACCACATAATAGCCTGAAATGAACGTTCACCATTTGAAAGTGGGTCGCCTTTAGTACCACTTCTTGGAATATACAATGTCCCTACTTATACAATAATTAATGAATAGATAAAAAATAAATAAGGTGCTACTATCTTGTAATATCACGCTTTCTATATCCTATAAATCCTACTACTATTAGAACGGCGGCAATACAAGTTAGCATAAGAACACTTGAACTATCCATCTCTTCCACTGGCAATTGCGGTACATGGCCGAAAGGTGATAGTTTTCCCATCCATTCAGGGAATTGTAGTAATCCACCTAAATAAACGACTAGAAACGAATAACCTAAATACAACCAAGAGAAACCTGTTAATTGTGGGAAGAAGCCAATAAACAACACAGCCAATCCAACCATCATCCACATAGCCGGTAAATAAACCATTGCTGCTTCAAACATCATCGGAAACAAAATAGCTTCATCCATCACTGCTATTGAAGCAGACCACAACCCTAATAAAGCTAGAAATAGCATCACAGAACCAAAGAACATCGATAAAATCAAATAACTCCCCATCACTCTCATGCGAGATACCGCACGAGATAGTAAATGGTCCATACGCTCTTTTTTTTCCTCGGCTTTTAGTTTTAACATGAACATCAAAGCTGGAACTGTACAAATCATCGAGATTACAGACATGAGCATCGCTAAAAACTGTTCGGTTAACGATAGTCCCTCAACAGGTGACAGCATCTCACTCATCATTTCATTATTAGTAAAAAATGATTCTAAGTCACCAAATACAGAGCCATAGGATACTCCTAACACATACATACCAATCGCCCAAGCAATGATACCTGTTCGCTGTAGTCTAAATGCAAGACCAATTGGACTTTGCAACAAGCGTGATGCATATTTCCTACCCGGTTTAGATGGGAAAAATCCTGATTCCAAGTCACGATTTTCATTTAAAAATAAGGTGATAACGACCACGACTATTGCAGCTCCAACTGTTAAAATAACCGGCCACCAATCATTATTCACATATACCTCTGTTTTCAAAATCCATCCAAAAGGAGAGAACCAAGAAATTGTTTCATTGCTTACATCCCCAACTGCACGAATGAGATAAGCGACTCCTAATACCGTAAAGGAAAAGCCAATCGTCCATCTAGAATTTTCAGACAGTTGAGCAAAGAGAGCGGTGATGGCTGTAAAGAAAATACCGGTAGCCCCTAAAGCAGCTCCGTATAAGAGGGAGCCTTCTAAATCCATACTTTCAATTTGAAGACTAGATAGTCCAAAGCCGGTTAATAAGGATAACACTACATTTGCACTAACCATCACAATGATCGTCGCACTCACATTTGACAGACGGCCAACAGGGAGTGAACGGATTAACTCAATTCGACCTTCTTCTTCATCTGCCCGTGTATGACGGGTAACGATTAAAATACTCATGAGCGCAACCACAATTGCCGTAAATAGCAACATTTGATGAGCCATCATCGGGCCAGCTGTATAATCGTCTAAGCCGTACCCAATCCCAATCATTGCTGTCATCGCAGGGTTCCTCATCGTTTCAGCGATCGCTTGTCTTTCCTGTTCAGATGAATATAAACCTGTAAATGCCGAAGCAGTTACGATCGTAATTAATAAGAAAGAGATTAACCAAATCAGCAGACGAATACGATCACGACGGATAATGAAACGAGCCATTGTTCCTGTTTGACTGAACAGCTGCTTCCACATTATGATTCACCCCCCACTCCTGTATTCAAAGTGTGTACTGCTCCTTCATAATGACGCATAAATAACTCTTCTAATGTAGGTGGCGAACTCTCTAACTTGATTAGTCCGAACTGACTAACATGCTGCATCACCGTATCGAGTTCTTCTGCATCTACTTGGAAAGAAAGACCTTGATCTTTCTCCGCTATATCATGAACTCCTTTTAAATCATATAAAGCATTAATTGGTCGTTTCGTCTCGACAAGTAGACTCGTTCGTGTTAAGTGACGTAGCTCATTCAACGTTCCTGTTTCGATAATTCTTCCTTGGCGAATAATACCAACTCTGTCACATAGCCGTTCAACTTCTGATAAAATATGACTAGAAAGTAGAACACTTTTCCCCGCTCGTTTTGCATCCATCACACAATCTTGGAACACTTTTTCCATTAATGGATCAAGACCTGATGTCGGTTCATCTAAAATATATAAATCGGCACCAGAGGCAAAAGCAGCGACTAACGCCACCTTTTGTCTGTTTCCTTTTGAATAAGTTCGACATTTTTTTGATGGGTCTAAATTGAATTTTTGGATTAATTCTTTTCGACGATTTTTGTTAGTTGCCCCGCGCAATTTCATAAATAAATCAATGACTTCTCCACCTGTTAAATTAGGCCAGAGATTCACATCACCTGGCACATAGGCAATTTGCTTATGAATATCAACCGCATCTTTCCAAGCATCCTTGCCAAAAATCTTTACCTCGCCTTCAGATGCTTTTATAATCCCTAGTAATATCCGAATGGTCGTTGATTTCCCGGCTCCATTGGGGCCAATGAATCCATACACTTCTCCACTGCTCACTTCCATGTTCACACCATTTATCGCGGTAAACTTACCAAATCTCTTTGTCACATTGACTGTTTTTACAATCGGCATGTCAAATCCCCCTCTTTGGATCCAATTTTATTTTTCAACTCTCTACTGATACATTCTTAAAGATCAAGCTATAATTATGAAATATTTTAACTTATATAGTTCATAATATACAAAAAACAACCCATCAGGCAAGAGTTTATGAACTATATCATTTGTTTTATTACATAATTTTCATTACACTAACATTGAGGTGAAAGAATTGGACGGATTTAAGCGACGTAAAGAGCAAAAGAAGCGAAATATATTAGAGGCTTCATTAGCCTTATTTATGGAATATGGCATTCAAAAGGTTTCGATTTCAGAAATTGCCAAACAAGCTAATGTCTCACAGGTGACAATCTATAACTACTTCGAAAATAAACATACGTTAATCCATGAAGTGTTTCTCTATTATATTGATAAAGCATCAAGTGATTTTGAAAAAATCGTACATGATAACATACCTTTTCCCGAGAAAATAAAGAAAATTATCTTTAATAAAAGGGAAATAGCAAATCAAATTCATATGGAGTTTTACCAATATATGATGAAAGAGTATTCAACCGAAGGCAATTATATCGAAAAAATATATGTCGAGAAGGCAGTCCCCTACTTTACCCAGTTATTTAAAGATGGCAAAGAACAAGGATATGTTGATCCAAACTTATCGGATGAAGCGATTCTGTTTTATGTCCAAATGCTAAAAGACTATATACAACGAGAAGAGGTTTATCAAAAAATATTGCCTTTGACAGAGGATATTACGAGCATTTTCTTTTATGGGATTATTGGAAAAAAGGAAAAAGACGGGTCGTAGGGGTTAATTTATAAAGGGAATCAAATGATACAGCAATATGACAACCTTCCCTATTTTCTAATTTTTAATAGAGGGTGTCGAACGGGCATTTTTGTATCTTTTATTTTCATTGAAACTGGTCTTATTATACACAGACAAGACGGTCAATCGAACGACAACAAAATTTCACACGATAGTTAGTACCACTTAACATGTTAGAGAAAGCCTCATCAGAGGATTGGACACTTTGGCCAATCAATGAGAATGACTGTAGCAAGTTTAATGCTAATTGCTACCTCTAAGTTTCAAAGGATTTTCAGCATTAGATAACCGGGTATAGCATTATACACCTTCAAAAAAGTAGAGGAGGGTTCTAAAGATGAATCGAAATGTTGATATCGAGAGAAAAAGTGTGTAGAAAAGAAAAATGATGTAAGCAAAGTAGCCTCTACCTTATCAAATATGCTTTCTACTTAATCATGCTCATAGTTCTATTATGGTTTTTAGTCAACCATGTCTTCCCATTATTTTAGTAAATTGATAAAAACCGTTCGAATTGACGAACGGTTTTTATCTTCGGTGTCTTAGTTAGCAGCCATTTTAGGATAGAGTAAAAGCTACTACTATTAACTGAGACATTTATCTTCTACAACATAGCTTTCATTTCATGTTTATCTCTATATCTAAAACTCAATCTTTTCTAAGTACAGCCCACCTGCATCAGCCAGACGACCTGTTTGTATTCGTTCTTTTGCATGTAAGATACTTGGTATCATTTCAGCCTCTATTTCACCTAACCCAACTTCTATCAATGTTCCGACCATCTTTCTAACCATATTATAAAGAAATCCATTGCCCCTCACTCTAATTTGAATGAAGCCATCATTTTCTTCTATATCAATAGAATGTATGTTACGCACCATTGACTTTTTCTTAGACTTGGCATTTGAAAACGCTGTGAAGTCATGTTCGCCTGTAAAATATTGACTAGCTTGTTTCATTTTTGCGATATCTAGCTTCTTCTCAACATGCATGCTGTACTTTCGCATGAAAGGATTTGTATAATCTTCGTTCCAAATCTTATACAAATACGTTTTATCCCCTGCATTATACCGAGCATGAAAACGTTCAGGAATGGTCGTAACCTTGGAAATGCTAATATCTTGCGGTAAATATCGATTCAAATAAGTCTTAATTTCGGACTCATCCAAATCCGTACTGGTCTTAAAATTCGCTATTTGAGCAAGTGCATGTACACCCGCATCTGTTCGGCTGCATCCAATAATTTCTACTTTTTTTCCTACCATCTCCGTTAACACGTTTTCAATTTTCCCTTGGATCGTATTTTCATTATTTCCAAGTCGTTGCCAACCCTTATAGCGTCCACCATCATATTGGATGGTTAATTTATAATTGTTCATCATTTTCTCCTTTTATGACTCGATCGTTTTCTAATCAGAAACATCCTGACAACATTACAATATCCACGTTTTTATATATTTAAGCCCGTTTTTTTCGGTGTTTCCCTTTAACAGCCAATCCCACCCACGTTTATGGAATACTAGTGATTTGCTAAATATTTAAGATTTCCCTAATTTCTTGTTCAGTTAATGTTGATATTGCTTGGTCTCCTGGTTCGACGACTGTTTCGATTAGTTCTTTTTTATTTTGTTGAAGCTCATAAATTTTTTCTTCAATCGTACCTTGTGTGATTAACCTGATAACTTGTACGACATTTTTTTGGCCAATGCGGTGGGCTCTTCCTGCTGCTTGCTCCTCAACTGCTGGATTCCACCAAAGATCATATAGGATGACCGTATCCGCGCCCGTTAGGTTGAGTCCTGTATTTCCTGCTTTTAAAGAAATTAGAAAGATATCAACATCCCCTTGATTAAACTGATCAACCATTTTAACCCGTTCTTTAGGTGCTGTTTGACCGTCTAAATAAAAGAAATTCAAACCAGAATTGGTTAACTGATCACGAATAATCGAAAGCATACTCGTAAATTGTGAAAAAATCAACATCCGTCTGCCATTCTCTACAGCATTACTGACAATATCTAGTAATTGCTGAAGCTTTCCTGAATCCCCTTTGTAATCTTCTAAAAACAAGGAAGGATGGCAGCATAATTGGCGAAGTCTTGTCAAACCAGTCAAAATTTTCATACGGCTTTTTTGAAAGCCTTCCCCTTGAATTGATTCTTTGGTTTCCTTTTGGATTTTTTCCAGATACGCCAAGTACAGCTCTTTTTGCTGCTTCGTAAGCTCAGAATAGTTGACCGTCTCAATTTTGTCAGGTAGTTCCTTTAATACGTCCTTCTTCACCCTACGCAATAAAAACGGGCGAATCATTCTTGCCACCTTTTCTGTCTCAAGCTGGCGAAATGCCTTCTGATTAGGGAAGAAGTCTGGCATTACCGTTTGGAAAATGGACCAAAGCTCATCAATTGAATTTTCTATCGGTGTCCCGCTAAGTGCAAAACGTGATTCTGCTTGAATATCTCTTGTCGCCTTAGCAGTTTTTGTTGCATGATTGTTAATCACCTGAGCTTCATCTAAAATAAGCGTACTAAATTGAAGCTGATTATAGGAATAAATATCCTGTCTTAATGTCGGATACGATGTAATCCAAACATCCGGCAACATATCACTTTGCAACCTTTCAATCCGTTCTTGCGGCTTCCCAATTATTACTTCAGCTGTTAATGTTGGAGCGAACTTTTGAAATTCATTTTTCCAGTTATAGACGAGTGATGCAGGCGCTACAATCAACGCTGGCTTAGCGTCTTTGTTCACATTTCTATCTGATAAAATAAATGCAATACCTTGCAAGGTTTTCCCAAGACCCATATCATCTGCCAGAATGCCTCCGAGACGGTAATGCTTTAGTGTTTTCAGCCATTGGAAGCCGTAGCTTTGATAGTCTCTTAATTCAGCCTGTAGCAAATCAGGCAAGTCACAATCAAGCTCTTCAGGGTTTTTTAAACGATTTAACAGCCGGCGAAATTGCTTTCCATACTTAGCATAACTTCCTTTTTCCTTATCAACCATTTCATCAAGCTGTATCCCTCTATACATCGGAAGCTGTATCACTTCCTTTTGCAGTTGCTTTTGATTAATTTTTAACTCTTCAACCATGTTCTGAATGGTTTGAAATTCTTCAGATTCAAGTGAAACGAACGCACCGCTTGGAAGTCGGTAATATTTTTTCTTTTCAACAACAGATTGCAGAATATTCCTGATCTCTTCCTGCTCAATTCCTGCCATATCAAAGCTTACCTCCAGCCAATTGCCCGAAGAATCTACATCGATATTAGTAACTGGTGCGTGCCTGTCTGGTAAAACTAATGACTTAACGGAATTGGTCAAGAGAATTTCCGCTTTATTCTCAAGGCGCGGGAGAATTTCATATAAAAAATCGAAAATATCTTCTTCACCTTCTACATAAAGTAGTTTTCCATTGAACCTTAAGGAAGTAGATTCGACCACATCCATTATTGACTGTTCTTTCTCTGCATCCCTCATTAAAATAGGACCGCCTTTATCCTGAGCCGTTTGTTCAAATGGATTTATCTTATCTTCACCGTAATGGAATTCCAATGAAGCATGAAGTAGATCATCAATACTGTCGACATATAACTTTGCTTGCAGAGGAAATTTCACAATTTTGTTTGAAACACTTTCAGTAATTTCCACTTTACCGATCTTGTCAATTTTCGGCACAACTTGAGAGATAAACGGTTCAATTTGGTCATTAGTAATTGGCAGTAAAGGGCTATTGGACTTGTCAATTAATTTCTTCAGTTCCTTAATAAGTAATTGCTGTTCATCTGATATTTTATAAAAATTATTATTTAAAATGATATATCCGTATAAGTCCAAATATTTAAAAGTAAGCAGCTCTGTTAAATCCAATTGAAATTCATCTACTCTTCCTTTATCTAATTGAATAGAAAAGGGCAGTTCAGATTGATAGATGTTGATTTGATTAAAAGCTTCACCACCAACCTCCAAGCGAATCGATCTGTTTTCAAGCTTTGTCAGAAGCTCATCCGTAATCATCGGGGGGATACTAAGCGCTCGTTCATCCGATGATCCTGAGCTTCGATAAAAACTAGCTTGGAGTTCCTGGTAGATTTCCCCGTATTTTATTGCATCCTGCAAAAGATTAATAACCTCTTGATCTTCCTCCGTAAACTCTTGTTCTGTTGGATCATAGGTGAAGTTTTTTGTGAAAGGATACTGCACCTGATTTTTAATTACCTTGAGAAATTCCTTTATATTCTTCACAACATAGGTTCGCTTTTGGCCTACCTTCATTTCCAATGATAAAAATTGTTTTGATGAGTAATACGTCTTATTTAATTTAATAATCCATTCTACTAGTAAAGGAGACTTTATGATCCCTGTATCCTGTTCCATTCTCCCATGCGAAAAACTAGAAATGGTTTGAATAAACTGATTAGTAAGCTGCTTTACATAGATGGCTTGTCTTTCTTCCCTTTGTCTTTCTAGTTCCTGTTGACGCAGTTGAAAATTGTCCTGATGTTTTCGTTTCCTATCAAGTAAACTTTGGTTATGAATTTGAGAAGAACTTGTTATAATCGTTCTCCCTTGGTTACTTTCATAAATTTTCAGCATTACCGCTGCAATATGTTTGCAGGGTTCCCAGTATTGATCATATGCAGGACAGTTACATTTTGAAGAAATACCAATCTCATCTTCCTCAATTGTTACATGATAGGACTTTGACCCTCTTACTTTTGCTGCCCAAATATTTCTCACGGGATCATGATATAAATCACTAACACGACCTTCACGATAGTAACCAAGCCCACGACGGTAGACAGCATTCGTAAATATATCTTTTATGTCATCCTTTGTTAATTGATCGATCATAAGGTTACCTCCACTTAAACGTTAAAGGAAATACTATTCATACTTTCCAATTATCTATTATTTTAGACTGTTATACTAGATTTGTAATCAAAGTAATTTAACAATGATTGAAGATAGTTCGACAATATGAACAACTACATCATATTTACTTTTATCTCCGTTAAAATAAAAAAGCCCCTTGAGAGGGACTTGTATTTCTGCATTTTCCTTTGTATCTAATTTGTAAAGCATGTATGGTTCCATTAAACTTGAAAAAATAGTCATACGGGGGTGGAGAATTGAATCTGGGTGTTGAAATATCAATTGAGTTTGCTTTCGTAAAGGGCGCATTTGTTTTTCATTATAGTTCGTAATCTCTTCACCTTGGTAAAAAATTTCCCCTTCATCGATGGGTATCAATTTCAGTAACAGTCGAGACAATGTTGATTTTCCACATCCACTTTCACCAACAATTCCTAATGTCTCACCTTCCTCTACTTTAAAACTAACTTTATCTACTGCCTTATGCTTTTTTAAACCTAGAAAATCGCCACTTTTAAATCATGAGTAATTAATAGTAAGCCAACTCCAGTATCACTAACAATGTTTCGAAATAAAGAAACAACTTCACCTCGCAAAACTGCATCAAGACCTTTTGTAGGCTCATCAGCAATGATAAAATGTGGCTTTCCAGATAAACCGATAGCAGCTAACACACGTTGTTTCATTCCACCACTTATTTGAAATGGACATCTATTAACGATTTCCTTTGGTTGTGGCAACTTTAATTTAGAAAGTAGATTTATAATATATGAATGTTGCTCGTTTCTTTGATATTTATGGTGTAAATAAACAGAATCTTTAATTTGTGAACCGATTTTTAGCACTGGATTCAATGATGTAGTAGGGTTTTGCGGTATAAGGCCTATTTCTCTCCCTCTTATCCTACGAAATTGTCTCTCAGAAAATTCCAGCAAATCTTTATCTTTATAATATATATTTCCAGATACGTTTGCGTTTTGAGGAAGAAGACCTAAAATTGATAGACCTAAAATCGACTTTCCGCTCCCCGTTTCACCAATAATTCCTATAATTTTATTTTTCGTTACATTTAGTGATACACCATCGACCGCTTTTACTCTACCTTCTCTTGTTTGAAAGGAGACGTATACATTATCGATTTTAATAGCTTCTGACATATGTATCCCCTTTCTTATATATTTCTTCTTAGTGGTTCAGTCCGAACGTCAAAGTAATCACGTAATGCATTGCCAATGTAACAGCAATAATACACATTCCAGGCAAAAGAATTAAATGAGGATAACTTCGAAAATAAGGACGTGCATCATTAATCATGAAACCCCAATCAGGAGTTGACGGCTGCAAGCCTAATCCTAAAAAGCTTAATGCTGCTGGATAAAATCGTTCTGCCAATTCTGACAGTAAATAACACGATAATAGGACCAACCATATTAGGAATGATATAATGAATCATTATATACCGTTGCTGAGCACCTAATGAACGGATTCCTTCAATAATAAATAAAAAAAACTCATTCCCGAAAAGAGAAAGAGCATAGAACGGCAATGTATTAGTAACCATAAAATTATGATTTTATTATATATAATCCTGCCATCTCAATTTCTCACCTCCCCGAAGAAATGAAACTTTTTGGAAAAAAAGGCAGGTCTCCTGACTCGTGCTTCTTTTTACTCGGAGCCTTCCCACATAAGCACCGTTAAGCTACTTATACAGTGGTAACCTCATTTCATCCACACTTACAGTTGCGGGGACAGTTCTGGACTTTCACCAGATTCCCTATTTAGTCTAATTAGACACCTTAAATTCCTAAACGTATTAAATTTTTAAAACCTCGAAATTAGTAGAATTTAAACGATTTTTAAATAATTTGATGCTAGCTTAAAAGTCATAAAAATTCAACAATCTGGACCTAAACTAAAAAGGAACGTACTCTCATATGAGATATACGTTCCATATTATGGAATAAAAATGCAAAAAGACAACATATTCATTTGAAAATGATTTAAAATAAGATTGTAGTATTGAAGAGAAACAAGTGAAAAGCTATCATATGAAATCTCTTATTCTTTAATTCTGTGTAATAGTTAGACCCTCAATTTTTATTCCTTAAGTAACTAAATGCCCTGATTTATTTATTTTTGTAGTTAAATACCTTTCATTATAAGAATTTGTACTGCACCACACTGGGATACGCTCTTTGATTTTGATACCTTTACTCTCAAGCTGGCTCCTCTTATCAGGATTATTTGTAATAATGGATATAGGAAGTTTTCTTAAATGTTTCAAAACAATTGCAGCTTCATCATAAATACGTAAATCGTCTTCGAAGCCAAGAGCTAGATTTGCTTCTACTGTATCTAAACCATTTTCTTGCAATAAATAGGCCATAGCTTTGTTGAATAAGCCGATCCCTCTACCCTCTTGGTCAGCTAAGTAAAATATAGCTCCTGTACCTTTCTCCGTAATTATGCTTTTTGCTTCTTTAAATTGTTCACCGCAATCACAACGTTTACTCCCAAACACATCACCTGTATGACAAATACTATGAAAACGAACATTTGCATCTTCTGCATTAGAAAATTCACCATAAGTTAAAACCGAGGAATGTTGTTGGTGTGCTAATGGCACACTTTTAATCCTATCTAATAACTCCTTAACACTTTCAATATCATTTTCAATATTGATCCATGTAAACCAAGAAAAAGTATAAATCTTACCATGCACATCAAGCGGCATTTTTACAGGACCAATTAGTGCAATCTTTTTATTATCTTGTTTAATTAAGTTAATCTTTGATTCTAATAATCTAAACGTATTTACATCCATTTCTCTACATCCTTTACTCTATGAATTGAATTTCTACATAAACTTCTTTATAATTCAAATCGTAATAATTACGATTTATAACTCTTTATTATAACTCTTTTGAAATGTGGTGCAAAGAAATGAACTCTATTAATTTTAAACGACATCGACGTCTACGCTCATCTGGGACTATGCGGGATTTAGTTAGGGAGACAACATTAACAGTAGATGACCTCATTTATCCTCTATTCGTACATGAGGGTAAAGAAATAAAAAAAGAAGTTCCTTCCATGCCAGGTGTCTATCAACTATCATTGGACTATCTCGATGAAGAAATTGAAATAATAAAATTGCTAAATATCAAAGCAATTTTATTATTTGGAATTCCACAATATAAAGACCAACATGCTACCTCAGCTTATGATGAGAATGGAATTGTTCAACAAGCAATCAAAAAAATAAAAAGTATTGATAAAAACCTACTTGTCATAACCGATACTTGTATTTGTCATTATCAATCAGAAGGACATTGTGGAATTCCACAAAACGGAAAAATTCTAAATGACTTCTCCCTCGAAATTCATGCCAAAGTTGCATTATCTCAAGTAAAAGCAGGAGCAGATGTCGTTGCACCTTCTAGTATGATGGATGGATTTGTATCTGTAATTCGAAATACTTTGGATGAAAATGGTTATCATGATATTCCAATTATGTCCTATGGGGTAAAATATGCATCTAGTTTTTACGGACCATTTCGTGACGCAGCAAATAGTTCCCCTCAATTTGGTGATCGAAGAACGTATCAAATGGATCCCGCTAATCGACTTGAAGCCTTTCGAGAAGCTAAAGCTGATATTGAAGAAGGAGCAGACTTTTTAATTATTAAACCTGGAATTTCATATCTTGATATTCTACGTGATATGAGAAATACATTTCCCGTCCCCTTGATTGCCTATCAAGTAAGTGGAGAATATTCTATGATTAAAGCAGCGGCAGAAAAAGAATGGATTAACGAACAAGAAGTTGTTCTAGAAAGTATGCTGAGTATGAAGCGTGCAGGGGCTGATATGATGGTTACCTATTACGCAAAAGATATCGCTACATGGTTGAGTAGGCATGATCATGACAATAAACGAAAGTAGCAAGCAATTAAATTTTTTTGTAAACAAGGTGACTGTTATGAATTATTAACAGCAATTGACAATCGTTTAAGCTTATACTCACTAATCCTTATTACGTTGGTGACTTAGTACAAAATCGTTCAACTACAGTCAGTGTTACAAGTAAGAAAAGGAGACAAGATGAACAGGAAGATCAAATTATCGTTAAAGATACGTATGAAGCGATAATCTCACGCGATGTTTTTAATGCTGTCCAGCAGCAATTGAAAATTCGTACTAAGTTTATAACGGCACCAAAGAAGCATCTTTTTACAAATATTCTATTCTGCTCTGATTGCGGAAAAGGAATGTGGTACCGGAGCAACCGAAAGGATTATGTATGTGGCAATTATGCACGGCACGGTAAAAAGGCATGCAGTAGTCATTCGATTAAAGAAGATTTACTCAAAGATACTGTATTAACTGACATTCAAAAGTTAGTAAAAGAAATTTATCAAGAGCAATACGTTAAGCAGATAGAAGCTCAATCAAAGAAATCGAAGCAAAGCCTTCAAAAGCAACTCGATAAAGTCGAGAAGCAAGTCAATATAATAAAGGGTCGAAAAAGAAAATACATTACTATGTTAGCCGAAGAGATTATTACTCAAGAGGAATACCGCGAAATTGTTGAAGCTAATAATATTGAAATTAAAGCGTTAGTCGAGAAAAAGACCGATTTACTCACAGCAATGGCAAGTGAAAAAACAGTGGATAACATAGAGTTGTTAAAATAAGAATTACTTCAATTTCTAAACTTTGATGAGTTAACACCAGAAATTTTAAATCGTTTAATTAATCGTATTGAAGTAAAAGCTGGTGGAACTCCTATAATCCACTATCGTTTTTCAGCTCCAAAAATCAAATAAACACAGCAGAATCCCCTATTTCGGGGCTCCTGCTTCTTTTAAAACTATCTGCGAGACACACTCAACGTGTGTCGAATGCGGAAACATATCCACCGGCTGCACTTCCTTCGTCTTATACCCACCAGCCTCAAGGAACTTCAGATCTCTCGCTAATGTAGCTGGATTACAGGACACATATACAACCCGCTTTGGTTTCATTGATAAAATCGTCTCAAGTAACTGTTCATCACAGCCTTTACGAGGAGGGTCAACAACAATGACGTCTGCTCGTATTCCTTGTGCGTACCACCAAGGCATGACCTTTTCAGCCTCACCTACAGCAAAGTCTACATTAATAATACCATTTAATTTAGCATTACGTTTGGCGTCTGCGATCGCATCAGGGACGATCTCAACTCCATATACATGCTTCGCCCGCTCAGCAAGAAACAGAGAAATCGTGCCAATTCCACAATACGCATCAATCACTGTTTCTTGTCCCGTTAAGTTGGCATACTCAAGTGCTTGATCATACAAGACCTTTGTTTGATCTGGATTGACTTGATAAAACGAACGCGCTGAAATGGCAAACTTAATATCACCAATGTAATCATGGATATATTGCTCACCCCAGAGTATCTTTGTTTCATCACCAAAGATTACATTTGTCCGCTTGGAATTGATGTTTTGAACAATTGATTTTACATTCGGGATATTTGCGCGAATTTCTTCGATCAGATTCGCCTTATTCGGGAGTTCTTTCCCTCGCGTCACGAAAACAACCATCACTTCATTTGTCACTTTTCCTTTACGGGCTACGATATGGCGTAGTGTTCCGCGGTGCTTTTCTTCGTTATAAGCACGAATGCCGTATTTGTTGGCGATATTCTTGACGACACGGATGATTTGATCATTATCCTCATGTTGGATCAGACATTCATCCATGTTGATAATGCGATGGCTTCGTTCTTGATAGAAACCTGCAATCACAAGGCCTCCCTCTTCTCCAACTGGCACTTGTGCTTTATTGCGGTAACGCCAAGGATTGTCCATTCCGAGTGTTGGATGAACCGTGACATCCTTTAATCCACCGATTCTTTCAAGAACATCCTTCACTTGCTTTTGCTTTGACACGAGCTGTGCCTCATAACTGAGATGCTGAATTTGACATCCGCCACATTGATGGTAGATTGGACATGGCGGCTCGGCTCGATGTTCACTCGCTTCTTGAATCTCAAGCAAGCGTGCAAAGCCATAACCTTTATTTAATTTGACAACTTTAATGTCAACTACTTCCCCTGGTAATGCTTTTGGTACAAATAATGTATATCCATTTACTTTCGCTACTCCAGCTCCTTCATGGGTTAAATCTTCAATGGTTACTTGGAGCTCGTCATTTTTTTTCACTGGTATTGGCTGTTTCGTCATTAGTTTCCGTCCTTTTTCACTCTATTCATGCTCATTATTGTACCATACAGAAGGAATTCCTCGAAATTCAAAGCTGCGTAACCGCCTTATTGAATAACTAACCGATCAAATGGAATCGACCGTTTGTTATTTCGGAATTCTCCCGGAGATATCCCGACTACTTTCCAAAAAACTTTGTTAAAATAATTATCGTTTACGCACGGTGACTGGTTACCAACATATCGCTAAGCAAAGAGCGGAACCGCTGGCTTGTTTAAGTCAAACGACAAGTGGATAACAGTCGTTCGACGCGCAACGTGTGGAGCCATTGCCACCCTTGAGTAGGCTTTCCTACTTCATTGACCCCCACACAAAAAAAGGGTCTAACCTATATGCGGTCAGACCCTTCTCCATACTATTACACCATGATTTTGCACATATCATTTGTAAATTCAACTGGATCATGTATTGGCAATCCTTCAATTAAAAGGGCTTGATTGTACAATAAGTTTGTATAGAGAGTTAATTTGTCCTTATCGTGTTCAAACGCCTCTTTTAACGAGTTATACACATCATGATTGACATTGATTTCTAGAACCTTGTCTGCTTTGACATTTTGGTTATCAGGCATCGCTTGAAGGATTTTTTCCATTTCGATCGTCACTTCGCCCTCTGTTGTTAAACAAACAGGGTGTGATTTTAATCGTTTTGATACTCTTACATCCTTTACTTTTGCTGATAAAATGTCTTTCATATAGTCAAATAACTCTTTGTTGTCATTCTCTTGTGTCTCATCGTTTCCTTGATCGTCTGTTTCAATGCCAAGATCTCCACTCGATACTGATTTGAATTCTTTCTCTTTATAGTTTAAGACCATTTTGATCGCAAATTCGTCTACATCCTCAGTGAAATACAAGATTTCATATCCTTTGTCTGAGACAAGCTCTGTTTGCGGTAGCTTTTCAATACGTTCATACGATTCACCTGAAGCATAATAAATATATTTTTGGTCCTCAGGCATTCTTGATACGTATTCATCTAATGTTACTAGTTTCTTCTCCGTTGAAGAGTAGAACATCAATAAATCTTGCAATACGTCTTTATGACTACCAAAGTCACTATAAACTCCGTATTTTAACTGTCTGCCAAAGGAGTTGTAAAACTGCTCATACTTTTCTCGCTCATCTTTTAGTAAGCTTAGTAATTGACTCTTGATTTTATTTTTAATGTTTTTCGCGATTAGTTTTAATTGACGATCATGCTGCAACATCTCACGAGAAATATTTAGTGATAAATCTTCTGAATCAACCATCCCTTTCACAAAGCTGAAATAATCAGGAAGTAAGTCAGAGCACTTATCCATAATCAAGACACCGTTTGAATAAAGCTCTAAGCCTTTTTCAAATTCCTTTGAATAAAAGTCGAACGGAATATTTTCTGGTATAAACAAAATCGCGTTATATCGAACTGCCCCATCGACACTGATGTGAATATGTTTGAGAGGTTTGTCATATCCGTAATGTTTCTCAGAATAAAAATTCTCATAATCCTCAGCAGTTAATTCATTTTTATTTTTACGCCAGATCGGCACCATGCTATTAATCGTTTGCTCTTCTTCGTAATCTTCTAATTCATTTTCGCTGCCTTCTTTAGCACGCTGTCCCGTCACATCCATTTTGATTGGATAGCGGATGAAATCTGAATACTTCTTAATGATCGCTTTTAAGCGGTGTTCTTCTAAATACTCATCAAATGTATCATCTTCTGTGTTCTCTTTTATTTTGATGATGATCTCAGTACCAATAGATTCTTTCTCGTGCACGTCAATCGTGTATCCATCTGTCCCGTCCGATTCCCACTTGTAGGCTTCATCACTTCCTAAAGCCTTACTAATGACTGTAACTTCATCAGCCACCATAAAAGCAGAATAGAACCCAACTCCAAACTGGCCGATAATGTCATGCCCGTCTTTCAGTTCATTTTCTTTTTTAAACGCCAATGACCCACTCTTGGCAATGGTCCCAAGGTTGGTTTCAAGTTCTTCTTTTGTCATTCCAATTCCAGTATCAATTAGTTTCAAAATACGGTTGTCTTTGTCAGCCTCTACCTTAATATAGTAGCTGTCTTTCTCAAAATTCAACGAATCATCCGTTAATGCTTTGTAATAGAGTTTATCAATTGCATCACTTGCATTTGAAATTAACTCTCTTAAAAAAATCTCTTTTTGTGAGTAAATCGAGTTAATCATCATTTCTAATAATCTTTTTGATTCTGCTTTAAACTGTTTTTTTGACATTGAAATCTCCCCTTTCGTTTGAAACTACGCCCTTTTTTATTAGCGCAGTCAGTTTCGTAAATGAGATGTTCTATGTATTAGCACTCGAGCTTTCCGAGTGCTAATCCTACTACTTATTTTACATATACTGTTTTATGTGTCAATATCTTAGCGCGTATTTGCGAAACAAAAAGGATCAGACCACGACTAATGATGTGAGTTCTGACCCTTTTTAACAACTTCTTTAAGCATGTTGTAACACATTATTCTCAATTTGCTTCAGTTGATAGAAATAGCCTTTTGAATCCATAAGCTGATTAAATGAGCCTGATTCAACAATCTTTCCTTGATCCATAACAATGATATGATCCATTCTCTCTAATTCAGCAAGACGGTGGCTAATGAGGACAACCGTATCTTCTTTCGCCTTTTGAAACAGCAAATCATAGAGGTGTCGTTCCGTCCACGAGTCTACAGAAGAAGTAGGCTCATCAAGCAGCCATAAAGAAGAACCCTTTGCAATCGCTCGTGCCATCGCTAGTCTCTGCCGTTGACCACCTGACAAATTCTCTCCTTTTTCCATAACTTTATCTGATAGAGAAAATCTAGACAATTGAACGTCAACTAATAACTGCTGTAACTCATCATCTGTCCACGTGTCTGTTGATAATAAGAGATTGTCTTGAATCGTCCCGAAGAAAAAGTGATTCTCTTGAAGAACCACGTTCGCCTTTTGCCAGAGGCTTTCTTGGTCAAAATCTTTAACCGGTACCCCGCCCAAGTAGATTTCCCCTTCACTAGAAGGGTACAGGTTCAAAATGAGCTGCAACAAAGTTGATTTACCAGATCCGCTCGGTCCAACAATTGCGGTCTTTGAACCAGCAGGCAAATACAGACTCACATCATTCAATGCTTTGCGATGCTCACCAGCAAAGGTTAAGCTAACATGTTTTAGTTCAATAGACGGGACTTTTTCACATGATTTGTTCTCTTTTTTAGCGATGGTTTCCGTTTTTTTCTCTTTTTCAACTACTGAATACAGTCGTTTTGCTGCTCTTTCACTGTCTTCATAGTAGATTGGAAAAGCAGCCATCGGGGTTGAGTGTTCAAACACAGTCAAACTCATCATGACAAGCATCGCTAAGAAAACACCATCTAGCTGATCACTTGCCACAAGATAGGCTCCTGTTACGAGTACTGCCCATGTAATAAAGAGCGAGATAGCCATATTAACAGACTGATTGGCAATGGACCGGGTCCCATCTTGTTCCTGCTCTTTAATATAAGCAACAGAAGCAACTACCAATTGTCGCTCTTTCTCTTTTAGCTTTTGGTGAATCTTCAATTCTCGAAACCCTTGAAACCACTCTGTCACTTCTGTTGATACGTGCGCCCGTTTTTCACGAAGTTTACTACCTAGTTTTTTCTGCTTGTTAGCAAACCAAGCGGGAATAACGAAGCCAGTTAGAAACAAACCGACCGTTAGCAAGATCACGATCGAAATCGAGTAAAAACTGACAAAGAAGATCGTACTGACAAATATCGTAACCATAATAATTGGTGGATACACAACACGCAGGAAAAAGTTCTGAAGACTTTCCACATCTCCGACAATTCGAGCTAGAAGATCTCCACTTCGATAGGTTTGAAATAAACTACGCTCTTTTGACTCAAGCTTTTCATAGAAGTAAACGCGTAAATCACTTAGCATCGTAAAGGTTGCCCGGTGAGAATAGTAGCGTTCAGCATAACGACTGCCTGCACGCAAGAAGCTACTTATTTTCACAACAGCAACCATTGTGATCAACACATAAAGCGGAGGTTCGAGTGCAGCTCTGGAAATTAAATACCCGTTCGCAGCAAACAAACCGACCGCCGTCATTCCAGCAATATATCCAAAAACAATCGACAAGATGACATCTTTCTTCTTTTTCATAATAAAACCGGTGATGGTAAGCAGTTCTTTCATCTCTTTTCCTCCTCCCTTTGTGTAGAGAACAGTTCCTGATATGAAGAAATTGATGTCTTTAACTGCTCATGTGTGCCTTGTGCACGTAACGTTCCTTCTTCAAGAAAAAGAATATGGTTTGCATCCTTAATCGTTTGCAACCTATGAGCAACGGTAATGATTGTTGACGTTTTGGAAAGTTCTTGAATGGATTGTTGAAGCAACTGCTCTGTGTAGAGATCAAGCCCTGATGTTGGTTCATCAAATAACACAACCGAAGGATTCTTTAGAAAAGCCCTGGCGAGTGCGACCCGCTGTTTCTCTCCACCTGACAGGCCTCTTCCCCCTTCTCCAATAACAGTGTCAAACCCATGAGGCAAAGACTGCACCATATTAGCAATGCCCGCTTTGCCAGCAGCTTTACGAATCTCATCCTTCGTTGCAGAAACACCAAGAGCCATATTCTCCTCAATCGTCCCTGCAAATATATAAGGGTGTTGCGTAATATAGCTGATGTGACCAAACCATTCCTCCTCCAGATAATCAGAACGCTTGCGGCCATCTACTAGAACTTCTCCGGATTCAAGGTGTAATAGACCTGCTAGCACATGTAGCAATGTCGTTTTGCCAGAACCACTCTTACCAACAATCGCAACTTGACCGTACGGAGGAATGGAAGCTTGAATGTCTTTCAAAGTAAATTCGGCTGAATCATATTGAAACTGAAGATTTTTCAATTCGATTGACCGAGGAACATTGGGCATCTTCTCGCTCCCCCACCTTGTTGAAACTTCTCCCTTTTCAAGTTCTTTCTCAATTTTCACCGCTGCTCCCATACTACTTCTCCCAGCATGAAACGCACTACCTAGCTCTTTAAGCGAAGTGAAAAATTCAGGAACTAGTAACAGAATGAAGAAAGCGGTGAAAAAGGAAATTTGATTGAATACAATAAGTCTGAGACTAAGCTCCAACGCAACAAGTCCTATACTAAGCATCGAGATAAACTCTAGCATTAATGAAGATGTGAAGGCCACTTTTAATATCGTCATCGTCGTATCGCGAAAATCTAAGCTACTCCGCTTAATGACGTCTTTGTACTGTTTGGATTTCCCATACAACTTCAAACTCACTAGTCCTTGAAGCGTATCAAGAAACCGTCCAGAAAAAGCTGCCAAACTATCAAGCTGTGCCTCTGACTTACGCTGCGTTAAACCCCCAATGATCGCCATAAATAGTGGGATAAATGGGGCAGTTACTAAAATGATGAGACCCGAATACAGATGCTGACTAAACACAACTACTAAGATGATAAGTGGCACAATTGATGACAGAATCCGTTGCGGGACATATTTACTGAAATAACTATCAAGCTCATCAACCGCATCCATCATCACACTGACTTTCTGACCCGATTGCCCCTTATAGGATCCGGTTAAAGATTGACTAGAAAAAGATCCTAGTAATCTTTTTCGGTAGTCCGCTTTGACATTCGTAGCCATTGTTACACCGATTTTCCCGTTCCAATAGGATAGAACTGCTCTAGCTAAGAGCACCCCCAATAATCCGATTAACATTGGTAAAACTTGATCAAACGTTTGTTTAGTTAGAAAAAGATCATCAACAATCGAAACGATCATATACGCTTGCAAAATGACTAAAATCCCTAAGACAAATGCCAACAGAAACAGCGTATAATACCGACTCTTTTGTGCAGATGCCAGCTTCTGAAGTGACTTCATCGGTTAATCCTCATACTTCGTGTTTTTAGCAGCCACGAAAAAGGAAAGAACCATTGCTAGCACGACAACAAGGAGCGGTGCATAAAACAACAGAAAATTGTGCATGTTTAGCTCCCTCCCTATACTTTGCCTTTTTGAATGTAAGGTTTGTTCATAATAAACAGCTTAAACACTAAATACAACGATGGAATAAGTAATAAAAGCCCCAAGATAAACACGGTAATAAGCGCGTAAGCCATCGTTTCATTTGTGAAACCATCATAAATCGTTAAATATGGATACAATAGATATGGATAACGTGAGATCCCGTAACTATAAAATGCGAGTGCAAATTGTAAGACAACGAAGATAAATGACCAGCCATAGTGACCTTTTTTCAAATACCACAAACTTGTGATAAAGCATAAAAACGATAGTGCAAATAGCCACCAAAGGGATAGCAACCCTTCATAATGAGATGGATTATGCCACTTCATCTCAATAATAATTCCTAGTGCTGTCACAATCGTCGGAAAGCTCCAAATCCATGTGTATCTTCGAAATAAATTTAATGCCTTAGCATCTTTGGCAACAGAAGAATAGTAAGCTAAGAAACTTGCTGAGATAAATAAAACACTTACTAAACTAAGCAAAACAATCGACCAGGCAAACGGACTCGTAAACAGCGCAACATAATCTAGTTCAATGCCGCCCACTACTGTCTCACGAATAAATCCACCCTGAGACACAATTAAAGCAGTAGATAGCGAAGCTGGAATGAGTACGCCTGTTACTCCATACATCAACGTATAGCCAACATGCCCCTTCGTCCCATACGTGCCAAAAGCATAATAACTTCCCCGTAGCGCTAGTAAAATAATCGAAATACTAATCGGAATTAATAATACCGTACCAAAATAGTACGCGGTACTAGGAAAAAAACCAATCATACCGACAAAAAAGAATACTAAGAACACATTCGTAATTTCCCATACAGGAGACAAATAACGCTGAATGATTGTGTTTACGATATGATGCTTTCTAGTCAAAATCGTAGAGGCATTAAAAAATCCAGCTCCAAAATCAATCGACGCAACAATGACATAGCCAAACAGGAATAACCACAATACCGATATCCCGATAAATTCAATCGTCATTTCGCAACACTCCTTTGTTCGATCGACATTTCCTCCAGCTCACGCTCAACTGGATTCCTTCTGAACATACGCGTCAATACAACGGCTGTTCCAATTAATAAGATGATATACAACAACGCAAAGGCAATGAACATAATACCGACATAAGGCGAATCAGTTGCACCTTCAACTGTTGTCATAAACCCACGCATAATCCACGGTTGACGTCCCATCTCTGCAAACCACCAACCGGCTTCAATCGCAATCATTGCTAAAGGACCTGAAAGGACAAGCATGAAACGAAAAGGACGTGTTTTGATAAATCCCCAATTACGTGTAAGGGCAATCCAATAGACTAAAGAAAGCACGGTTAGCCCAATCCCAATTGAAACCATAATGTCAAAGAAGTAATGAATCTCATAAGGTGGGTGTAGTTCTTCAGGTATGTCATTTAATCCGGTCACAACTCCAAACGGGTTGCTGTGTACGAGAATACTAAGCGCATATGGAATTTTAATTGCATACTTCACTTCATTCGTTTCTGTTAACACACCATAAAGAACTAGCGGCGCTTCTCCTTCTGTTTCAAAATGCCATTCAGCTGCTGCTAGCTTTTCAGGTTGATATTCTGCAAGATATTTACCTGACAAATCACCAACAAGCGCTGTCGCAATCGAGAAAATAAGCGCAACCTTCATCGTTAACGCAAGTGCCTTACGGTGATACTCATGGCGGTTTCCTTTCATTAAATGAAAAGCCGCAATCGATGCAAGAATAAAAGCAGTAGTCATATAAGCAGATGATAAGACATGGGCCACCTTCGTAGGCATAGCCGGGTTAAACATTGCAAGTAAAGGCTGAATATTCGTTAGCTGTCCATCAACTAACGAAAAGCCTTGCGGTGCATTCATAAAGGCATTAACAGACGTTATAAATAGAGCAGACATCGCTGACCCTAAAACAACCGGAGCTAGCAAGTAAAAATGAGTCTTCGGATTTTTGAACCGATCCCATGTATATAAGTATATTCCAAGGAATATCGCTTCAAAGAAAAATGCAAAAGTCTCCATAAATAGCGGTAGCGCAACAAGCTGACCTGCAAACTCCATAAACCGCGGCCATAGAAGAGCCAATTGCAAAGCAATGGCTGTACCTGTTACGACCCCAACAGCCACACTAATGACATATCCACGTGCCCAACGTTTTGCAAGTAAAAGATAATGTTCATCATTTCTTTTTAATCCGAGCCAATGGGCAATCGTTATTAATATAGGAACACCGACACCAACTGTTGCAAAAATCACATGGACAGATAATGTCAACATCGTTAAATAGCGACTAAATTCAACTGATTCCATCTTTCTCCCCCTCTTCATTCGTTTCTTTTTGGAGTTATAGATATTGTATATGCGAAATGTATGTGAAGCACATCACAAATTAAACGATTTTGTTACAAAAGAGTGAGAATTTAATGACAGTACATATTTATTGCAATCATTTTACTTTCAAGCATTCATGAAAAAGGGATCTTACAACAAAAAAAGCAGAAGGTCTCCTCCCACTTTTAATAAACGAATTTTATTTCTATTCGGTAAAATACTCATCCGCACCCCGTATTTAGTTTTATCGATATAAAACCTGGTTCACCATTTAAGACAATTTAGGAATAGAAGATACATTTGGTGCAATCTTTAAGAATAACCGCAAATTTTCTCGATGGTCCAACTTGCCAATATAAGCATTCGTCATGTTTTGTAGTCTGCTTTTAACTGGTTTCGGATTCCCCATCAAATACAAGGAAAGTTCAAGCAAATGTACTCCTATATCAATAAGTGGACCGCCTCCGGATTCTGCTTTTTGTGTAAACCACGTTCCTTATCCAGAAATGCCCTTGTTACGAAACCAACTTGCTTTTGCATACTATATGATACCGAGTTCTCCTCTTCCCACTTGGTCTTTTACCTGATCACTAAGGACTCCTAGTGCATTTTATGTGGATCTTGACCAATTTGCGTGTCTCTATTTGAGTGATCAGAATTTCTTTAGCATCGCTTTTATTTATCACTATCGGCTTTTCTAATAGAACATATTTCCCTGCATTCTATTGCAATAGGAGCATGGTATTTATTTGGAACACCAATAAATACCGCATCTAGCTCTTGGTCACTTATTAAGTCATCGGCATTCGCTTGAACAGTAGATATGTGATATTTCTCAGAATGTTTTTTGAGTGGTAAATAAAAATCGATAATTGCCCTAATTTAAACATCATCATTTTCAATCCATACCAATATCAGTCACACTTACGGAAGTTTTTCAAGTCCCTTAATATAGTATGCTAATTGACTTCGTCCACAACGGATTAAAGATCACCAAGCTATAGCAATACTTATCTTTTAATTACTTACCACATTAAAGCGATTACATTAATATTTGGATAATATTATCAATTTTTTGTATTTCACACGTAAGGTTTAGTTAAATATAATTGGTTTAAGTAAAGGATGTATTCCAACTAAAGGTAAAAATTAAAATGGTTACAGATAAAATCTCTCATGTATTTTAGGGGGTGGTAAAGTTGAATGAGGTGTTGCTTGGTTGAAAAGACTTTCAATAACAAATACCAATTCTATTGACAAAAAAATTAGAAACAGACGTATTAATTCACGGGTGGCGCAGGGGCTATGACCAGCAATAACATTGCTTCAGGTGAAAGAAGAAAAGGAGTTGACGACCTATAACGAAAGCTGATCTGATTAAATGCTATAAGCGTAAAAAATGAATAAAATTTTTGCTATATGCGAGATGGATATACATTTTGTAACATTGCTGAAAATAATGTTCGTAAAGCGATTATTCTAGGAGGTAGTATATTGGAAGCTGATCTGAAAATATATGATATCACAATTGTAGGAGGAGGACCTACAGGCCTTTTCACTGCGTTCTATGGTGGCATGCGAAATTTATCTGTGAAAATTATTGAAAGTTTACCCCTGCTTGGTGGCCAACTATCTACCCTATACCCTGAAAAATATATTTATGATGTAGCCGGTTTTCCAAAAATTCGTGCCCAAGAATTAGTCAATCAGTTAAAAGAGCAAATGTCGCAGTTCAATCCAACAATTTGTTTAGAACAAGTGGCTCAAGATCTTAATATCCAAGCAGATGGAGTCATTAAACTCACTACTAATAAGGAAGAGCATTTAACACGAACTATCATTCTCACCGCTGGAAATGGTGCCTTTCATCCAAGAAAAATTGAACTCGAAGGAGCAGAAAAGTTTGAGAATGAAAACCTCAATTATTTCATTGATGACTTGGATAAATTTCGTGATAAGAAAGTAATGGTTTGTGGTGGGGGCGATTCTGCAGTTGATTGGGCATTAATGCTTGAGCCAATTGCAGAACAAGTAATCCTTGTTCATCGGAGAGATAAGTTCCGAGCCCACGAACATAGTGTCGCACAATTACTCTCTTCAAAAGTTAATATCAAAACACCATATGTACCTGTTGAGTTCTTAGGTAATGATAATAGAATTAATACAGTAATCTTAGAAAAAGGTAAAGAAGGTATCAAAGAAATAATTGAAGTTGATGAAGTAATTGTAAACTATGGTTTCGTATCTTCTCTCGGCTCTATTAAAGATTGGGGTTTTGAATTAGAAGGAAATTCTATCATTGTTAATTCTAGGATGGAAACCAATATTCCAGGCGTATATGCAGCAGGCGACGTTATTACATTTGATGGAAAAGTGAAGTTGATTGCAACTGGACTTGGTGAAGCTCCAACCGCTGTAAATAACGCAAAATCTTACTTGGATCCAAAAGCAAAAGTTCAGCCGCTTCATAGTACGTCTATATTTTCTTAATACTGAAAGGAGCTAAACAAATGGCTATGTATACTATTATTGATAAAGATACTTGTATCGCTTGTGGTGCCTGCGAGGCAGCAGCGCCAGATATTTATGACAATGATGATGAGGGAATTGCATTTGTTATTCTGGATAACAATAAAGGTACCGTAAATGTTCCAGAAGAACTTGAAGAAGACGTTCAGGATACGTTTGAAGGCTGCCCGACTCATTCTATCAAAATTGCTGATGAATCATTTGATGGAGACCCATTAAAATTTGACCGATGTAATATAGTTTAATTTTAGGGCTAAAATATTAACCTTTGAATTACTTCCTTGATTTACAGATCTAGGATCTACTTCCGGTAAGCTTAATTACACAATTCAATTTCTTAGGTGCTATTTTTTAAAAACACGCTAAAAAGCGATGGATCTCTAGATTGTACTTTAAGACGACTAAGTCGATCCTTAAACAAATACAACAATTACTTAGAAATCAACTATCACAATGGATTACAGGTTTACCAAGCTATATTAGACTTACCTGCCTAATTTGGTCTGAGAAAGTTGAGTAATTACTTTAAAAAGGAAAAGGATCCTTTACAGTCCTTTTCCCGTGTTGTTTTTCGTTTCTATTAATTCTATATTCACTTAAAGATCTTTTTTAGTTTCATCTATTGGTTTTCTTAATAACTCTCATTATAACTTACAATAATCACTAAATGTTAAGTTAAGTGAAGGTAAGAAAGAAAAAGGGAGTGAATACCGATGTCATTACCTAACGAGAAAACACAAGTTCAAGAACAAGAAGTTATTAGTCCGAAGAAAATTAGTTATATGCAAAAATCCCTTCAATTACTACCAGGGTTAATGTTATGTACGATAATAATGATCCTTAGCTCTTATTTCGCGAAATGGTTTGGCACAGGTATAAATAACTACCAAGGACTTCCATTAAATAATCCAAGTGCCATCTCAGGAATATTCGTTGCCGTTATACTTGGTTTATTCGTTCGAAATATTATTGGATTACAAGAAGTATTTAAAAAGGGAATTATGTTCTCTATTAATGCGATGTTAAAGCTTGGAATCATTTTGTTAGGGATACGTTTAAGTTTTTTCGATGTTATAAAATTAGGAGCATGGGGAATTCCAATTATTATTACTTGTATTGCTTCTGGGCTGCTCATTACGTTATGGATTACAAATAAAATGAACGAATCGCACCGCTTAGGTACATTAGTCGCTAGTGGAACAGCTATTTGCGGAGTAACGGCAATCGCAGCTATTTCCCCTAGTATTAAAGCCAATGATGAAGAATTGGCCTATGCAATTGCTAATATTACACTTTTTGGTTTAATTACCATGTTACTTTATCCATATATCGCATTTTATTTATTTCATGCTGATCCAATTCAAGCCGGCTTATTTTTAGGAACCGCCATCCACGATACAGCACAAGTAACAGGTGCTGCCTTAATGTATCATCAGATGTTTCATATAGAAGAAGTAATAGAAACCGCAACCATTACAAAATTAACACGAAATGTATTCATTATTGCTGTTGTTCCTATTTTAACGTACCTCAATAGAAGCAAAATCGTAAATGAAGCGGAACAAGTGAATCCAGTGAAATGGTATCAATTAATGCCTCTATTCGTCATTGGATTTATAGCACTCACGATTATTCGCTCGATAGGCGATGCTGGAGTTGCTAAAGATGAGCTGGCTTTCGGACTTATTTCCTCCCCACAATGGACTGCAATTCACCATAGTTTAAGTACGTTTGGTTCTTATTATTTACTAGGAATTGGAATGGCTGGGGTTGGATTATCTACAAGATTGGGTATTTTTAAAAGCCTTGGAATTAAACCTTTTTACATAGGAATGGTAGCCGCCCTTTCTGTTAGCATTATTAGTTTAATTATGGTTTATTTAATCAGCGGATTTATTACGATGTAGATTGTAAGAGTGCGTAAGTCTAATCGTTTCACCGAGATTCTGTCCTTCGACCTCACGACTTTTCGCAAAACGGACAAGGCCAAGTTTGGTAGGTCAATCCTTTTTCTATTCTTTGTATTTTTCATTCCAAAGAGCGAGGAAACGATTGAAAACAAAACGGGTACAGCTTGTTAATGAGAGTCGTCTGTTCTTTGTTTGGGTAGAGTCGTAATTGCTAGGCTTTTTTGACCAGCATTCTTATAATACCACTCCACCACACAATCACGGCTATAGAATTGAATGTATTCATCAATCGTCTTAGAAAGCTCTTCAAACGTATCATATTTATGTAAATAATATTTTTCACACTTGAGGGTACCCCAGAAAGATTCCATTGGTCCATTATCAATGCATCTTCCAACACGTGACATACTTTGCTTCATCTTCGCGTTATCTATCGTCCGTTTAAATCCAAGAGAGGTATACTGAAATCCTCGATCACTATGTAAAAGAGGATGTGCTTCCGGAGAAATAGCTAGGGCTTCATCAAGTGTATCAAACACAAGCTGATTATTGTTAGAGTGTCCCAAGACGTAGCTAACAATTGATCCATCATAAAGGTCAAGAATGGCACTCAGATAGGCCTTTTGTGATGAGCCATATTTAAACTCAGTTACGTCTGATAGCCATTTTTCATTTGGTTTATCAGCCTTAAATTCTCTGTTCAACACATTTTCTGCAACATGTTGTGGAGAGAATGAATATAACGTTTTTCTTTTTACGAATGACAGACTTTAATCCAGCTACCTTCATTAACCGATAAATTCTTTTATGATTAAGCTTCTTGTTAAATTTTCGGTTCATGTACAACATCATACGACGGTAATCGCTTCATCTCAAGATTAACTTTTTCTTCTGAAGAAAGCTCTGCTTCTACTTTATTTCTTCCACGTTTATCTCTAAGTGCTTCATCTCCACCATTTCATACTTCTTAACCCATTGATATACTTGTTGATAAGAGACTTCGTAAGTCTCAGTTGCTTTCTGATAATCTTTACCGTTCTCTATACAATATAAAGCCACTTGAATTCGTTCTTCTCAAGTCGTTGATCTACCTTTAGTCATAGATTGATTTCTTCCTTTCCCCGTATCCTTTATCTCTCTATGACTATTATACTTCCTAATCCATTTCTTGAGGACAGACTTATCCGATAGTTCATACTTTCTTGTAATTTCCCGAAGCGAGTATTTTCCAGATTGATAACCTCTTATTGCGGCAAGCTTTAGTTCTTTGGAGTACTTTTTCCATGTAGAGGATTTTTTAAGACCTTCTGAACCATATTTATCGAATTTACGTCTCCATTCCATAATGGTAGATTTATGCATATTGTAAATTTTGGTGATTTCATTTAATGAGTATTGTCCACCCTCACAGGCTTTCAAGATTTCTAATTTATCTTCTGCAGAGTAACCTCTTTTAAGCATAAAAAATACTCCCCTTTAAAGTAGCAGATTTTTATTTTTTAATCTGTCTACCACCTTAAGGGGAGCATATCACTTTCTTAGAAGTTAGCTGGTTCCTTCTTGCTACTTTTATTTAAATGTCGAGATTTATAGCGAATTGTGCATTATCTTCAATAAATTTCCTTCTTGGCTCTACTTGATCACCCATTAATGTTTCAAAAACCTTTTCTTCATAGTTAGTATCTTCTAAAACAACTCGATGAAGGGTTCTTTCGTTAGGGTCCATTGTCGTTTCCCACAATTGAGTGGGATTCATTTCACCTAACCCCTTATAACGTTGGATCACTTTCTTTAAATGTTTATCTCCGTTTCCAGTTCCAGCTAAAACCTTGTCTTTTTGCTCTTCATTGTAAACATAAAAAACTTCTCTTCCGACTGTAACTTTATAAAGTGGAGATTGAGCGATATAAATATAGCCATGCTCAATTAACGGTCTCATATAACGGAAAAAGAATGTAATAAGTAGTGTCCGGATATGAGCACCATCTACATCCGCATCTGTCATAATAATAATTTTATGGTACCTTGTTTTCTCTATCATAAACTCTTCGCCAATGCCTGTACCAAGGGCAGTAATCATCGCACGAATTTCATTATTAGCTAAAGTCTTATCTAAAAGTCCTTTTTCCACGTTAATAATTTTTCCACGTAATGGTAAAATCGCTTGAAAATGGCGATCACGTCCTTGCTTAGCCGAACCACCAGCAGAATCACCTTCTACAATAAACAGTTCACTTATTGACGCGTCTTTCGACGAACAATCAGCTAGTTTTCCTGGTAGAGCACTAACCTCGAGTACATTCTTTCTTCTTGTAAGCTCCCTCGCTTTTTTAGCTGCTTCTCTTGCTTTTACAGCTGATACCGACTTATTGACAATTTTTTTAGCACTCTCAGGATTTTCCTCGAGATATTTCATGAATTTTTCAGTAAAGATTGATTCAGTTATCCCTCTTGCTTCATTGTTTCCTAATTTTGTTTTCGTTTGCCCTCCAAATTCTGGATCTGGTAGTTTTATACTAATGATGGCCGTCAATCCTTCTCTAACATCATCACCTGTTAAATTGGGGTCTGTCTTTTTTAAGAGATTGTACCTTCTGGCATAATCATTAATCACACGAGTAATCCCACTTTTAAAGCCAATCTCGTGATAACCTCCTTCGTGTGTACGAATGTTGTTAGCAAATGAATAAATAGCACTCGTATAACTATCATTATATTGAACCGCTATATTGACTGTCATCTCATCCTTTTTCTCACTACATATGAAAGGTTCCGATACACCGTCTTTATTTTGATTTAAGTATTCCAAAAACGACAGAAGCCCTCCATCATATTTATAAAAGATTTCTGTTTCATCTCGATCATCTATTAACGTAATGCTAATCCCTTGATTTAAAAAAGCTAACTCACGTAATCGATTTCTGATTACATTAACATCAAATTCAGTTGTCTCTAAAAAAATCGTTTCATCTGGTTTGAATGTAATTTTCGTACCCGTTTCTGTCGTAGTGTTAATTACTTCTAGGTCATTTTCTGGTATCCCAAATAAATACCGCTGCCAGTAAACCTTTCCTCCTCGCTTCACTTCAACTTCTAACCATTCAGAGAGGGCATTCACTACAGAAACGCCCACTCCATGTAACCCACCTGATACTTTATAGCCTTCATTATCAAACTTACCACCAGCATGAAGAACCGTTAATACCACTTCCACTGCTGGTCTACCTAACTTTTTATGGATACCGACGGGAATTCCTCTCCCGTTATCTGTAACAGAAACAGAACCATTCTTACAGATATGAACCGTTATTTCGTCACAGTAGCCAACAAGCGCTTCATCAATACTATTATCAACAACTTCCCATACTAAATGATGAAGACCTTCACTACTTGTCGAGCCAATATACATACCTGGTCGCTTCCGTACTGCTTCAAACCCTTCTAGCACCTGAATTTGATTTTCATTATATTCTTGCTTCTCGATCATTTATATCACCTACTCTTGAAACTGATTCTGAATCGAATATCTTTTCAAATTATTCATTGTCCTCTACACCGAAATAATGAATGATTGTTTGAATGAAGTGCCATCCGATGTAATTAACCATATACAAGCAATCAAAACCAAAACAATATTATGGGTACCTCCAAGCATTCCAATAGTCTCCATGCTCGTTTTCCTGATTGTGTCCCTTCCTTGATATCGGTGGGTAGGACATGTTTGAAATGCGCTTGCCCAAACTCACTAATTTTACTGAGCCATGGCAGCAAGTTGCTTACTTCGATCGATAACAAATTGTGCTACATACTCAAATTGCTTTACTTGTACAGTTGAATCTCTGTATACTCCTTGTCCATTAACGTGTGTGGATCCACTAGTTGCGATTGCCACTTGTGTTAACAACCTTGTCTCTAATGATTTTGCGACCGCTTCCCCACCACCTTGGCCAAAGATATATTCTTTTTTTCCATCTACCCCTTCAAAATAAGACATATTTTCTATAACACCAACAATTTCGTGTTCTGTTCTTCGCGCCATCGTCCCCGCTCGCTCAGCAACTAAACTTGCTGTTTCATGAGGAGTCGTAATAATAATTTCTTTACAAGAAGGAAGTATTCGATGTAAATCCAAGGCAACATCCCCTGTACCTGGTGGTAAGTCAATCACCATATAATCAAGTTCCTCCCAGAAAATCATGTCAAAGAAATTTAGTAGCATCTTGCTTAACATCGGTCCACGCCAGATGACAGGGTCATTCTCTTTCACAAAAAATCCCATTGATGCTACCTTGACTCCAAACTTCTCGACTGGAAGCATAATGGAATCAATCACTGTCGGTCGTTGCTCAATTCCCATTAATGATGGAATACTAAATCCATATATATCAGCGTCGATGATTCCAACTTTTTTCCCTTGTTTTGCCAAAGACACGGCAAGGTTAACCGTACAGGTTGATTTACCAACGCCTCCCTTTCCACTTGCTATTAATAAAAACTCCGTTTTACAATCTTTTGCTAGAAGTGGTGAATCACTCGTTATTGGCTTTTGTGTTTTTTTAACTGAACTTTTCTCAACAGGTAACGTTACATTGTTCTTTCTTGTTTCCTGCATATATTTCGCTAGTTTTGCACGCTCTTCATCTGTCATTGTTCCAAAATGAACATCTACAGTTGTTGCACCAAGATTTTTCAACGCTTTTTCAACATCCTCTTTAATCGTTATTTTTAACGGGCAACCAGAAATCGTTAATACAACCTCAAGGCGAATATCATTTTCTGTCGATATTTCGATGTTACGCACCATCTCTAACTCAACTAAGCTACGGTTTAGTTCTGGATCCTTTACACTGTTTAATGCGTGAAGTACTTGTTCTTGTTTAATCAATGAACTCACCTCTTCTATATAAATGTTTTATTAGAACTATAGTACTAGACAGAAACCTTTTGCTTTTCTTCAGTTACAGATTTTTCTACCCCTAATCCAAAACTACTTAAAATATCACTGCGAATTTCGGAAAAATGTTGGTCTGTTCGAATTCGAGGTCGCTCAATCGCTACATCTACAATTTGCTTTACATGTCCGGGACGTGCACCCATTATCGCAATCCGGTCAGCTAAATAAACAGCTTCTTCCACATCATGAGTGACAAATACGATTGTAATTTTTTCTTTTTGGTAGACGCGAATCAATTCATCTTGCAACTTCAGACGTGTCATCGCGTCAAGCGCCCCAAACGGTTCATCCATTAACAAGGTTTCTGGTTTCAAACAAAGAGCACGAGCCAATGCAACCCTCTGTTTCATCCCTCCTGATATTTGAGATGGATATGCATTCGCTACATCCGTAAGGCCAACTAAATCTAAATAATGGTCAGTTATATCATTTTGTTCTTGACGAGATATTCCTTTGTTTTCTAATCCAAATTGAATATTTTTTCGAACGGTCCTCCAATGAAAAAGTGAATATTCTTGAAAAACAAATCCTCTACTGGTGTCTAACCCTTTTAATACCTTTCCGTTCGAGCGAATCTCTCCTTTAGTAGGCGTTTCTATTCCCGCTATAAGTCGAAGTAATGTACTCTTACCACAGCCTGATGGTCCAAGGAGGCATAAAAACTCACCTTGATGAATAGACATGGAAACATCACTTAACGCTTTCAAATATGTTTTACGATTAATGTTGAAATATTTAGAAACATTTTTAATTTCAATACTCAAAACGATCACTCCCTAATTTAAAGGTTAAAAATAGCTATGCTTTTTTCCAACGAATGACGGATCGTTCAATAAATCGGACAAATGCTGTCGAACCAAACCCAAGGGCCCCTATCGTAAACATCCCAATAAAGGAACTTTCATATTTTAATAAGTTGTAAGATGTCCAACTAAAATACCCTATACCATGCTTTCCCGACATAATTTCCGCTGTAATAACCCCCATCCAAGAAGCCCCTACACCAACAACTAGTCCTGTGAAAATTTCTGGTGCCATTGACGGGATATACACTTTCCAAAATACACTCGAATTTTTACACCCTAAAATTTTCGCCGCATTAATTAAATTCGGCGACATTCGTAGTGTTGCATCACGAACACTAATTAAGATCGGAAAGAACGCACCGATATACGTAATGAAGATGATTCCACCTTCGATTGTTGGAAACAACAGCATCGCTACAGGTAAATAGGCAATGAGAGGTACGGGTCTAAACACTTCAAAAATAGTAAAAGCCGTATCAGTAGCGCGTTTTGATAACCCAATCCAAATCCCTAACGGAACAGCAGTGAGAAACCCAAGGGAAATCCCAATAAATACACGGGTTAAACTCATAAGAATATCATTGTAATACCTTCCCCCATCTTGAGCGGTCAATAAAGTAGACCATGTTTGTAACACTGAAATAGGAGAAGGCATATTACCAAATTGTAATGGCCACATCAAATTGATTTTTACCAGTAAATCCCACGCTATTAAAAAACCTAAAATTGTTACTATTCGTAATGTGTAACGAGCATATTGCCTATCGAGTAAATTCGGTAATGATTTTAACTCTAGAGTGACATCTGTTACCTTAAATAAACTCATTAAAATCCCCCTTTCTTTGATATGACATACAGTAACTTACCGGCTCATCCAGTCAATCCACTTACCTCCATTCATTTCTTGCTCTCTTAAATAGGTTAATTCCATTTCTTCAGCTGCTTGCTTTAAGTATTTGTCATCGATAAATTGTGTTAAATCTAATTCACCCTCAAGCATTCCTTGATCGGATAAAAATTGAAGGGATCCATTTAACGTTTCAATGTCATGAGCATAAATTCCAGAGTCAAAATGAATCGTTTCGACCATGATTTCAGTTACTTCAAGTGGGAATTCACTTTCTTTAGCAAAAATTTCAGCTGCTTCTTGTGGGTTAGCTAAAATAAACTGGTGAGATTCAATTAATGCCTTTAAAAAAGCTATCGCATAACTAGGGTTTTCTTCAACCCAGTCTTTATTAGCTACTACCCCATCAAGATAATCAATCTTCGTTAATTCACCATCAAATAAAATTGCGCCTTGTCCCCGGTATTCCATAAAGCTTGGCCAAGGCTCCCATGTAGCGTGTCCATCAATTTTCTTTTCTTCAATACTTTGTAAGCCAACAGACACACTATGATCCACCACTTCTACTTTTCCAGAAAGCCCATTTTGTTCTAAGGCTGCTAAAAGCATACGATGAGCACTCGAACCAAAAGGAGTTGATACACTAAGACCTTCTAAATCATTAATGGAATTCACACCTTCATTCGGCACGATGATGGATTGATTTTTTCCAAATTCCCCTTTTCCATCAAACGCTAAGAAAACAGAGTTATAATTGGGGTTTGTCACTCCAACAATACCGTTTGAAAGAATTGGCATATCTCCCATAAAGGCTAGTCTCATATCTCCGCCAACCATGGAATTATTGAGTGGTGGTCCAGCTGGTGAATCAAACCATTCAATCTTAAAATCCACATCAGGCTCTACATCTTTTAAATGCTTTTCATAAAATTGTTGGTCTTTCATAATCAATGCACCCCATGTTTGTGCCGTTGGCGATTGATGACCAATCATGATCGTGACCGATTGATTGGACGAATCTGACGTATTATCACTAGTAGAAGTTGATGCTACTTCACTTTCAGATGAGCTACACCCTGTAACTACAGTTAAAAAACATATGGTTACGGATAAAAGTTTCATTTTCATATATCTATTCAAACTTTTTCACACCTACCTTTATAATCTACAAGCTTCATTTCCTTCCGTTACAGGGCATCAATAACATTTTATTGCAAAAAGTAAAACCTCACTCAGGACGGACGGGGATTTGCTTCCCCCTTCGTCTTGACTGTAAATCTCTAAAGGGAAGTTTAATCAGGATAAAAAGAACTGTAGCTATAAAAGTCAGATGTTTCTAATGCATTCGGATAGATTTTTTATAATATTCTGACTATTTTACATATACGACATCTCTTTTACAAAAGCTTATTATCGGACTAAATAAGGGATATTTACTGTTACAGCATCTACCGGACAATCGGTTTCACATGGTGTACAATACCAACATTCGTCATATTTCATATACGCTTTTTTCTCATCATCTAAGGCGAGAATTCCCATCGGACAAACTTGGACGCAAATGTCACACCCAATACATTTTTCGCGATCAATAATAACTGCAGCGTCAACGCGTTGTTCAATTAAGTTATTGGAAAACTTACTCATTTTACAGCCACCTCCGGTTGAATAATATACGGCTCTAGTTCACGCGTAAAGATGTTCATTTCTCCATTTTCACCTTTCTTAATATTCACTCTTTTCTTCCAATTTTTGTCGTCTTTCTCTGGGTAATCTAAGAAGTAATGATAAAATCCCCAACGGCTTTCTTTTCTGAATAATGATGCTTTCGCCATCATTTCCGCACAATCTAATATCGTATGCACTTCGAGTGCACGACCAAGTTCATGAGGGTCTCTTGCACCTATCATCGGAAGGTCCTCTTCACGTAAGTGTTGAAAACGAGCGAGAGCAATATCAAATTTATCTTTATTCTTTGGTGGCATCATATATTGTGTCACCGTTCTTCTTACTTTATATTCCACTTGGTTATGCGGTACACCATTTGGATTCTTTAATGGAGCATAAATTCGTTCTCGTTCTTTCTCAATTTGAATTTCATCTGGCTCCATACTCGCGACAGTTTTTACATATTTCGCTGCATTTGTCCCAGCGATTTTCCCAAAAGTCATTGCCCCTAGCAAGTATTGATGCGGTACACAGGCCATATCACCGGCTGCATATAACCCTTCTAACGTCGTTTCTGCTTCATGATTGACAAACACACCAGATGCACTATGTCCACTACACAAGCCCGGTTCAGAAATGTGTAGTTCTACCATGTGCTTTCGGTAGTCTTGGTTTCTACCTGCATGAAAGCGATCACGACTTGGGCGTTCATTTAAATGTAGAATTCCTTCAATTTTTGAAATAACTTCTTCATCTAAATGGTCCATCTTTAAGTACACTGGCCACTCACCTTTATTGGATAGTTCCCACATACGCATGATCAGATCGCCACTCCAGTAGTCACACCCAGTTACTCTATCTCCTTGTGTATTTGCTGTATAACCCCCATATGGTCCAGCAACGTATGCACAGGCTGGGCCATTATAATCTTTCATCGTTGGATTGATTTGGTAACACTCGATACCGGTTAGCTCTGCTCCTGCATGATAAGCCATCGCAAATCCTTCACCTGTATTGGTTGGATTTTCATACGTTCCGTACAAGTACCCTGAATCGGTTAAACCCATTCGTCCTGCTGCTCCAGCTGTAACAACAACGGCTTTCGCTTTGACTATAACGAAATCTCCTGTAAAAACATCGAGTCCTAAAGCTCCAATGACACGGTTACCATTTGTTAATAAACGTGTCGCCATGACTCGGTTTACGACACGACATTTATGCTTTTTCACTTGTTTTGCTAATATCTTCTTTAAATCACTTGCATAAGGCATCGGGAGAACGTAACGCCCTTTCCGGTGAACACGATGGACAACGAACTCACCTGTTTCATCTTTTTCAAAATCTACGCCCCAACTATCTAATTCTTTAATAACGTCGTAACATTCTTCCGCTTGACGTAACAACGCTTTTTGGTTAACGATCCCGTCATTGGCTTCGGTAATTTCTAGTACGTATTCTTCTGGGGTTGCCCTCCCTGGTAAAATTGCATTATTTAACCCGTCCATCCCCATTGCGATGGCCCCACTTCGGCGAATATCTGCCTTGTCCAATACGAGTACATCGATTGTTGGGTCTGCTTGTTTTGCTTTAATAGCAGCCATTGTCCCTGCGCTACCGCCACCGATAATTAACACGTCTGTTTCATATTTTCTCGTTTCCATTCTTTGTGCCTCCTTTTAGTTTGCCCGTAGAATTGTTATTTGTTATTGAAAATCTTATCAATCAAGCAATACCTCATTCAACTTCACCACTCCTGTACCACTTTATTTTTACATTTTTTGTAAAACCCCCTTTACTTAAACCAATTATATGTAACTATACCTTACGTGTGAAATACAAAAATTTGATAATATAATCCAAATATTAATGTAATCGCTTTAATATGATAGATAATTTAACGACACCTTTGATAAACCAACGGATTATCTGTAAGATTTATATTAAGTAATTTAATCATGGTTTCTTCTTAACACATTCGGTAGTTGCGGCGTAGTTTAAAAAAATTAAACAATTCCTCACTTTACCGAAATCGTCATTAATGAATGAAAAAATGAGGAAAATGCAATGCGTTTTGTGAATCTGACCAATGAACAACTCTAATCGGGATGAAAGTGTGGGTCATTGATCACCGTGGGCCGACTAAAATAAAAGCGCTCGGGATTAATATTCTGTGCAATCAATAACCACTGTATAAAGAAGGAGGTTTACATATGAATTTTAATCAATTAGAAGCATTTCTTGCACTAAAAAAAATGGGGAATTTTACAAAAGCCGCGGAATTACTTTATATTCCACAACCAACTCTTTCAAATCGAATTAGTCAATTGGAGCGAGAGGTTGGTGAAACTCTATTTATTCGAGGCAAAAATAGCACTTCTTTAACCGAAGCGGGACAATTTTTTGCAACTTTTGCTATCCATACAATTGAAAGCATGAAAAAAACACAACGTTCTTTACAAGATTATAAGTCAAACAAAAAAACGAATTTTCACATTGGATTTCCAATTGTTTTTTATAATGATGTAATTCCTAACTTAATCCCCAATTTTGTTCAAAAATGTCCGGATGTAAAGTTTTTATTCAGTCAGATGAATTCAAATGAAATTGTCTCTGCATTAAAAAATAATGTGATTGATTTAGGAATTACATCTAATAAAGTTAAAAATGAAAAACTCTCTTTTATTGAAATCGATGAACAAGAGATATCTATTATTCTATCTCCCTCACACAAACTTGCTAAAAAAAGGTCTCTCTCTTTAGAAGAAATAGGTACAGAACCACTAATTACGTTTAAATCGGGTACATTATACCATGATTCTCTTACTTTAATCTTAAGAGAACTAGATATCCCTTATAATATTATTTCTGAGATTAATGATATTAAAACAATTAAAGAACTTATTAAACGAAACGCAGGAATTAGTTTGCTACCAAAAGGATTTGTAAAAAATGACTTGTTAATGAAAAAATTGATTAGTAAATCTATTGAATATTCACCATTTCCTAAATACAAAACGTATTTAGCTTATCGAAAAGAGGACTCGGAGAAAATTCCTTTTTTGTTTACAATTTTGATAAAATTAATGGAATACTTTGGTTCAAGTCAGATGAGGGTTATACAGCGTGACTTTCCGAAAGTAGCTGTCTCTTACAAGTAAAAAGTAAATAACTTTGCAAGAAAAAATACATAAGGCTTCTTTGTCTATGTTAGAGACCATAGATAATAAGATTACCGAAGAACGCGATAAGCTGGCTGTTACAAGCCCTTCTCATCCAAATGTTTGAGACACTTCATGCAAAAGGGTCATAGTCATGCAGCAATTTGTCAGCCCCTGTCGGATGTCGACGCTCTTCCATCAGAGCGTCAAACTTTTCTCCCAACCTATTTTCTTAGTCGAGGTAGAGGACTTTATTTTAAACAACAGGAAAAAACGAATGAAGGACAAGAAAGAAAAAATCGCGGCGATTTACCAAAGCTGAGAGGTAAATAGAAAACAGTCAATTGTTATATCGTTATTAGTTCTGTCCTATTAACTCTATTGACCTTGTTATTATAGTCGAGAGAATAATCGAAAATAGCTGTATAAGTCAAACAAGCTATCCCCACAAAGGAATAGCTTTCGATTGACATCGCAAGGTTGATCATTACTAAACTTAAAAAATGGGGGGTCTCGATAATTTAAGCTATCCCACACATAGGAATAGCTCCTACTATCTCCTCTGTTTCCTCTCCTTTGGAGTCAGCATTTGAAAGTGCTGATACAAGTTTACAAATTCTGCTGGTAGCGATCCACCATGCTCCCCATCTAAATTTAGTTGCATATCTCCTTCGACATGTACTTTAATTCGATTTGCATGAACATACATCACTTTTGAATGATGAATATGCTCCCCGCGAAGAGCAAGTGTCGCTAAATGTAAGAACTCAGGAAAAGAGAGTTTCTTTACAAGAATAAAATCAAACATTCCATCCTGAAGAGAAGCATTTGGAGCTAGCTTCTCAAAGCCACCGACAGAGTTCGTGTTCGACACAAGAAACATCATTATTTCACCTTCAAATAATTTACCATCATACTCAATTTTGACCTTCCGTGGTGTAATGTATGGAAGTTTTTCAAGCCCTTTTATATAATAGGCTAGTTGTCCAACAGCGGTTTTGAGTTTGCTTGGAACTTCATAGGTTAGCTCCGTTAACATCCCACCTGCTGCTATATTAATAAAATAACGATCATCAACACGCCCAATATCAATCGGTTCATAGTGCTCTCCACAAAGAACATCACATGCTTTCTCAATATCACGTGGTATGTGAAGGGCTCTCGCAAAATCATTCGTCGTCCCAGCAGGAATCAAACCAAGTCTCGGTCTATTTTCTAAGTCAGCCAGTCCATTGACTACTTCAAATATTGTTCCATCTCCACCGGCCGCAATCACCAAATCATATCCATTTTCTCCCGCTTTACGTGCAGCTCGTTTCGCACACCCTTCTCCTGTCGTTGCATGAGTTGATGTTACATATCCAGCCTTTTCAAGTCGTTCTAGCACATAAGCTAAATTTTTACGAATTTGTTCACGCCCAGATGTCGGGTTATAAATAAGTCTGGCAGTTTTCATAGTAGATCCCCTATTTCATAATAATCTCCACATCTTCATAACCATTACTACTTGTATTGTACCTTAGTTAATCATACTTCAGCAAACGTTTCATTTTTGACTTAGAAAAACCGTAAGCCGCGGTCCTTTTCTTCGAGTAGGTTTTCATAGTTCATTGATATTCACAAAAATTATATGTTACCCACGTTTTCATTCCAACTAATCAAAAAGTACCTTGTCTAGATAATAACTTTTCCCCACAGAAAAAAATCTGTTCTCTCAAAGTATTATGAGAGAACAGACCTATCACCTTCAGTTAACGCTTCGCAATTTCCTCAAGTAACAGTTTATTAACCATAGGAGGATTTGCCTTTCCTTTTGACGCCTTCATAATTTGTCCGACAAGGAAGCCGATCGCACGGTCTTTCCCGTTCTTGTAATCTTCAATGGACTGAGCATTGTTATCGAGAACCTCAGTTACCATTTTAAGAAGCTCCCCTTCATCAGAGATTTGAACAAGTCCTTTGTCTTTTACAATTTGCTCAGGGTCTCCACCTTTTTCAATTAATTCCTTAAAGACTTTCTTTGCAATTTTAGAAGAGATTGTTCCTTTTTCAATTAGGTTAATCATTTTTGCTAAGCCTGCAGGTGTAAGAGCTACTTCTTGAAGCTCTTTTTGTTCTGCATTTAAGTACGCTGATACTTCACCCATTAGCCAGTTAGAAGCTTGTTTTGCTCCGGCACCTTGTCCAATTGTCTCTTCAAAAAAATCAGACATTTCTTTTGTTAATGTAAGTACTATCGCATCATAAGCTGGCAATTCAAGTTCCTCAACATAGCGCTTCTTTCTTGCATCCGGAAGCTCAGGAATTTCAGAACGGATACGCGCTTTCCAATCCTCATCAATATACAAATCTACAAGGTCAGGCTCAGGGAAATAACGATAATCATCCGATCCTTCTTTGACACGCATTAATAGCGTTTTATTCGCTGCTTCATCAAAGCGACGCGTTTCTTGTTCGATAATCCCACCGGAAAGCAGAACTTGTTCTTGGCGTTTTTCCTCATACTCAAGACCTTTGCGAACAAAGTTAAATGAGTTTAAATTCTTAAGCTCAGCTTTTGTTCCAAATTTCTCTTGTCCAACTGGGCGAAGGGAAATGTTCGCATCACAACGAAGCGACCCTTCTTCCATTTTACAATCTGAAACTCCAGTATATTGGATGATCGCTTTAAGCTTTTCTAAGTAAGCATAAGCTTCTGCAGGAGTACGAATATCTGGCTCTGAGACAATTTCAATTAACGGTGTACCTTGACGATTATAGTCAACAAGAGAGTAACCATTGCCAGAGTGCGTCAATTTCCCTGCATCTTCTTCTAAATGAAGACGGGTAATGCCAATCCGTTTCTTTTTACCTTCTACTTCAATTTCAATCCAGCCATGCTCACCAATCGGCTTATCAAATTGCGAAATTTGATAAGCTTTTGGATTATCTGGATAAAAGTAATTTTTACGATCAAACTTTGTATCTGTTGCCACTTCACAATTTAAAGCCATAGCAGCCTTCATCGCGAATTCAACAGCAGATTTATTTAACACAGGTAAGACTCCTGGGTAACCAAGATCGATTACACTTGTATTTGCATTTGGCTCAGATCCGAAGTGGTTCGGACTGGCTGAGAAAATTTTCGATTCTGTTTTAAGTTCTACGTGGACCTCAAGTCCAATAATTGTTTCGAAATTCATCGCAGTCTCCCCCCTTACAACTTAGGTTTTTGTGTGTGATAGTCTGTTGCTTGCTCAAATGCATGGGCCACACGATAAACTGTACTCTCGTCAAAATGCTTACCAATAATTTGTAAACCTAGAGGCAATCCATCTTTAAATCCACAAGGAATCGAAATTCCAGGCACACCAGCAAGGTTAACCGGGATCGTTAAGATATCATTTGCATACATCGTTAATGGATCTTTTGTATTCTCACCAATTTTGAAAGCTGGCGTTGGTGTTGTTGGCCCAACAATAACATCATATTTTTCAAATACGTTTTCAAAATCTTGCTTAATTAGCGTACGCACTTGTTGTGCTTTTTTATAGTAAGCATCATAGTAACCAGAACTTAATGCAAATGTCCCAAGCATGATACGACGTTTCACTTCATCTCCAAACCCTACAGCACGTGTTTGCTTGTACATTTCAAGAAGGTTCTCTGCATTATCGGTACGATACCCATAACGAACGCCATCAAAGCGAGAAAGGTTCGCTGAAGCTTCTGAAGAAGAAATCAGATAATACGTTGCAAGTGCATATTTGGAGTGCGGAAGAGACACTTCTTCCCATGTGGCCCCTTGTCCTTCAAGAACTTTTAATGCATCTAAGACCGATTGTTTGACTTCCTCTTGTACCCCTTCACCAAGATACTCTTTTGGAACAGCAATCTTTAACCCTTTGACATCACCCGTAAGAGATGACAAGAAGTCAGGCACTTCTACATTTGCTGAAGTTGAATCCATTGGATCAACACCTGTGATTGTTTGAAGAAGATATGCATTATCTTCAACATTTCGAGTAATCGGTCCAATTTGATCTAGTGAAGAAGCAAATGCAACCAACCCGTAACGAGATACTCTTCCATATGTAGGTTTTAAACCAACGACGCCGCAGAATGATGCCGGCTGACGAATCGATCCACCCGTATCAGAACCTAAAGAAAAAGGAACTTCCCCTGCTGCAACAGCAGCCGCTGAACCGCCACTAGATCCCCCCGGTACTGTCTCTAGATTCCAAGGATTTTTTGTTTCTTGTAAAGCTGAATTCTCTGTCGAAGATCCCATGGCAAATTCATCCATATTTAACTTCCCAATTGTAATCGACTCGGCATTCTTTAGCTTTTGAACAACGGTAGCATCATAAATAGGATCAAAGTTTTCAAGGATGCGACTTGAGCATGTTGTACGAAGACCTTTCGTTACAATATTATCCTTAACGCCTATTGGCATACCAAATAAAAGCCCACGCTCATTGCTTGAGCTAAGTGCTTCATCTAGCTCCTTCGCATAGGCACGCGCCTTCTCTTCGTCCAATGTAACAAAAGCTTTTACTTTATCATCTACTTCAGCTATACGCTTGTATGATTCATCAACAAGATCAGAGACTTTGACTTCTTTCTTTTGAAGCATTGTATGAAGCTCTGACATCTTATGGTCAAATAATGACATGAAGCTTGTCCTCCCTACTATTCTATAATTGATGGTACACGTATTTGACCATCTTCATGATCCGGTGCATTTTTTAATACATCTTCAATCGGTAAACCTTCTGTAGATTTGTCTTCACGCAAGACATTCTTCATATCAAGAACATGTGTAGTCGGTTTTACACCTGTTGTATCTAGTTCATTTAACTGCTCAGCAAACGTAATAATAGCATCAAGCTGTTCTGTGAACATTTTTGCTTCTTCTTCTGTAATAGCAAGTCTTGCTAAATGAGCTACGTGTTTTACTTGTTCCTCTTGGATTCGTGACATTTACCTTTCACCTCCGAAAAAATTCGAGCATTTTGACAATATGATTAATAATACCAAATTCGACACCTATAGGCAACAAAGCCCAATAATCTCATCATTCTAAGAGAAAAAACCTCTCTTGGATTCCAAAATACCAAGAGAGGGAAAAGTCTTATCGTATTGATTGGTCAAATTCTTCTTGTATCTCAGCTGACGGTTCTTGACCGAGGAAACTGACGACCATGATCGCAATCCAAGCTAAAATAAACCCTGGAATAATTTCATATAAACCTAGTACCGGAAATTGATCTGCTGTTAAACCGAACCAACGGTCTAACTCAGCCCAAACAATAACTGTGACTCCACCAACGACCATTCCTGCTAATGCACCGTTTTTCGTCATTCGCTTCCAGAAAAGCGCTAAAATGATGACCGGACCAAACGCAGCTCCAAAGCCAGCCCAAGCATATCCTACTAAGTCAAGTACGGAATTTTCAGGATTGTATGCAAGGAAAATGGCTAGCAATGCAATAACAACAACACCAATTCGCCCTACTAGAACAAGTTCTTTTTGAGAAGCATCCTGACGAATAAAACCCTTATAGACATCCTCAGCGAGAGCACTTGATGAAACAAGAAGCTGAGAATCAATGGTAGACATAATAGCCGCTAAAATAGCTGCTAGCAAAAATCCAGCTACCCAAGGATCAAACAGAACTTGAGTAAACATAATAAAGACCGTTTCATGTGCTCCATCAGGAAGAGACTGTCCTCCTGGTCCATTTGTTGAAAAATAAGCAATTCCAGCAAAACCAGTGAAGATCGCACCGAACAAGGCAAGAACCATCCATGTCATCCCAACTGCACGTGCTTTCGGAATTTCTTTTACTGATTTTACAGCCATAAAGCGTGTAAGAATATGTGGTTGACCAAAATAACCTAACCCCCATGCAAGCAACGAGATAACCCCAATAAACGTTGCTCCTTGGAACGCATCTAAATAGGCAGGATCTATCGTTCCCACTGCATTTACTGTCTCATTCCAACCACCAATCTTTGAAATTGCGACAATCGGGACAATAATCAATGCTAAGAACATAAGAATCCCTTGGAAAAAGTCCGTCCAGCTAACAGCAAGAAATCCACCTAAGAAAGTGTACGAAATAATTACAAGCGCACCAATCCAAAGTGCTTGAGTATAGCTCATTCCAAATGATGCTTCAAAAAGAAATGCACCACCGACAAGTCCTGAAGACGTATAAAATGCAAAGAAAACAAGAATTACAAGTGCAGAAATAATACGTAATACCTTCGACTTATCATGAAACCGATTTTCCAGAAAATCAGGCAGCGTAATCGAATCATTCGCCACTTCTGTGTACGTACGAAGACGCGCTGCAACAAACTGCCAATTTAAATACGCACCAATAGCTAATCCAACAGCAATCCAACTTTCACCCATGCCACCTATATACATAGCACCAGGTAAACCGAGTAATAACCAACTACTCATATCAGACGCACCCGCACTCAAGGCAGCAACACTACCACCTAGTCGTCGTCCACCAAGAACATAGTCTGATAAATTACTTGTCATTCTATAAGCCACTAAACCAATTACGAGCATCCCAAGTAAATACAGGATAAATGTAATAATCGTTGCTAGTTCCAAATTAATCACTCCTTTTTAATACTAATGATACGAACGATAAAATAATTATTACCGGCATTGGGATAAACAACAAAAGCCAAGTTGCTGTAGTCAAACCATAATCCATTTGTACACCTCCTTAGATAGGCTATATGCAACTACTATGCAAGTACATGTTGCTTGATTCCTTAAACAAATGTTTGTTTAACTAAACGGAACGATTGGGACACACTATTTACCATACCATAAAATAAAAATTAGAACAGTCTAACAACTTGTAAACCAGAAAACAAATTGCATACTTATTCACCATACACAAATAAAAGAACGCTTTAATCAATATAAAGTAATATATATACATCAAGAATTATCTTCATTAATTTCTTTTTTACATTAACGCAGTAAATTTTCAAGTTAGAGAAAAGAAAATTTTACAAGTCGTTTTATTTTTTTTAAAAAGCTCTCCAAAGGTTTAGACCCCTAGAAAGCTATTGTTTCTTTGACTTATCTCGACCCTTTTTTATACGGTCCTTAATTACTTTTGGTCCCTGCACACAAATGCACCATTAAGCAACATTAATACCATTAGAGAAATCTAACATCCCTAGAATAAGAGCAGTAAGTCAAGATAGCTCTTTACATAGGTTTTCACGGTCCTGGGGTTCTTATTCCTGTTATACAAAAAATCAGTTTCGCTTTATGATAAGGATTATGTAGTGATCAGCACTTATGTAGCGCTTTCATACTTCTTAAGTCAATGACCAGATTTTATCTATTTTATCTATTTTATCTATCGAAAAAAAGGACCTCCCAATCGAAACCCTCTAAACTACGAGAAAATAATTTCAATGTGTTTAAGAGAAGAACGAAAAAGCGGCCCTTGTTTTCAATTAAAATATATGAATAAACGGTTCTTCATTTGGGTTTTGAATAATAACACTCTCGGTATTTCCTGCAACAGATGTGATCGCAACACTGACCTTGTAATGTCCTTGGAATCTTTGTTGCAATTGACTTGCTACGTATTGTGACAAAGCAACAATCTCAGCTTTCCCTTGAAAACGAAGTGGAATTTCAATCGTTAACTCCTGAACTTGATTGTCTACATAACGACCTTTTCCAACTACCCCAATATACGTATCAAAAAACGCCTGGACATCATCTTTAAAACGTTGGAATTGATCTGCTTCATTTCGTGCTTCTTGACTTGCTTCGCTTGAAGGAAACAAATAATAGCGCTCATTGATACGTTGCCACCTGTCTAAGTCACTGCTTGCTTCAGCTTTTGCTCTAGCAACAAAATAGCCCGGAATGACCGATTCACGTGATTGCTCTCGAAATAGAGCAAATACAATTGGAATGTCCTTAAACGCTCCCTCTTGCATATTGTCAGAGCGAATCCTTGCCAAAATTTCACCCGCAATTCGTTGACCTTCTTGTTCAATCACATCGTCTGAAAGTGGCAGCTCATAAAAATAATAACGCCCCTGCTCGTCTTCCACCCTGAAATTATATACACTGTTCATCGAAAGACCAATCACAATACCACCAAGGTTTAATTGCCCATTACTATCTTCAACAAGATAATTATGCTCTAAAATGTGCGACAAATAACGAGGTTGACTTTCTTCTCTCTCTCTCATCGATCCTCCCTCACCAAGGGCTGGATTCAACCCTTGAGGATTATCGTCCTCATCATAGCGCATTAACCAGTTATTGAGCGTATTTCTTTCAATAAATTGACCTTCTCTGAAAAAATAACTTTCAGGTTCAAAGTATTCTTGTGCAATACGAGTTAGACCGATTTCTAATTGGTCTAGATCAAGGCGATTATATACAACAGAATTTCCAAAACCTCTTGATTCCCCGTGTAAATAGGAGCCATCATATAATACACTTTGGTAATAATTATCTGGTGTAATTATTTGTGGTACAACTTCTACGACTTGATCCTGCTCTTGTTCATCTCCTTCTTCCACAACTTTCCCTTCTTCCTGAGGTGTTATAGGAAAACAAGCTGTTAGAAGCAATAAAGTGAGACATAGGATTCCCCATCTCTTTAACACAAATACTCCCCTCCCTTCTTTTTTCTATGTTTCCTTACTAAAAACTTCTACAAGCTGTGCTTCATCCCAAATTTCTATCTGCAATTCTTCAGCCTTTGTCCGTTTTGAACCAGCATCTTCTCCCGCTATAACAAGGTCGGTCTTCTTACTTACACTGCCTGTCACTTTTCCTCCGAGGGCTTCTATTTTTTCTTTCGCCTCTCCACGTGTAAGTTGCTCGAGTTTCCCTGTTAACACAATGGTTTTTCCAGCGAACGGACTATCTGCTACTTCTGTACTTGAAGGTGCTCTTGGACCTTTATACGTTACATTAACGCCTAACGCTTCTAACTCATCGATTAATTGTAGTACTTCTGGTTTTGCAAAATAGCGATTAATAGAAGTAGCCATTTTCTCGCCAATTTCATTTACGGCTATCAATTCTTCTTCTGAAGCCTCTTTAATCTTGTGAATCGTTTCAAACTCCATCGCTAACGTTTTTGCCGCTTTTGCTCCCACAAAACGGATTCCTAAGCCAAACAATAGACGTTCAAGTGAATTATCCTTTGTTTCTTCAATGGCCTCAAGCAAATTATCGACTGATTTTTCGCCCATTCGCTCAAGTTTCAACAACTCTTCACGATTCAGTTTGTAAATATCTGCAACATCGTGAACTAGATCATGTTGAAATAATTGACTAATCACTTTTTCACCAAGCCCATCAATATTCATCGCATTTCTTGATACAAAGTGGATCAAGCCTTCTCGTATTTGAGCGGGACATTGTGGGTTAATACAACGTAGGGCTACTTCCCCTTCTAAGCGTACAAGCTCACTCTCACAGGCAGGACAGTGTGTCGGCATTGAAAAATCGCGTTCACTCCCATCACGTAGCTCAGCAAGAACATTCACGACTTCTGGAATAATATCTCCTGCCTTCTTGATCACCACTGAGTCTCCTAGCTTTAAATCTTTTTCCCGAATTAAATCTTCGTTATGAAGCGAAGCACGTTTGACTGTTGTACCCGCGACAGTAACCGGGGTAAGAATAGCCGTTGGTGTCACAACTCCCGTTCGCCCAATGCTTAATTCAATTTCTTCAAGCTTTGTGACAACTTCTTCAGCCGGAAATTTAAATGCGATGGCCCATCTTGGACTTTTCGCGGTAAAGCCTAACTTCTCTTGTTGTCCGAGACGATCTACTTTAATCACAATCCCATCAATGTCATACGGAAGTGTCGCTCGCTTTTCTACCCATTCCTCTGTATAAGCAATAACTTCTTCAATCGTTGAACAGTGTTTGCTTTCATTGTTCACGCGAAAACCAAGTTCTCTTAAGTAGGTCAGCCCTTCGTGATGCGACTGGACTTCACGACCTTCTAGATGACCGATCGCATAGACAAACATAGATAAATTCCGTTTTGCTGCAAGCTTCGGATTTAATTGACGCAAAGAACCAGCAGCGGCATTACGTGGATTGGCAAACTTCTCTCCACCAGTCTGTTCTTTCCGCTCATTTAATGCTTCAAAAGAACCCTTAGGCATATAAGCCTCACCACGCACTTCTAGACTAACACGCTCGGTTAAGCGAAGTGGTATCGCAGGGATCGTTTTAAGATTCGCGGTAATATCTTCTCCAACAGACCCATCACCACGTGTTGCTCCTCGAGTAAACTTCCCATTTTCATACGTTAGGGAAACTGCCAAACCGTCAATTTTCAGTTCACAGCTGTACGTGACGTCATCGCCAACCAACTGTCTAACTCGACGGTCAAAATCACGTAAATCCACATCAGAAAAAGCATTCCCTAGGCTAAGCATTGGTGTACGGTGCTGAACCTTTTCAAAAAATGGCAAAGTGTCTCCCCCGATACGAACGGTGGGCGAATCTTCACTGAAAAGCTCGGGATGCTCTCCTTCTAGCTTTACTAACTCGTGCATTAATGTATCATACTCTGCATCTGAAACAATTGGTTTGTCAAGTACATAATAATGATGACCATACTCTTCTAGTTGCTTACGAAGCTCTTCAATCCTCATTTCTACCTGCTGTTTCCCCATGGCATTCTTCCTTTCTATTATGTAAGATTGACCAATTGAGGTATATTGCACTATCTATTCGAAGTCTGACCCTTTGAGATGGCTTCTAAAAATAGTGTTTCTGTCATTCTTGTCTACTACTGTTGTTTCGATATCGGTGCAAACTTAGCAAATAATCGCTTCACACCTGTTGGATTTGGAAAAGCAATATCAAGCTCAAGCGATTCACCTTCCCCCTTAAGGCTTACAACCGTGCCAACTCCCCATTTCTTATGTTCCGCTTTATCACCAACGCTCCACGAAAAGCTTTCTCCACCAGTTTGAATCACTTTTGGCCGGTCTATTGTTCTAGAACGTTGCTGTGCTGGTGCTGGATTTTTACGTGATGTCTTCATCCAGTCTGGCGTTTGCTTTACTTCATTTAATGACTCTAAACATTCAACTGGAATTTCGGCAATAAATCGCGACGGTGGATTTGTATTCGTTCGTCCATACAACGTTCTCATCCTTGCATTTGTTATATAAAGTTGTTTTTCTGCTCTAGTAATTCCAACATAGGCAAGCCTACGCTCCTCTTCCATCTCTTCTTCTTCAAATAAAGAGCGGCTGTGCGGGAATATTCCTTCTTCCATTCCAATTAAGAACACAAGCGGGAACTCTAATCCTTTTGCAGAGTGAAGTGTCATTAATGTAACAGCATCTTTCGGCTTGCCTTCATTATCATCATCCAGCTTATCAATGTCAGCGACTAATGCTAAATCAGTTAAGAAAGCAACGAGTGATCTATCTTCTCCATTTTGCTTCTCAAATTCATTCGTTACCGTGATAAACTCGTCAATATTTTCAAGACGACTTTGCGCTTCAATCGACTTTTCATTTTTCAGCATATCACGGTAGCCTGTCCGCTCAAGAAGCTCTTCAACTAGCTCTGTTACCGATAAATATTCTTGCATTTGTACCCAATGTCCGAGCTGATCTGAAAAGTCTCGTAATTTGCTCACAGTACGTCCAGTAAGACCGATTTGTTCGACCTCTTGAAGCGCAGCGAACATCGATATCCCTTGTTCGATCGCAAACGCACCTATCTTATCAACCGTTGTTGCCCCGATCCCGCGCTTTGGTACATTAATAATTCGTTGTAAACTAATATCATCATCAGGGTTGGCAATTAAACGTAAATAAGCTAGAACGTCTTTAATCTCTTTTCGATCATAGAACTTTGTTCCGCCGACAATGTTGTAGTCAATGTTCGACTTCACAAAAAATTCCTCAATTACACGCGATTGAGCATTTGTACGGTATAAAATGGCAATATCCGAATAAGAGTAGTTTTCTATCAGCATGGCTTCCCTTATTCTTTCAACAATAAATTGAGCCTCAGAATGCTCTGTGTCAGCTGCAAAATAGCCGATTCCACAACCTGCGTCATTTTCCGTCCATAAATTCTTCTTCTTCCGATTTGAGTTATTATCAATAACACGGTTAGCCGCTTGAAGAATTGTTTTCGTTGAGCGATAGTTTTGTTCAAGCAAAATCACCTTTGCACTAGGGTAGTCTTCCTCAAATGATAGAATATTAGCGATATCTGCCCCACGCCAACGATAAATTGATTGATCTGAATCCCCTACTACACAAAGGTTTTTCAAGCGAGCCGCTATCATATTTACAAGCATATATTGAGCCCTGTTTGTATCTTGATACTCGTCAACTAGAATGTACTGGAATTTTCGTTGATAGAACTCCAACACTTCTGGAACTAATTTAAATAATTCTATCGTCTTCATGATCAGGTCATCAAAATCAAGCGCATGGTTCTTCTTCAATTGCTTTTGGTACTCTACGTACACATCTGCAACAGTTTGTTCATATGGACCTGTTGCACTTTTAGCAAACACATCAGGCTTTTTCAATTCATTTTTTGCACTACTTATCGATCCAAGAATACTTCGTGCTTCAAACTTCTTCGGATCAATATTTTTATTTTTTAAAATTTGTTTAATAACCGATAATTGGTCGCCAGAATCCAAAATCGTAAAATTACGATTATAGCCAATACGATCAATGTCTCGACGCAATACCCGTACACACATCGAGTGGAATGTTGAAATCCAAATATCTTCCGCTACTGGCCCAACAAGCTGAGCAACACGCTCTTTCATCTCACGAGCTGCTTTATTTGTAAATGTAATTGCCAGCACACTCCAAGGGGCAATTTCTTTCTCGCGTAGCAGATAGGCAATTCGGTGCGTTAGCACACGCGTCTTCCCACTTCCTGCACCCGCCATTAACAATAGAGGTCCTTCCGTATGAGTTACAGCTTGTCTTTGCTCCGGGTTTAACCCGGCTAGCATCTTTTCAATTATTTTCGCTTGCACACCCTCACCACCAAACGTTTGTTCTCATCTTTATTTTAGCTTGTTTTCTTGGTTATTTCAATGTTTCTTTAACAGCTGTAACAGTATTTAGTGCAGCACGTAAATCTTCATAAATGATGTTTCCTACAACCACAGTATCTGCATATTGCGCCATTTCCTTTGCTTGGTCAGCAGAATGAATGCCACCGCCATAAAACAGTTTTGTTTTTTCAAGGACGCAAGAAACAGCATTCACAATTTTCACATCCCCATATGTTCCACTATATTCTAGATAAAAGATCGGAAAATGATAAAGATGCTCTGCCATCCGCGCATAGGCAACAACATCGTCCGTCTCAAGGTCCGCTTGGGCTTCCGTAAGCTTAGCAGCCTTTGCATCACTGTTTAATATGCAATAGCCTTCAACAGCAATTTCATCCCAGTTCATAATCGCACCGTATTCCTTGATCGCCTGATGATGATGACCAGAAATCCACTCTACTTTCGTACTGTTCATAACAGAGGGAATAAAAAAATAATCAAATCCAGGAGTGATTGCACAGACGTTTGACACCTCTAGTGCACATGACACAGTGTAACGCCGTACACGAGCAAGCAAATGCAACGTATTATCAAGAGTTACTCCATCGGTCCCACCAATAATAAGACCATCTGTCCCGGATTCACAAATGGCTTCTAATGCTTCATCTGATATTTCTTTATTCGGATCCAACTTAAAAACGTGTCGCCACTCATTAAACTCTAGCATCTTTATCACTCCTGCTTCCTGCAAAAAATACATTTAAGTACCTGTCTGAGAAGTCATTATATCAAAGAAAAGTAACGTTGTCGCCCGCAGCTCCTAACCAAAATGACCTCATTTGATTAGGCTGTCCCAAAGTCACTTTTGCCTTTTAGAACACTCTAATTAAATGAGCATAGCTATTTTCACTAAAAAGAGAAACGTCTCAAAAATTTAAAAGCCTGCTATGAGTATTTTCATAGCAAGCTACGTAGGAAGGAAAACCATTCCTCAGCTCATTTTTTTCTTTCCAGGCTGTTTCTACTTTCTGTCTTTTCAAACAATGTTTGATTTTAAACTACTGATTTCTAATGACTGATTCTACAATTCATCAAACCCATTGTCGCTCGATACTTTCGCATACTGCCTTGATTTCTGCTCAAAGAAATCACTTTTTGCTGCGTTCACATCTTCATAAGCTTTAATCCATCTCATCGTGTTAGTACGGTTGTTAGGATAAACCGCATTGTAGCCTAGCTGCTTTATGCGTTTGTTTGCCATAAATTTTAAATATGATTCCATTTCTTCTGGATCTATTCCATCAAGCTTGTCACCGATAATATAACGGAACCAACGGATTTCTAGATCGGTTGCCTTCTTGAATGCCTCTTCCACAAATGTTTGCATCTCAGTTGAATCTAGTTCCGGTTTTTCTTTCAATAGCTCCTTAAACAAATTCGTAAAGTAATAAACATGCAGTTGCTCATCACGATTAATATAATTGATCATCGTCGAAGTTGACACCATTTTTTGATGACGAGCCAAGTTATAGAAAAAGGCAAATCCAGAGTAGAAGTTTAAGCCCTCTAATATCACATCATAGACAATCGATTTAGCAAGTGTTTCTGCTGTTGGATTGTTTACAAACTCTTCATACCCCTCAACGATAAACTCATTTCTCTCACGCAAGACAGGGTCATGCTTCCAATACTCATAAATTTCATCTTGTGTTGCTTTCGGTACAACGCTTGAGAGTACATACGAATAACTTTGATTGTGAACGACCTCTTGGAAAGAGAGAACACTCATTAAGGCAGCCATGCTAGAATCAGTTAAATAATCCGCTACACGAAGGGTGTAGTCTGTTTGGATACTATCGAGAAAAGCTAGTAGTCCAATTATTTTCTTAAATGCTTCCTGTTCATCATTTGTTAAGTTCGGGAACTGTTTTGCATCATGTGTCATATTAATTTCAAACGGTGTCCAAAAGTTAGCTAGCATGTTTTTATATAATGGATAAGCCCATGAAAAACGAACATCATCCCAATTCAAAACGTTTGAACTTTCTCCGTTTATTAACCCCGTTGACGCATTAGGTGCCCCTACATCATATAATTTCCGTTGTTGCATCGTATCCACTTAAATGGCCCCTTTCTCTTCTTAACTTGAACAACTTTCGCAATCCTCTTCAATGGAAACAGAGGTAGAGCGAACGTAATAGGTTGTCTTTAGCCCTTTCTCCCAAGCTAAAAGATGCAAATCTAGTAACTCTTTTGCTCTTACTGTATTAGGTACATATAGATTAAAAGAAATCCCTTGATCAATATGACGTTGTCTCTTCGCGTTCTGAAGAATACTCCATTTTTGATCAATTGTATGGGCTGACTTGTACAGCCATGTTGTCTCTGCTGATAAGTCAGGAGCTACAACCGGAATCCGGTAATTTTTCTTTTCTTCCATATAGAACTTTGAAAAAATAGGATCAATGGATGCTGTTGATCCCGCAATAAGTGACGTCGTTGCATTTGGTGCTACCGCAAGTAAATAGCCGTTTCTGATTCCATGTTTTTTAACTTCTGTTTGTAATTCTTTCCACCTTGGAGAGTCATACTGACGCTTTTCGAAATACTCACCTGTCTCCCAATCTGAATTAGGAAAAGCTGGATACGCTTCTTTTTCTTTGGCAAGCTCCATACTTGCTTGGACGGTCGCATAGTTAATTGCTTCATACACGCGATCAACTTCTGCAACCGCCTCATCAGATTCCCATCTGATCCCTTTTCTAGCTAAATGGTGATGCCACCCATACGTACCTCCACCTATGGCACGATAAGTTTTATTCGTTAACTCTGCTTGTTTAACATCGAGACTGTTCATATCAATAACGTTATCAAGCATCCGGATTTGAATTTTAATAACTCTTTCTAATACATCGTCTTTCATTACATTGGCAATTGATAATGAGCTCAAGTTACACACAACGTAATCACCTGGCTTTTTCGTTACTGTTATCATTCCATTTTCAAGCAGCTCTTCTTCTATCGTTGTCGCACTCATGTTTTGCATGATCTCAGTGCATAAATTAGAACCATAAATCATCCCATTATGACGGTTAGGATTAAGTCGATTCGCAGTATCTCGGTAGAACATAAACGGACTTCCCGTTTCAAGTTGCGACATCATAATGCGTTTCATAATATCAATTGCTTGTACTTCAACTCTCGATAACTCGTTGTTCTTCACACATTGTTGATAACGTTCGCGAAAGGACCCTTCGCCCTTATTCTCATCGTAAAAGTCTTCTAACGAAAATCCCATCATTTGACGAACTTCATGCGGATCAAACAAATACCAACTCTCACGATTATCAACTGCCTCCATGAATGCATCTGGGATTGAAACAGCAGTAAATAAGTCATGTGTACGTTGACGTTCATCACCGTTATTAAGCTTTGAATCTAGAAAAGAAAAGATATCTTTATGCCAAACATCAAGGTAAACAGCAATCGCTCCTTGACGCTGGCCAAGTTGGTCAACACTTACGGCAACATTATTTAATTGCTTCATCCACGGAATGACACCAGAAGATACCCCTTTAAACCCTCTGATCGAAGAACCTTTTGCGCGAATTTTCCCAAGATATAGTCCAAGTCCCCCACCGTTCTTGCTAACTGTTGCCGCATCCGTACAGCTATCAAAGATCGCGCGTAGGTCATCTTCTACTGTATCAATGAAACAACTAGATAATTGACCGTCTTTTTTACCTGCATTAGCAAGCGTCGGTGTCGCAACGGTCATATACAAATTTGACAGTGCCCAATAACTTTCTTTCACAAGCTCTACTCGCTTTTCTACTGGTTCCTCGACCATTAATGTCATCGCTATGATCATCCAACGTTCTTGCGGCAATTCAAGCAATGTTCCATCAAAGTACCTCGTTAAATAGCGATCTGCCAGTGTCTTGACTCCGATATATGTAAACCGATCATCTTGCTTACGATTGATAGTAGCTGCAAACTCATTAAGCTCTTCTATTGAATAAGCTTGTAGCCTTTGATCATAAAAGCCGTCCTCTATTAATTTTTGTACCCAATTAGCAAATCGATTATCCCAATCGATAGCCCATCCTCTTGTCTGCTCAATTTGTTCATACAACGAGTTTAAATAGCACTGTCCCGCCACATATGTCCAATCAGGCGTATCAATCTCTAACTGATTAAGCGCATCCAAAGCTCGCGTTTCCCACGTGACATCTTCTTTCCACCATTCATTTATTGTTAGATGCGGAAATCGTTCCTTTACCTTTTCTATCATTGACCTTTTCTCCACTGTTGTCTCCATTAATTAAACACTCCTCTTCTAAAATAAAAAACGCTCTTTCTCCTGGTAAGAGAAAGAGCGCAAAACGGCGAGTGAAATAAGACAATACCAAACATACCTGCCGTCTCACTTCTCACACCCCGAAGATAGTTAACTAAAGAATGACGGCAGGTCTCCTGGCTAGCGCTTCACTCTACTTTGAGCCTTCCCATGCTAGTTCATATCTATCGATACGAACCTATTGCACAGTGGGTCCCTCATTTCGTCCACACATACAGTTGCGGGGGCAGCTCTGGCCTCACGCCAGATTCCCTATTAAGTCTACTAGACACCGTTCATTCCGCAAAATCAATATATAGTTGTTTTTACATTTATAGATTACGATATATTGTACATGCTACAGAATCACACTTAAGAATGCAAGAACTATTTTCAGCAAAAAATAGCATCTACTAATGTACATATTATTAGATTGCTTGTTACTCTCCTGACTAGCGGCTTTACTAGCCACAACCAACTCCTTCCACACAAAATAAGAGACTGCTCCTCTAAAAGGGCAGCCTCACTCACTCTAATTAGTACTTCTCAATCACCACCGCGGTCCCATACGCAATAATCTCCGCTGCATTTGCCATAACCGTCGATGTTTGCATTCTCATTCCGATGATCGCATTGGCTCCTTGTTCTTCCGCCTCTGTTACCATGCGGTCGATCGCAAGTTCACGTGCTTCGGTCATCATCTCGGTGTAGCCTTTTATTTCACCACCAACAATCCCCTTTAAACCTGCAGTAATATCACGCCCAATATGTTTAGACTGAATCGTACTTCCTTTTACATAACCTTTTACATCTGCAATGTCATACCCCGCTACTTGTTCAGTCGTTACAATCATCATAATTGATTTCCTCCATTTCTTCTTTCTTATGCTCTAATTTAAAAATCAAAAGTAATATGACTAAAGACTCCCCACTACCTCAGACATGACGATTTAACCATTGTTTGACGACCTCAAGAAAAACAGGTGAGAGTGGCTTTTCTCCGATGTTTTTGTACACCTTTTTCAATTGCAGAATTCCAACTTCTTCCATTTGATCACGAAGCATATGATTCATCCCATCAATTACGTGCGTTTCTGTTTCTACCTTTGTATAGCTCGCAACTTCACGTACTTTATCTGGGGTCGCTTGTACGTCCTTGGAACCCGTAACGGCTAAGATAGGACAAGATACTTGCGCTAATCCACTATACACATCATACTCATAATGTTCTCGAAACCACTTAGCTGGAATTTTCACTCCTTGATATCGAATGACGTCTTTTTTTGTTGAACGTACTTTTTTATCAAATTTGACTCCTTTTTTCTCTGCTTTTTTTGCTACATTTAACAGGCTGAATAGTTTCCCTTTCACACCTTTTTGTTCCTGTAATGATTCAACTATTTGTCCTCTCTGATACGTAAGAGCATCTTCAAGTGATGCCCCAGCTCCTGCAACTAATAGAAGTCCAGCTAAGTCTTCACCCTTTGCAATTTCTGGTGCTAGCATACAGCCTTCACTATGACCAAGCACAAATATCTTATTACGATCAACAATCGACTGCTTCTTCAAATAGTGAATCGCAGCCTTCGCATCATTAACGAGATCCCAGAAACCCATTTTCGCAAAAACTCCCTCGCTTTTCCCTGTCCCTCGTTTGTCATAACGCAACGTAATAAAACCTTGATTCGTCAGAAAGGTTGCAAGCTGATCATATAAATGCAATGTCTGCCCTTTGCCATTCCCATTGCGGTCAAGTGGACCTGAACCAGCAACAAGCAAAATGGCAGGTAGCGCAATCGGTGACGTTTCTGGATACGTTAATGTCCCGAAAATCTGATTTTTTTCGCCAAACTGAATCTCTTTTTCAGTCATATAATCGCCTCCAAAGAAGTTTTGCAGGATAAACATCATAAGTCCGTGCTTGTCGGTCTCTTAATGGTCGTTTCATAGCAGCTTTTCGAAAACCTCGCTAAGGTTCCTCACCAAATTGCACCACCTCATCATGAGTTAAGTGAAGCGTTGTCTGACCATACATAATCCAACTTGTTTATATTGCTTTAAATGATGATTTAGCATATCTAGCCACGAAAAGGGTCTACCTCTTCTCTCTCGATTCGAAACTCCTGTTTTCATCCCCCACGGTGTCTGACTACTTGTTCAACAGACTAGTCATGAAAAGCCGATCTGTTTATTAGGTGTTGTTTTATTTAACTCTACTTCTAAAAACGCAATATTATCCCTTTTTTTCAACATATATTTTTTTCTAATGTTCCTCTACCTTTATTGTTCAACTACTTGATTCTATATAGCGATACTATTGCAGAGGGTTTTACCTATCAAGAGTGTTTCATTCGATTTTCTTTTCTATTTCTATGCTATAGTAACATTACCATTACATTCAAAAAAGGCAGGAGTTATGTTATGGATTCGAATAAATTTGACCGTGTTTTCGATTCTCTTGAAGAATTCGTCGATACAATCAGTGATGTTCTTGATTGTCCCGTAACACTTGAGGATGCAAATCACCAATTACTAGCATACAGCTCTCATGACGATGAAACAGATGCAGCGAGAATCTCAACGATCATTGGAAGAAGAGTCCCTGAGAAAGTCATTAATCGTTTTTGGAAAGAAGGCGTCATTCCAGCACTTAACCAAAATGATGTTCCTGTTGAAATTAATAGCATCACAGATATTGGTCTTAGGAATCGTGTCGCGATTTCCATTCGAAAAAACCAAGAAGTTCTCGGGTACATTTGGGTGATAGAGGTTGATACGAAGCTTTCAACTAAAGATAAACAGTTATTAAAAATAGCTGCTGGAAAAGCAAAAAACCTCTTACTTCAATTAAATCTCCAGAAGAAGCAACGCGAAAAAAATCATCAAGAACTATTATGGCAAATCATAACTGACGAAACGACTACTCATGACCAAACAGCACCTCTTCTTGAAAAAGTAGGTGTCCTTCCTACAAAGCCTCTTGGCTTTATGGTATTACATGTTAACGAAATGTCAGATACTCTTTATCGGAATATTATGTACATCATCAAAACGACAAATAAAATAAACCTAGTGCTTGATACAATAGATGAGAATCAGCTAATCTGTTTGATTAGCTCCATTCATGAAAAAACCAATCAATCAGAGTTAATCGATTTTATGAAGACCGTCCAGGTTCAGATGCGGGAACGATTTGGATTAGAGGACATGTTTATTGGGTGCGGTTATTTATACGAGGATTATTCAAAACTAATGCAAAGTTATCTTGAAGCCAAAAAAGTTGTTCAATTAAAAGCAAATCGTCAAACTGATATTAAACAAGCTTATTTTTATCATCAACTAGGCGTGTTCCAACACCTAGATGTATTGCATAGTCACAAAAAAAGTTTAGTGGTAAATCCAGCCCTATCCCAGTTACAGTCGTATGATCAAGAGCATGCTACTTCCCTTTATCAAACACTCGAAGTGGTCTTAAATAAGGATGCAAATATGAATGAAGCCGCCAAAGAATTGCATATTCACGTTAACACCCTTAGTTACCGCTTAAAACGCATTCAAGAAATTACATCGATTCAACTAAAAGATCCTATACAGCGAATCGGTCTTTATTTAGATATTAAACTGCAAGCTTATAATTATGCAAATCAACAACCGTAGCGTATCCAAAAGGTCTGACCCAATGCAGAAGGCAGACCCTTAGACTACCTCAGTCATCGGCTACATTAATATGAGAAAAGCGTTTCACGTCAAACAGACCAGTATCCGTCAACTTTAAAGACGGAATCACAGGTAAAGCAAGAAATGATAACGTTAGAAATGGGTTCCAGTCTCCGTCAAAACCAATATCTCTTAGAGCAGCTTCTAATTTTTGTAACGCTCCGTTCACTTCCTCAAATGGCTTGAGCGACATTAAACCAGCTAAAGGTAGTGGCAGTTCTGCTAGAAGTTCTTGACCCCTTACAACTGCAATTCCCCCTTCTTGCTTTGCTACTTGTTCGATAGCAAATTTAATGCTCTTGTCATCTGTTCCACAAGCCACGATATTATGAGAATCATGAGCTACCGTTGCGACAATTGCACCTTCTTTTAGTGGAATTCCTTTCACAATTCCAACTCCTACATGACCGAGTTTGTGATGTCTTTCTGCTACGACAAGCTTTAATTGATTATTTTTAATGGAAGGAACAAAGAAGCCATTTGTCACATCTACTTCTTCAATTAAATGGTCTGTCACAATAGATCCAGGCGTTACTCCAATAACATGTGCCTTTGAAGAATCTAGTTTCAATTCCAAACTATTTGCCGTTAATGGCTCCAAGTGAACACTATTGAGTAGATAAGATGGCGGTTTAATCGCATCACGAACCGTTCGTGTCATTTCACCATTTTCAGCGACACATTCCCCTTTTATATAAACTGCTTCAATTTCAAGTTTGTCTAGATCACGAATCATGAGAAAACTCGCTTCATACCCGGGTGCGACGGCTCCCTTTTCCGAAAGACCAAAACATTCAGCTGCATTTAAACTAGCCATCTGAATCGCTTGAAGTGGGTCAACACCTAATTGAATAGCCTTTCTAACACTTGCATCAATCGATCCTTCATTGACAAGATCATCGAGATGTTTATCATCTGTTGCGAACACACAGCGTCTTGCATTTTGTGGTGTTAATATAGGGAGCAATGCCTCTACGTCTTTTGCAGCTGTTCCTTCGCGCATTAATACATACATTCCCAGTCGCAAGCGAGCAAGTGCTTCTTCAGCTGTAACAGCCTCATGGTCGTTACTTATTCCAGCAACTCGATAAGCATTTAACCCTACTTCATCTAATCCAGCAGCGTGCCCGTCAATTTTCTTTCCGCGCTTCCAAGCAGCCTCTAGCTTCGATAGCATCTTTTCGTCTCCCGAAAAAACAGCTGGATAGTCCATGACTTCAGCCAATCCATAAGCTTGATGCTGATCAAAAAGACTCTCAATATCTTCAGTCGTTAACTCTGCTCCATTATGCTCAAATTCAGTTGCCGGAACACAAGAAGGCACCATAATCTTAATATCAAGTGGAAGGTTTTTCGCTGCCTCGATCATGTACGTAACTGCTTTTATACCACCTACATTCGCAATCTCATGTGGGTCAGCCATAACCGTTGTTACCCCGCGCGGCACAACGATTTTCGTAAATTCCTCAGGTGGTACCATTGCAGATTCAATATGGACGTGTCCATCAATAAATGTAGGAGCCACATACAGTCCGTTAGCGTCTACTTCGGTCTGCCCATCGTATTCTCCAATTCCAACAATCATGCCATCTGTGACGGCAATATCAGCTTTATACGTTGTTAACGTAAACACATCAACAATCATTGCGTTTTTCACGACTATCTCTGCTTTTTCTCTTCTTGTCGCAGCACCGATCCTCGTTTGTAACGTTTGCCTCATCTTATACACCTCGCTATTTCGTGATCGTTCATCTATTGTAGTACGAAAGCTAATCAAAAACACGTAATCAGCAAGATTTTCTAACAAACACACTAGCTGCTCATTCGTTATTATGTTCGGACAACTAAGAAAACCGCAGGATTTCCTGCGGTTTTCTTTCCTTATTCCTTTACTTGCACTTCATCCTCTTTTACACGTTCTAACGTCAGTTTATAGCCATCATTTCCGTAATTCAAACACCGTTTCACACGTGAGATTGTCGCTGTACTTGCACCGGTTTCCGTTTCAATTTTATGATACGTATATCCATTTTGTAGCATTCTAGCAACCTCTAAGCGCTGCGCTAATGATTGTATTTCATTTATCGTGCATAGATCATCAAAAAATTCGTAGCATTCTTCAAGATCTTTAAGCGAAAGAATCGCTTTAAATAGTTGATCAAGTTCTTTTCCTCGAAGTTTATCAATTTGCATTTACATTCACACCTTTCATTAGAAGACATATTCATCGTGCGTTTTCAATAAGTGGCACAATGCTCTGCACATTGCTCACCTGATATAAAAATATAACAGCTTCGCTCATTACTTTAAGGTTGCTCCAAATATGTTACACTCTCCCCTAGACCTGGAGATGTAGAAACAACGTTAATCCATGTCTGACCAGGCTTTAATGGTACTAACTGACCATCTTTAACTGGGACAATTTGCCCTTTTTGATTTTCCCAGTTGATTATATTAGCAATCCCACTTTGAAAAAGAATTGCTTTTCCACCAGAAGTTAAATCGATGGCACGCCGACCTTGGTCATCTAACACGGTATGTTCCGTTTCAATGACAAGTAAATTAGATAATTGAATAGGCTCACTTGTCTCGTAATCAATCGTTTGTTGATCACCATTAAAACGCTCATACAAACCCGTCTCTTCAACAAATCGATACGTAACACGGTTAAGATCATAATAATTGATTTCAATTTCTTTCCCACTTCTTCCGGCTACGTATATATCTTCACTTTCATAAAAAGAAAGATTGGGTACATCTCCAGTAAGCTCATAACCTTTAGCGTCTAAGCCTTCCCAAATATGCTCAGAGGTAATATAGGAATTGTGAGGTGCCTTTCGATCAGAGGAGCGATGAAAGAACGTTCCATCATGGAATAACCCATTAAGAAAATCAGCTTCGCCTGCTTCCAAAAGTCGTTTTGCTTCTGGACTCCAACCGTGTGAAATAAACAACCCGTTATAACCGTTTACTAAATCGATATGATACGGACGAGCACTCCGAACAGGACCTACTCTTTTTGGAAGTTGACTGTGAAACAGCGCAACTAATCGAGTCACTTCAAACTCAGATAAAATTTCATACACAATGTCAGCATCACGTAACCCTGATTGAGGACGGGCAGCAGGATGGTTATTAATCGTAACACCAATTACTCGACGATTAAGTGGCTCCTCTACCTCTATTCCACTCAGAGGATATGTATAGGAAGGAGGTGCTTCTCCCACCTCTTCTTCCTCAACGCTTTCTTCAATTGGCTCTTCTACTTCTGGTTCAACAACAGAATTATTATTACATCCCCCTACAACGAACATTGCTGTTAAGAGAAGGGAGAGATTCATTATTTTCCACATGCCTTACACGTCCTTTTATAAGTTAACTCACTACAGTAAAAAAGGATTCTTTCTTAGTTTAACGCATAATCGCAGGAAAGAGTACAGTTTTCTTCTTCACATCGTAGATTCCTCTTTGCGTTACGCGAATATACGGAAGATGAGTGGAAGAGAAAAAGAGCAAACTATAAATAGGATCTTCAAATTTATAACCTCGCTCACGAAGTAATTTAACAAAAGTTTTCTCTTCCTCCATGACACCTTCCATCGATTTGGTCGATAATACACCAAACAATTCTAATTGTATTTGACCGATTACTTCATCCGATTCAACTAGGGTCATTCCGCCACCTTGCTCTTTTAACGCTTGGAACGCTTTGACCATATCGGATACATTTTTTCCAATCAATATAATATCACCTGTATTGGAAAACGAACTTGCAAAACCAGACACATGAGTTGCAAATCCTCTAATCATTGTAGAAATCTGCCATTTCCCATATTTATCAATCATGACAAAGAAACTTTCATCATGATCAGTACTTAGTCTTTTCGACGTACTTTCAATAGGAATTTGATACGGTTTTAAAATAACAGAATTAATCATTTCGATTCCCATTGGCATTGAAAAATGAAGATCATCCTCCGTTAAATCCCAGTTAATATCAAGCGGTTCAATGCCGTAATCACCCCATGGGAATTTTCCAAATTGATCGAGTGCCTCACCATCTCGTACAATCCAATTTCCTTTCGCAATGACGGAGCTAGGAAGAGGATTCGTCATATCATCAAGAATATTTAGATGAGCAATTCGTCCCGGTGCAATCATTCCAAGTTTATGGTCAAGGTTGTAATATTTTGCAACATTGTAACTCGCCATGGCATAAGCATCAATTGGATCTAGTCCACTTTCTAAAGCTATTTTAATTAACTGATCCATGACTCCATTTTCATAAAATGATGGCGGAGACCCGTCTGTCGTCATTAAGCACCTTTCAAAATAATCAACCCCTAAGTCTTGCATTTCCTTTAATAATTTAGGTAAATCTGGCCGTATCGAAGAATGTCGTAATGAAGTTGTATAACCTAAGTCAAGACGCCTGACAGCCTCTTCTCCTGTCATAGCCTCATGATCACATGTCACACCAAGAAGTGCCATTTGTGCCAATGTTCGCTCTGATGCACCCGGTAAATGTCCTTCGATTGGCTTGCGAAGCCTTGTTGTTTCTTGCATTAAGTGAAGTGTGGAATCATCCCCAGCTAATACTTTCGGCCATGAGGTCAATTCTCCTCCTTGTACAACAAGAGGGTGCTCTAACCATTCTTTCATTTTCGAATTCGACAAAGGTTCTTCATCACGAAGCTCTGTCTGTGCATCGTACCTGAACCACCAGTACATGGATGCTGGTAATTCATCTATCGCCTCAATCAAAGTAAGCGCTTTCTTTTTTTCGAGATGCAAAAAGAACATCATGTTATCATTGATAAGTGTTGTTGTTCCTCGCCCCGACGCATAGTTCGCAAAGCTATGGGGATTATAAAGTTGAAACGGGTGAGCGTGGTGCTCAATATAACCTGGTACAACGAATTTATTTGTACAATCAATAATTTCTGTATCAGTTACGACTGCGGGCATTTCTTTTCCTACGTATACGATGCGATCCTCAGCTATCCATATATTTGCTATCAACCATTTACGACGTGCAAAATTTAAGTAATTAGCATTTTTGAGGACAAGTGAAGGAGCTTTCTCTCCTTGTACAACAGCAAGCTGCTGTCGCAATCGTTGTTTTGTCCAGCGGTAAAGTCTCTCAGTCAATGTCATCACCCATTTCATCAGTTCCTATTTTTCTAATCGTAACACAAAATTTGTTAGTAGACTCATTACTATGTCAAATCTTTTAACAATATTTATTGTGAAATTGACAAACATGTGAAAGGTGGATTTTTTATGAAACCAAACATTGGACGAGTGGATGCCTTATGTCGAATTTCATTGGGCTTTACAGTACTTGCATGGTCTACTGCTAAGCTTGTTCGAAAACCAAGCCACAATCTCCCGTTATTTGCTGCTATGATAGGTGGAATGAAAGTGGCAGAAGGAATTACACGTTTTTGCCCACTTGTTTATATGGCAGAGCATAAAATGGTCGCGGTGCAAGCTCATGCATCTCATGACCGAAGTTGCCATCATGACGAAAACCAACAGAACCACGTCGTTAACTAACTCGCAACAAAGACCAAAGACATTGTTATTTTTTATGACTGTCCTTACACGTCCTTAGATAGATAAGTCAACGCACAATTTTTTCTTCTTTATGAGCCGAGCCATTGCACCTACTTTTTGGACACGCTTTTATAACAAATAAAAGCCGTATAAGATCAAAACAATCTTATACGGCTTATAATTTATTATTTTCAGAGGTGATATCTATGTTCAACATTCAAGAATACGCTACAGATACTCTTTTTGTCTATATCATGGTGATTGGTAGTATCGTTGCACTTATTTATTTGTTCATGAAGAGGAAACGCTCGAAATAGCTTTGTTTGCAATATCCTTACGATAAAACAAACCATCTGGACTAACGTTACTTACTTGTTCATATACACGTTGCTGCGCATCAAGCAAAGAACCTTTTTTAGTTGCAAGAAGTAAAACTCGCCCACCGTTTGTTTTCCATTCTCCGTCTTCCTTTTTCGTTCCAGCATGAAAAACAAGAACGTCTTCTGAAAGCTCGTCAAGCCCCTTGATAACCGTCCCTTTTTCATAAGTACCAGGGTACCCTTCACTTGCTAAGACAATGCCGACTACCTCTTCCTCTGACCAATCGAGTTCAGGTGTCTTCCCATCAAGTAACGTGGTAAAAACCGTGACAAGATCAGAATTCAATCTTGGTAGAACGACTTGAGTTTCTGGATCACCAAAGCGTGTATTGAATTCAATCACCTTTGGTCCAGCTGAAGTCATCATTAAACCAGCATATAAGATTCCAGTAAAAGGAGTTCCTTCTTTAATCAATGCGTTAGCAGTTGGTTGCAAGACTTTTTCTACGGCTTCTTCCACATCATCATTTGAAAACTGTGGAACTGGTGAATAAGCACCCATTCCACCTGTATTAGGACCGTTATCTCCATCTAGCGCTCTTTTGTGATCTTGCGCCCCAACCATTGGAATAACCGTATCGTTATGAACAAACGCCATTAATGAAAGTTCTTCCCCTTCGAGGTATTCTTCAATAACGACTTGTTCACTTGCTGCACCAAAGGCCTGATCATTTAACATCGCTGAAAGAGCATTGATCGCTTCCTCTTCTGTCATTGCAACAACAACGCCTTTACCCGCTGCTAGACCATCTGCTTTAATAACAATTGGAGCACCTTGCTCTTTTACATAGGCAACTGCCTTATCATAATTCGTAAACGTTTCATAGCTGCCTGTTGGAATATCGTACTTTTTCATAATTGATTTAGCAAAGGATTTACTTCCCTCTAGTAAAGCAGCTTCTCTTCTCGGTCCGAACACGCGCAAACCTTCATCTTGGAACCGATTCACTACTCCTTGGAGTAACGGAACCTCAGGACCAACAATTGTCAGACCTATTTCCTGTTTTTTCGCAAACGCAACGAGCTCATCAAAATTGTTTTCCTCAATTTTGATGAGTGTTGCTACATCGACCATCCCATCATTTCCTGGTGCAACAAATACTTCTGTTACTTGGTCACTTTGAGCAACTTTCCAAGCAATTGCGTGTTCGCGACCGCCACTACCAATAATCAGAACTTTCATAAGTCCCTCTCCTTTATCAATTAATGTTTAAAGTGTCTGACTCCTGTCATCACCATTGCAATTCCGTACTTATTCGCCATTTCAATTGATTCCTCATCACGAATCGATCCACCCGGTTGAATAATCGCTGTAACGCCTGCTTTTCCAGCTAATTCAACCGTATCTCCCATCGGGAAGAATGCATCTGACCCTAGAACCGCACCTTCAATTCGCTCGCTCGCTTGCGTAATCGCAATATCAGCAGCTCCAACACGGTTCATTTGTCCAGCCCCAACTCCAACAGTCATTAACCCGTTTGTTAAGACGATCGCATTCGATTTCACATGCTTCACGACTTTCCAAGCAAGCTTAAGTGCTTCCCACTCTGCATCTGTTGGTTTTCGATCTGTTGGAATCGAAACGGTAGCATCATCTAGACCAAAATGGTCCTCTTCTTGAACAAGTAGACCACCATGAATCGATGTTAGCATCGCTTCTGGTTGTTCTTGCTTATTCATCGGAACTGTTAATAGTCGTAAATTCTTCTTAGCTGTTAACACATCTAATGCTTCTTGAGTGAACGATGGAGCAATAATGATCTCAAGGAAAATCTCCTTCATTTTTAAAGCAGTCGCTTCGTCGATTTCACGGTTTGCTGCAACAATTCCACCGAAAATTGAGACAGAATCTGCTTCATATGCACGTCCATATGCTTCTCCAATTGTTTTTCCTGTTCCAACTCCACATGGGTTCATATGCTTCACTGCTACAACAGCTGGTTCTGTAAATTCTTTTACAATTGCAAGAGCAGCATCAGCATCGTGAATATTATTATAAGAAAGTTCTTTTCCGTGTAATTGGTTTGCACTTGCAATCGAACTTTCATCCGCTAATGGCTTTTTATAGAATGTTGCTTTTTGATGAGGGTTTTCTCCATAACGCAACCCTTGCTTACGCTCATAAGTTACCGTAAACGTTTCTGGTTCAGCTTCTCCTACAGCTTCCGTTAAATATTCAGCAATCAGTGCATCATAGGCAGCTGTATGTCTGAATACCTTTGCAGCTAGGCGCTGTTTCGTTTCCAATGTTACGTCGCCTTTTGAAAACTCATCAATAACCGTTTGGTAGTCTGTCGGATCTACAACTACTGTTACATGTTGGTGATTCTTTGCTGCAGCACGTAACATACTAGGACCACCAATATCAATGTTTTCAATTGCATCAGCAAATGTGCAATCAGGCTTGGCGATCGTTTCTTTAAACGGGTACAAATTCACGACAACAAGATCAATAGGTGAAATATTGTGATCAGCAAGTTGCTTTTGATGTTCTTCGCGTTCTCTCATGGCAAGCAATCCACTATGTATATTAGGGTGGAGTGTTTTGACTCTTCCATTTAAAATCTCTGGAAAGCCTGTTACCTCAGAAATACCAATAACCGGTATACCCGCCTCTTGTAGTGCTTTACTTGTTCCGCCAGTAGATACTACTTCAAATCCTTGTTCAACAAGCGCTTGAACAAATTCCACAATTCCATCTTTATTTGAGACGCTCACCAATGCTCTTCTTTTACTCATCACTTATCCAACCTCTCCATACGATGTTCTGATATTATTGTTTGCAATGTTTTTGGGTACAATTTATGTTCAACTGCTTGTACCTTTTCCTGCAGAGAACCCACTGTATCATCCGCTTCAACTCTAACTGCCTCTTGCGCAATGATCTGCCCTGTATCCATTCCAGCATCAACGTAATGAATTGTCACACCTGTTACTTTCACTTGTGCCAAAAAGGCTTGCCCAATAGCATCAAGTCCTGGAAACGAAGGGAGCAAGGAAGGATGGATATTAACAATCCTTCCTTCATAGGCATTTAACAATGTAGAGCCAATTAATCGCATATATCCTGCCAAAACGACAAATGTGATATCTCTTTTCTTTAATTCATCCACAATTTCTTGTTCAAATTCAGCTTTCTTTTTATATGACTTTGGATCAAATGAAAACACCGGAATGCCATGCTTATTCGCTCTTTCGATCACTTTCGCCCTGCGATTATCCGTTACAATCAAGTCAACCTCAGCATCAAGGAGTCCTGTTTTTGCAGCACGAATGATCGCTTCCGCATTCGTTCCACTCCCTGAGGCGAAAATAGCAATTTTCATTACTCAATGCCCCCAATTGTTACACCAGATCCATCTTGAACTTGTCCAATAATATATGCAGATTCGCCGTTTTCTTCAAGTAAGCGAAGAACATCGACATGCTCCTCTTTTGGAACAACCACGACCATTCCAATTCCCATATTAAACGTTGAGAAAAGTTCTTTATCCGTTAATTCGCCGTACTTTTGTAACAACGTGAAGATTGGTGGGATCGGCCATGATCCGTTATCAATACGAACGCTCACTCCTTCTGGTAACATACGCGGAATGTTCTCGTAAAAACCACCACCGGTAATATGAGCCATTCCGCGAACTGTATGTTCACGCAAACAAGCAAGTAACGGTTTCACATAAATTTTTGTCGGTGTTAATAGCTCCTCACCAAGCGTCTTTCCTAATTCCTCCACTTGTTGATCCAAGCTAAACGAATGATCATGTAATAAAATTTTCCGCACTAACGAGAAGCCATTACTATGAAGACCACTTGAAGACAGACCGATGACAACATCACCAGATTGAATCGCCTCACCATTAATAAGGTTCTTCTTCTCAACAGCCCCAACAGAAAAGCCAGCTAAATCATATTCATCCTCGCTGTACATGCCTGGCATTTCGGCTGTCTCACCGCCAACAAGGGCACATCCTGCTTGTTCACAGCCATCTGCAACACCTTTTACAATGGCTTCTAAACGTTCAGGAACCGCTTTTCCACATGCAATGTAATCTAGGAAATAAAGAGGTTCTGCCCCTTGTACAACAATATCATTGACACACATTGCAACCGCATCAATCCCAATCGTGTCGTGACGGTCGAGCATAAAGGCAAGCATAAGCTTTGTCCCAACTCCATCAGTTCCTGAAACGAGTACCGGCTCCTTCAGATTTAATGTAGACAGATCAAACATTCCACCAAAGCCACCCAGTGACCCCATTACACCAGAACGCTTTGTTCTTGCTACATGACTCTTCATTCGCTCTACTGCTTCGTACCCTGCCTCAAGGCTGACCCCTGCTTTTTTATAAGCTTCTGACATTCTTATTGCTCCCTTCTCCTCTAAACCTTTGCGTATGGATGTAACGTGTCTGGATAAATTTCTGTCGGATACTCACCCGTAAAGCAGGCTAAGCATTGCCCACAATTAGATGTATTATCTGAACGTCCAATCCCTGTTTTTAAGCCTTCTACTGATAAAAATGCTAATGAATCTGCGCCCATAATCTCTTGCATCTCTTCTAGCGAATGGTTTGCAGCAATTAACTCACCTGAATTAGACGTGTCAATTCCGTAAAAACAAGGATTCTTAATTGGAGGGGAACTGATTCGTACATGCACCTCTTTTGCTCCCGCTTCACGCAACATATTCACAATTCGTCTACTTGTCGTCCCACGTACAATCGAATCATCAATCATGACAACACGTTTGCCTTCAACAACCCCACGAACAGCAGACAGTTTCATCTTCACACCTTGCTCACGTAATTCTTGAGATGGTTGGATAAACGTACGTCCAACATAACGGTTTTTAATCATACCAAGCTCATAAGGAATACCCGCTTGTTCTGCATACCCGATTGCCGCTGAAATACTTGAGTCAGGAACACCTGTGACAACGTCTGCCTCTACAGGCGCTTCAATCGCTAGCTGTTTCCCTAGACTTTTTCTAGATGTATGAACATTAATTTCATCGACATTGCTATCAGGTCGCGCAAAGTAGACATACTCCATACTGCAAATAGCTCTCGTTGCCGTACCTGAAAATCTCGTTGATCGTAATCCATTATCATCGATAATGACTAACTCTCCAGGTTCTACTTCACGTTCATACGTTGCCCCAATTAAATCGAATGCACATGTTTCAGACGCAACAACGTAAGCATCACCTAGTCTACCAATTGAAAGTGGACGAAGACCATTAGGATCCAATGCGACCATCAGTTGCTTTTCGTTTAGAACCGCTAAAGCGTAAGCCCCCTTAAGCATTTCCAGTGAGTTTCGAAGCTGCCCCTCTAGTGTGTTATAGCCACTACGCTTAATCAAATGAGCAACAACCTCTGTATCAGAAGTTGATTGAAAGATACTTCCTTGGCTTTCAAGTTGATGCTTCATACTATTCGCATTGACAAGATTTCCATTATGAGCAATCGCTAAGCTTCCTGTTTGCGAGCGGAAAAGAAGGGGTTGCACATTCGCAAATCCCCCTCCGCCAGCTGTCGCATAACGGACGTGACCAATTGCTGCATGTCCACTTAATCTTTCAAAATCATCTGGACTAAAGACATCATTTACAAGACCTAACCCTTTATGAACCTTCAATTGTTCCCCGTCTGTTACAACAATTCCAGCTCCTTCTTGACCGCGGTGCTGTAAACTATGAAGACCGTAATACGTAAGATGTGCTGCATCCTTATGTCCCCAAATAGCAAACACACCACATTCTTCATTTAAGCCTTTGATTTCAGCAAACATGGAATGGCTCCTTTCCAAGCCGTTACGATTTCATCCTGAGTCGTTTCAAGGATGACACATTGTTCATCATTTTTTATTTGAAGCGTTTTTGCATCCGTTACTTCCCCAATTTTTGTAGCTGCAACGAGTTGTTCAAACTTCTCTGCTTTGTCACTTGGAACCGTCACAATAAAACGAGATTGTGATTCAGCAAATAAAGCTGCTGTTGTTTCACCTGGTAATGCTACACTAGCTCCAACTTCGCCCGATGTCATACATTCAGCAAGTCCAACAGCTACTCCACCCTCAGCTACATCATGCGCTGATGCGACAAGCCCTGAACGAATGGCTTTTAAAAGTTGCTTTTGAAGTCTCTTTTCAAGCTCTAAATCAAGAGTTGGCGCTTTTCCAGAAATATCGCCTTCAACTAGCTTTTGTAACTCACTACCACCAAACTCTGGCTTTGTCTTACCAACAAGGTACACTACGTCTCCAGCTTGCTTAAAGCCTTGAGTTGTAATATGGTCCGTGTCTTCAATTAAACCAACCATCCCAATAACTGGTGTTGGATAAATGGCAACACCCGCTGTTTCGTTATAAAGTGATACATTCCCTCCAATTACAGGTGTTTCAAGAACGCGACAAGCCTCACTCATCCCATCTGTTGACTTCTCTAGTTGCCAGAAGATTTCAGGTTTATCAGGGCTTCCGTAATTTAACCCGTCTGTTAGTCCAAGTGGCACCCCACCGGAGCAAACGACATTACGCGCTGCTTCAGCAATGGCAATTTGTCCACCTACTTCTGGATCAAGATACAAATAGCGTGAATTACAATCTGTTGTCATAGCAAGAGCTTTTCTTGTCCCACGAATACGAACAACAGCAGCATCAGAACCTGGCTCTACGACTGTATTTGTTTGAACCATGTAATCATATTGATCATAAACCCATTCCTTACTAGCAATAGTAGGTTGAGCTAATAACGTAAGCAAAGTCTCTTTGTAATCTTCAACAACAGGCGTTTTTGATTCTTGTTGTTGGAACTTCTCATAATAAGCAGGAACACTAGATGGCTTATGGTACACTGGCGCTTCTTCTGCTAAAGCATCTACTGGTAAGTCTGCTACTACTTCTCCTTTATGAAGAAGACGAAGACGCTTATCATCAGTTACATGTCCAACCTCTGCTGAAAGTAATCCCCAACGATCAAAGATATCCTTAATTTCTTGTTCACGACCTTTTTCTACAACGATTAACATACGCTCTTGAGATTCAGAAAGCATCATCTCGTAAGGCGTCATACCTTGTTCACGTTGTGGAACTAGATCTAAATTCATTTCAATCCCAGATCCAGCCTTACTTGCCATCTCTGCAGATGAAGAAGTTAATCCAGCAGCACCCATATCTTGAATACCAACAAGAGCATCATTATGAATTAATTCTAAACATGCTTCAAGAAGTAGTTTTTCCATAAAGGGATCTCCTACTTGAACAGCTGGTCGCTTCTCATCAGAATCTTCACCAAGTTCTTCTGAGGCAAACGTTGCACCATGAATTCCATCACGACCCGTGCTTGCACCAACGTACATAACCGTGTTGCCAACACCTTTAGCTTGTCCTTTTTGGATATCTTTATGGTCGATTAAGCCAACACACATCGCATTTACTAGTGGATTCCCTTCATAGCAAGGGTCAAATTGAATTTCTCCCCCTACGGTTGGAACACCCATACAGTTTCCATATCCAGCAATTCCTGCTACGACCTCTTCAAACAGGTAACGTACACGTGGAGATGTTAACTCCCCAAATCGTAAGGAATTTAGTAACGAAATTGGACGAGCTCCCATTGAAAAAACATCACGAAGGATACCGCCAACACCTGTTGCAGCACCTTGATAAGGTTCAATCGCTGAAGGATGGTTGTGACTTTCGACTTTGAACACGACTGCTTGTTCATCACCGATATCAATGATCCCTGCTCCTTCACCTGGCCCTTGTAAAACACGTTCTCCTTCTGTTGGGAACTTCTTTAAAAGCACTTTTGAATTTTTATAACTACAATGTTCCGACCACATTACTGAGAAAAGACCGGTTTCTGTATAGTTCGGAGTGCGGCCAAGAATGTCTTCGACCATTGCAAACTCCTCATCTGTTAAGCCCATTTCTCTATAAATCTTCTCCTCTTTCACTCGCTCAGCTGTTGGTTCAAGAAGTAGTGACATGAGATTCCCTCCAATTTCGTACAATCGATTGAAATAAACGTAAACCATCTTCGCTACCAAGTAATGATTCTACGGCACGCTCAGGGTGCGGCATCATTCCTAATACATTTCCACGCTCATTTGTAATTCCTGCAATATCTGCTTTTGACCCGTTAATTGCTTGCGCATAACGGAAGACAACTTGGTTCTTCTCTTCTAGTGTAGCTAATGTCTGTTCATCACACTCATAGTTTCCTTCACCATGTGCAACAGGAACTGAAATCACTTCATCCTTTTGATAGCCTGCCGTAAACATCGTTTCATTGTTTTCAACGACAAGTTCAACTGGACGACAAATGAATTTCAACCCATCATTACGCTTCATCGCTCCTGGAAGTAAACCTAATTCAAGTAACATTTGAAAGCCATTGCATACGCCAAGCACTGGTTTACCTGATTCTGCAAATTGTTTAACAGCTTCCATAATCGGTGCAAAGCAAGCAATCGCACCTGAACGTAAATAATCTCCATACGAAAATCCTCCAGGTAACAAGACACCATCAAATCCCTCTAGAGACGTTTCATCATAACGAACATAAGCAACCTCTTCTTTTAATGCATCCTGAATCGCAAAAAACATATCTGAGTCACAATTTGAACCAGGAAATACGATCACCGCAAATTTCATGAAGGAACAACCTCCTCGATTTCATAACGATAATCCTCGATTACTGTATTAGCTAACAGCTTTGAACACATTTCGTCAATACGCTTTTCAACGTCATCTGTATTTTTTAAAGTTAATTCCATGTATTTTCCGATCCGAACTTCTTCAACTTCTTTATATTCCATTGTATGAAGAGCACGTTTCACCGCTCCTCCTTGTGGATCTAGAACACTTTCTCGTAACGTTACATAAACTTTTACTTTGTACATGATGCGCCTCCTAAGCGTGATAAAATTTCTTGATATCCCTCTTGTAAACTTCCTAAATTTCTTCTAAATAAGTCTTTATCAAAACGTTGATTTGTTTCTTTATCCCATAAGCGACAAGTATCTGGCGAGATTTCATCAGCAAGTAAGATTTCTCCTGCATTTGTACGTCCAAACTCCAACTTAAAATCAATTAAGCGAACGTTCATGTTATCAAATAACGTAATCAAATGTTTGTTTACTTCTAACGCTTTCTCTCTTAATACGGATAAATCTGAGCCCGATGCGGCTTTTAAAATGGCAATATGATCTTCTGTCACAAGAGGATCTCCTAGCGCATCGTCCTTGTAGTAGAATTCAACGATTGGTTCAGCAAGTGCTGTCCCTTCTTCAATTCCTAGACGCTTTGCCATACTACCAGCAACTACATTACGAACGACAACTTCCAAAGGAATAATCTCTACTTTTTTTACAAGCTGTTCGGTTTCAGATAGTCTTTTGATGAAGTGGCTTTCTACACCATTTTTTTGTAAGTACGCGAAGATTAAGGACGTAATTTCATTATTCAATCGCGCTTTCCCTGATAGTGTCTCTTTTTTCTCTCCGTTAAATGCAGTTGCATCATCTTTATAACTAACCCAAAGCTCTCCTTCAATTGCTGTTTTATAAATTTGCTTTGCTTTGCCTTCATATAGTAAGACGCCTTTTTTCATGAATTTCCCCTCCGAAAACTGAAATATTGGAATTTAAATGTTGAAGAGGGATCCCCCTCTTATTGTTAAAGAGGAAATCCCCCTCTTTTTAATTCTTACGCTTCTAACCCCACTCTTGTAAAAATCGTATCTACGTGCTTAAGGTGGTGCTCATAGTTGAAGCAATCTTCAATCTCATCAGGAGTTAGAACACTTGTAATTCTCTCTTCTGCTTCGACTAATTCACGGAACTGAATTCCTTTTTCCCATGCTTCCATTGCCTTCGGTTGAACAAGATCATAAGCTTCTTCACGAACCATTCCCTTATTGATCAACGAAAGAAGAACGCGTTGAGAGTAAATTAAACCGTATGTGCGTGTCATGTTACGTTTCATGTTTTCAGGGAATACAGTTAAGTTTTTCACAATGTTCCCAAAACGATTCAGCATATAATTTAGCGCAATCGTCGCATCAGGAAGAATAATACGCTCAGCTGATGAATGAGAAATATCGCGTTCATGCCATAATGGAACATTTTCATATGCAGTCATCATGTACCCACGAATGACTCGAGCTAAGCCAGTCATATTCTCAGACCCAATTGGATTACGTTTATGAGGCATTGCAGATGAGCCTTTTTGACCTTTGGCAAAGAACTCTTCTACTTCTCTCGTTTCACTCTTTTGTAAACCACGAACTTCAACAGCAAACTTCTCGATTGAAGTGGCAACAAGTGCAAGCGCCGCTAAATAATCAGCATGACGGTCACGTTGCAACGTTTGTGTTGAAATTGGTGCTGCTTCAAGTCCTAACTTTTCGCATACAAATTTCTCAATTGATGGATCAATATTTGCAAATGTGCCAACTGCACCTGAAAGCTTTCCAACGCGAACTCCTTCAGCGGCTTGTTTGAAACGCTCTAAATTACGTTTCATTTCCTCATACCAAAGTGCTAACTTCAATCCAAATGTAGTCGGTTCAGCATGCACACCGTGAGTACGTCCCATCATAACGGTGTACTTATATTCCACGGCTTTCTCTTTTAGAATGTCAATAAAGCGTTCAATGTCCGCAAGTAAAATTTCATTTGCTTGCTTTAAAATATAAGATAAAGCTGTATCCACTACATCCGTTGAGGTAAGACCGTAATGAACCCACTTTCTTTCTTCTCCTAAAGTCTCTGATACCGCACGTGTAAATGCAACGACATCATGACGCGTTTCTAGTTCAATTTCATTAATTCGGTTAATATCAAAGCTTGCATTTTCACGAATTTTTTCAACATCTTCTTTTGGAATGTCCCCAAGTTCTGCCCAAGCTTCACAAGCGACGATTTCTACTTCCAACCATGCTTGAAATCTATTTTCCTCTGTCCAAATAGCTCCCATTTCAGGGCGAGTATAACGTTCGATCATCTAAAACCAGCCTCCGACTTTTATCTAACGATAAGTATTTTTTCTATGTTTATAAGGAAAAACTTGCCTTTTTGGATAACTTCTTTATTTTAGCACATTCGTCTGTTGCAAACGTGTTAGCTTCTCACAAGCCTCTTCAACTGTAAGAGCTGTTGCAGTCAAATGGCCCATCTTTCGCTTCATTTTCGCCTCTTTTTTTCCATAAAGGTGAAGTTTCACATTACCTAAATTCTTGGTTTCCTCAAGTACATGAGTTAATTCTTCGCCAAGGATGTTCTCCATCACAACAGGAGACCATAATGTCGTTTTCCCAAGTGGCAATCCGCACACCGCTCTTATATGTTGTTCAAACTGTGATGTTTCACAAGCCTCAATTGTATAATGACCTGAATTATGTGGTCGCGGTGCGAGTTCATTGACATATAATCTGCCATCTTCAAGCATAAAAAGCTCGACAGCCAGTGTCCCAACTACATCTAATCCGGTCACAATCTGAAGTGCTAGCTCTTTAGCCTGTTCACAGACAGCTTCTTCAATTCTTGCTGGTACATGCGAACGGAACAAAATATTCTCTCGATGTTCATTTTCTGATACAGGGAAAACGGATGTTTCACCATTTCTAGATCGTGTGACAATGACCGATAGCTCTAATGAAAAAGGAATCCAAGCCTCAAGCACACATTCCCCACTTTCAAGTAAATCGGAAGCCCCTTGCTTAAGTTGCTCTACATCATGAACAACTTTTTGGCCTTTCCCGTCATATCCGCCTCGGCACGTTTTTAACACCGCTGGAAAATCTAATTTATCGGCTGCCTTATCGATATCATTTATTGAGCGAATGGCATGAAAGGGAGCAAGCGGAACCCCAAGTGATTGAATCGCTTCTTTTTCCTTTAAACGGTGTTGGGTAATTCCTAATACCTTCGCCCCTTGTGGAAAATCAGCCTGTTCAGTAAGCCACTTGGCTGTTTGTTTATCTATGTTTTCAAATTCATATGTGATGACATCTGAAACCTCAGCTAGTCTTTTCGCACCTTCAATATCATCATAAGCTGCTTCAATAACAATGTCTGCAACTTGTCCACATGGAGAATCTTCTGTTGGCTCAAGTACAGCAATGCGGTATCCCATTTGCTTTGCTGAAATTGCCATCATTCGTCCTAGTTGCCCACCACCGATTATGCCTATCGTTGCTCCCGGCTTAACAACCCGACTCATAGTTCATCACTACTTTCTATAACAGTACGCTTTGTCTTTTCTCTCCTTGTGTTTAATCGATCAGCAATATCTGCTTGAAACGCCCCAAGGATTTGCGCCGCAAGCAAACCAGCATTAGTGGCACCGGCCTTCCCAATCGCAACCGTTGCAACAGGAACTCCTCCAGGCATTTGAACAATGGACAAGAGCGAATCTAAACCTTGTAGCGCTTTTGATTGAACAGGGACACCAATAACAGGCAATGTTGTCTTTGCTGCAACCATTCCAGGTAAATGCGCTGCACCACCTGCGCCTGCAATAATAACTTTCAACCCTCTTTTTCTTGCCTCTTCAGCATATTGAAACATCAAATCCGGAGTACGATGGGCAGAAACTACTTTCTTTTCGTACGGTATTTCTAACTCATCTAATACATCACATGCAGCTTTCATCGTTTCCCAATCAGACGTACTTCCCATGATTACACCAATTTCAGGATTCATTGTCGCTCTCCTCCATTATTCATTGATATATATATATATTGCTCATTTTCACATAAAAAAAACGCAGAACACTTTCTTCATCTACTCAATCTTGAGAGAAAGGAAGCCACTTCTGCGCTTTCATACGGATACAGAAAACGCAATCTCTGTATCTACCACTTTCCCTCATAGTCCGACTATTTAAGGCAATCGGGTAGAAACTTATGGACCATATCTCCAGATTATATGAGGTCGTATTTCGTTTTTTGTTCATTCTTATAGGTATATCTTACAAGCAACACTAGTAGCTGTCAACAAAATGTCGAACGTTTTAAAATGTCAGACTTTTATCGTTCGCTTTCTATTAGAATTCCTTCAAATATTATCTGTTGCCTGATCGGAACATATTCTTTTGTCGAATTCATAGGTTCTTCCTTAAAGATTGGTTTTTCCATTCGTCTAATAGGTTGATACCCTTCTGCCTTCATTCGATCTAAACAATCTTCAATTGTTTCAGACTCTTGTACTTCAAATCGCTCTTTCCTTTTTTTCGCCAAATTGCTTCCCTCCGATATTCAACTCTTATGTCAGTAATGATAGCCTCCCTCGTTATTCTTGATCAAGTATTTTCTGTGAAAACTTATCAATACATTTGTATTATTCCTCATATGTAGGAACAAACCTTCTACGCTTTTTAAAGACATCTTTGTAGTTGGTCGCATTTTCAAGTGCTTTTTCCTCAACCTTTATACGTATAGATAGAACGAGACCATTCATCATTGTAAAAAGGATAGCAGTCCAATAAGCTTGAAAAATCAAAGGGAGACAAGCCAATTCAGTCACTACAATGACATAGTTTGGATGACGAAGGTAACGATACGGACCTTTTGCAGCCACTTTTGCACCAGGTAGTATCATGATTCTCGTGTTCCAAAATCTACCTAATGCAGACAAAGTCCAAACCCGACCAATCTGCGCAAGAAGAAACATACATAAAGGTGCGACTGCCCAAAAGACAAAATGACTGTCTATAACGGTAACTTCTATTAATAATGAAATAAAAAAAAGAGCATGCAAAGCAACGATGTACTTATAATGATCCTTTCCTGCCTCATAACCACCCTGACTCTTTATCCACCTAGCATTACGATTAGCTATGATCACTTCAACAATTCTTTGTGTAATAACAAGAACAATAAATAAGTAAATGGCGAACATTAGTGCATCCCCTTCCATTGTAATAAGACTAATTCCGAGCAAAAACCTGGACCAAGTGCTGCCATTAAACCGTATTCTCCCTGTACGTGTTCTTGTATCATAAATTGTTCAAGAACATACAAAACGGTCGGTGAGGACATATTTCCGTGCAGCTTGAGAATTTCCTTCGATACATTCGTCATTTCTTCATCTAATTCCAGCGCCTCTATGTAGGCCTCTAACACTTTCTTCCCACCTGGGTGCGCTATAAACGAAGATAATTGATTCATTTCTATCTTGTTGTCCGTCAGAAAAGTTTCTACATTTGGTCCTAACCATTCTTTAATGATCGCCGGTATATCTCTTGAGAAGACAACATGCAACCCTGAATCTTTTACATCCCATCCCATGACATCTTCAGAATCTGGCATTAAGGTAGACTGAGTTGCAACAATATGTGGTCGTAAAGCTTTTTTTGATTGTTTCACAAGATGCGATTCCTCTCCAACGACAAGTGCACATGCTACTCCATCTGCGAATAAAGATGTGCCGACAAGATTGCTTTTAGAGCGATCATTCCTTTGAAACGTCAAGCTACATAATTCCACACATACTACTAATACACTTTCTCTCGGAAATGCTCTGCAATACTCATAAGCCCGACTAACCCCTGCTGCTCCCCCCGCACACCCGAGCCCCCATAGTGGGATTCTTTTTGTATGGGCAGAAAAAGAAAGTCTATTCATAATACGAGCGTCTAAGCTTGGCGTAGACATTCCTGAACTCGAGACCAGTATGATCGCATTAATGTCTTCAACATCAACCCCGTCCTTAACAAATACTGAATTCGTTAGACATTGCTTAATGACGCTTGTACAAAATGTCGTAGCTAGTTCAATATATAGATCATTTTTTTCCTGCAAAGAATGATTTGTTTGAAACCAATTCAAAGGGACGGCAAATTGCCGTTCATCAATCTGACCATTTGCAAACACTTTTAATAAACGTTCAATATCGTCAAAGCTGTCACTAAACAACTCTCTAGCAAATTCAGTTGTTGTATTTTGATCCAACGTATGAGGGGGATTATACGTACTAATGGAGACAATAGAAGGCATTCGGCTGCACCTACCCTACTCAGTAATTTACTGTTAGGTTCACCAAAAGTTGGCTTATCATTCAGTAAAATGGTAACTACATTTAAGATGCTTACGTTTAAATTTTTTTATTTGCCTAAATCCTACTGATGTTTGCCTTTGGAACTATATAAGTTATTTGTCAACTTTTATTCGACTCAGAGGGAAGCCTCTAACTACCCTCGGCTCTGAAGATTGTTGATTTTATCAACTCTCTTCTGCTTGGTTCATAAAAAAATCTCAGCACGACAAAGCCGGGCTGAGGTCCTGACTATTTTATAGCGCCTTATCTATTTGCCAACTAGAATCCGTCCCTCTTTTAGCTCTTTGAATCACGACCGCAATGATAGCTATACCAATAGCAACAAAATCCATATAGACGTTTGAATTGATCAAGGTTAGTGATGCAACTAACAACAGCACTCGAACGATCCAGTTTGTGCTAGCACCTGCAAACCATCCTTGAACCATTGCTGCTAAGAAGTAAATTCCAACCGATGCTGTGATCACTGCTAGAATGATACTTCCGGCTGAACCGATCATCATGATTTCAGGACTATAGATAAACATGAACGGTACGATAAACGCAGCAATCCCTAACTGAAACGCGGTGACGCCGGTTTTAAATGGATCGGTACCTGCTACCCCTGCTGCTGCATAAGCTGCTAGTGCAACTGGTGGCGTAATCGCCGACATGACTGCATAATAGAAGACAAACATATGAGCAGATAATGGCTCAAGTCCCATTTGAATAAGACCCGGTGCCACAACAGAAGCAGCAACTGCATACGCAGCTGTTGTCGGCATTCCCATACCTAAGATAATGGAGATTAACATTGCAAAGAATAAAGCAAGAAGCATGTTGTTATCAGCAAGGCCTAGTAACATTGAGCTGAAGCGTTGTCCTACTCCTGTTAATGCAATAACCCCTACGATAATACCAGCACACGCACAAACGGCAAGTAACTGAATCGTATTTTTCATACCGAGTTCAAGCGCTTGTAATACTTTTTTCAATCCCATACGAGTACTTGGATGAATCCAACTTACAACTAAACAAGCAAGGATCGCTACTGTACCAGAACGAATAACAGAGAATCCCATTAATAATGCTCCAATTAAGATGATAATCGGAATGAACAAGTACGCTTGCTTCATAATCCCTTTTAAAGGTGGTAATTCACTACGCTTTAAGCCTCTCATATTGTTTTTAATCGCTTGAAAATCGACCATAAAGTAAACAGATAAGAAGTAAAGCAATGCAGGAATTGTTGCTGCAATAATAATCTCTGAATATTTGATTCCCGTAACCTCAGCCATAATAAAGGCACCGGCACCCATAATTGGAATCATAATTTGACCACCAGCAGATGCCGTTGCTTCGGTCGCTGCAGCAAATTGGCCTTTATAACCAACACGTTTCATTAACGGAATCGTAAGGGAACCTGTTGCAACCGCATTACCTGCTGACGTCCCGTTCATCATCCCCATTAATCCACTCGAGATAACGGATACTTTCGCTGGTCCCCCTCGCATCCCCCCTGCTAGGGAGAAAGCAAAGTCGATAAAGTAACGACCGACACCAGACATTTGTAAAAATGCACCGAAGACTATGAAGAGTAAAATATATTTCGAAGAAACGTCTAACGTAACACCGAATATTCCATTATCCTTATAAATATATGTGACAAAACGATCGAAGCTGTAGCCACGATGATTTAAAATACCAGGTAAATAAGGACCGACAAATGCATATAAAGAGAAAACACCAGCGAGTATTGGGAGTGTCCATCCGCTTGTACGACGAGTTAACTCCAATACCACGATGAACCCTAGTATAGCAACGATCGTATCATGCGTTTGCGGCACCGTACCAAAACGACTTAATACCGCATTCAGGTTCGTATAAATATAAAACGTCACATAAAGGATCGACGCAATTAGTAGCCAGTCAAAAATCGTAACTTTGTTCGAGGTTGCTTTCCAGCCTTTAAATAGAATGAACCCTAATACTGCCCCAAAAGCTAAGTGAATACTTCTAAAAATCATTGGGTCGATTGGATGAAAATTTAAGATATATAGATGAAATAATGCCCCAAATACGGCAATTGACATGAACGTATATTTCAGCCATCCAGATAATACCCTTATATTTGAACCTTCAACCGCTTCTTCAAGCTCTTTTGCTTTATCATCGCTGACAATTGATTGAACTTCTTCTTTTTCAAGTTGATTGTTGTTTTTGTCTTTGCTCAAAGGAATAACCTCCCCATTTGAATTTCTACCTATTAATAGAACTCCTCTCTTAATGAAAAGAGAGTTTTTAAAATGGTATTCAAAAAGATAACGGATTCTTTTTGATACTTTTTTGAATATCATTTTGGTTAAAATGTTCACTCTCCTATGAACGAAGAGTGAACACTAGATTATTAGTTTTGATACTCAGCTGGATAAACTAATTCTGGTAAATCAATTCCGATTTCTTCGTAGTATTTAATCGCACCAGGATGTAATGGTACAGTTTCGTTAAGTAAAATTGTTTCTGGAACTGCTTCTTTAGCTGATGAATGTGTTGTTACTAAAAGATCGTTATTTTCGTGATATGCTTTTACTAGGTCATAAACAAAGTCAATGTTCATTGTTTTATGAACGATACCAAAGTTGAACTGAGCGATTGTCTCAATGTCATCATGGTCAATATTTTCATATGTTCCTGCTTCAATTGTGTAAGGTGTGAAGAATGGAAAATTCTCAATAACTTGATCACGTTGCTCTCCGTCGATACCAAATAAGTTGATATTACGTAATGCAGCTACCTCTTGTACAGCTGGAATTGGAAGACCTGCAGCAAAACCAATGACGTCAAGCTGGCCATCTTGTTGTTGACTCGCCATATCACCAGCACCCGCATAAACAGGTGTCGCATCTAATCCAAGAAGCTCATGAATTTGTGGTAAGTACGTACCAGAAGTCCCCCCCATAGGACCTACACCTGTACGACTAATTCCTTGTTCTGCAATATCATCAAGAGATGCAACACCACTTGATTCTAAAGCCCACCAGTGAAACGGTGTATAATACATTGGGAATACGACGCGAATATCCTCATGCGGACTTCCCTCAAATTCTGACCCAACACCATTAATTGCTTCGTATCCTGGTCCCGTTGTAATCATCCCAAGATCTTGATTTCCAGCTTGAATTAAACGAATGTTATCAACTGGTCCACCTGTTACCTCAACGTTAGCGGTAACGCCAAGCTTGCTTTCTAGAAGTTGACCAAGTCCGCCTCCATAAATATAGTACACTCCACCTTGTGATGCTGTACCTATGACAACAGTTGACGGTGCATCCTGGTATTCAACAGTTTCACCTGCATCACCACCTGAATCAGCGTCACCGTTATCTGCTGGTGTACTTGATTCACTACCTCCACATGCCGTAGCAAACACTAATCCTAAACTTGCAACCGCTGTTAGCATTGAATGCTTTAAAATTTTTTTCATTGCTTGTTCCCCCTTATATATAACTTTTTTCTAACTATTCAAATTATAAAGCGCTTTCACACCCTTGTCTGGATTTGAACTTAATATTCTTTTTGGTCTTTTTGGTCTCGGAACTAAGAATAAGAATCTCAGCAATGCGGTTGTAAAAGGTGTTTTCCCACACCACCAATGCAAAAAGAGCAAAAATCTTATAAAGACTTTTACTCCTTTTGATCTAGATTTCTATAAACCTCATTCATAATCTCTTGACCTATGGCATGAGAATGTTTTCGATAAACTGGTTCTAATTTTTCTCTCCATATAACCTTTTCTTCTTCGGTTAAATAATAAACTTTAGTTAAACCGCTCGCAGCAACTCGCTCTAACATTTCTTTGTTGTGAGTCTTGGCGTAGATCCGCAACCATTCTGTCACTTCATCCATCGCTTCGATTATATTCTTTTGATGTTCAACAGGTAAGGCGCTCCAATACTCCTGATTCATCAGAACCGCATAACCTAAATAATTATGATTACTTACGGTCATATACTTTTGCTTTTGATAAAATCCTTTTGAAAAAATGTTGGAGAGTGTATTTTCCGTCCCGTCGACTCGTTTATCACTTAGGACTTCATACACTTCATTAAAAGGATAAATGCGAGGACGTGCTCCTAATGTACGATACGTATCGATTAACACGTCACTTGGCATCACTCGAAAAGACAAACCCTCTACATCAGCTGGTTCTATAATAGGTCTACTATTGTTCGTCATTTGCTTAAAGCTATTATCCCAGTAGGCAATTCCTTTATAGCCCTTTTTTTCAATACTTTCAAATAATAGTTCTCCTATCTTACCTTCAAATACGTCTTTTACCATCTCTTCATTATTAAAAAATAATGGCAAGTCCATTACCTTCCATTTTTGATCATGAATGGTAATCTCAGAAAAGGCGGGAGCAATCAAATGAACATCATTTTTCATTAAAGCGTCAAATTCTTCTTGTGCTTCATACAACATTCCATTTGGAAATACTTGCACTTCGACCCAACCATCTGTTTTCTCGCTTACTAATTGAGCAAACTTTGCTGCAGCTATCCCTTTTGGTGTATTCTCAGCGACCACGTGGCTGAATTTCAACACATACTTTTCATTTAATCCTTCTAGTTCTTTATCAACTGCAGTTGGCTTATTATTAACATATACACCAAATCCAATGTGAAAGGCCGTAATAATCCCAATACATAAAAACGACATTATCACCAAAAATCCTTTCATCGCCCTTCACCCTTCAACCGGTACATTTGAATTGGTCGACCAATGGCGCCGTATGTTAATTCCATTTCTACTTTTCCAATCGATTCTAAATAATTCAAATACCTTCTTGCCGTCACTCTCGCCAGCCCCACATTGCTACCTATTTCTTCTGCTGACTTAGAGTCTTTCATTTTGCTTAGATAGTTATAGATTTGATTTAGCGTCTGTTCATGTAACCCTTTTGGTAAATCTGCTGATGACTTTAGCTCGTCTTTTTTTTGTGTTGACAAGACTTCATCTAATTTATCCTGAGTCATCGGCACGTCTTGATTTAGTTGACTTTGAACATCTATATATTGCTTGAAAGCTTGCTTTAAACGTTCAAATGTAAAAGGTTTTACAATATAATCAATGACTCCATAACGTAACAATGCTTTAACCGTCTTTGTATCATTTGCTGCTGTAACAGCAATGATATCGACATCTACTTTCTCTTGCCGCAAATCTTGAATTAAGGAGAGCCCATCTTGCCCAGGCATAAAAATATCCAATAACACAATGTCTGGGTTAAGAAGTTCAATTTGCTTTTTCCCCTCTAATCCTGTGGAAGCAACACCAACAACTATGACCCCGTCTATTTTCTCAATAAACATCCGGTTCACTTGTTGAACCATTGGATCATCTTCAACAAGTAAAACGTGAATAGACTCATTCTGTTTTTTACTCATTTGTCTCCTCAACCCCTCTCATCATTGGCAATGTAATGATAAACTCTGTCCCTTTTTCCACACCGCTATTAATGTCAATCTGACCATCGACCCGTGATACAATCGAATGAATTAAAAATAGGCCGATTCCTCTTCCTTCCTTTTTCTTCGTTGAAAAACCTCTTGAGAACACACTTTCTATAATTTCACTAGGAATCCCACTGCCATTATCCGATACTCTAATGAGTAACTGTTGTTCCTCTTCCTTTAACAGCAAATGGACTTCCTTTGTTACTTCGGAAAAGTCAGCTAAAGCATCAAAGCTGTTATCAACTAAGTTTCCTATAATAACGACTAAATCATGATTTGTAATACCTTCTGGGAAATCAGTAAATTCACTATTCTTATTTATCTTTAATGTAATCCCTAATTCTTTTCCTCTACTTACTTTTCCTAGTAGTAACCCTGCTATATTATCATCATGAATTTGCTGCATAAGCATTTGCGATAAACTAGTTTGTTCTTCTGTCAAATCGAAGATATATTCAAGTGCCTTTTGCCCTTCTTCTAACTGAATTAATCCAGCTATCGTATGAAGTTTATTTGAATATTCATGACTTTTAACGCGTAATGCTTCCACAAAGGCTTGTACTCCCGTTAATTCCTGCGCTAAACGATTTACCTCTGTCCTGTCTTGGAAAATGGCCACTGCACCAACTGTTTTATCTCCCACTGTGATCGGAATTCGATTACTTAAAATGGCTCTGTTTTGAACATATAAGTCACGTTGATAAAGCGGTTTTCCTAGTTCTAAAATTTCTGGCAGCTTAGTATCAGGTATTACCTCTTGTATTTTCGCACCTATTATTTTCTCATTTTCATTTAAGCTTAGCATGTTTAGTGCAGCGCTATTTATAACAGTAATCCTCTCTTGATCATCAATTGCAATGACACCCTCATGAATCGCATTAAAGGTAGCTGTCCTTTCAACTAATACACGTGCTAACTCTTCAGGCTCCATCTCAAATGTTTGCTTTCTAATATGATTAGCTAACAGCCAAGCACCCCATACTCCAAAAAGTGTTGTAATGAGAGCGATTACAAATATTGTATGACGAAATTCATATAAAATATCTTTTACGGTCGGTAAAACATTTCCGACGACCACGACTCCAATTTGTTCTTGTGCTTGATCAGGTTTCTTAATTGGAACAAACGCTCTTACTGAAGTTATATCATCAGCTACTTGCGCCTTTGAAACATAAATATGCTCTGTAAAAGCAGGCCCCTCATCACCCCCATCAAACTGCGTATTCATGCGCTCTTGGATCGGGTGTGTCAAACGGATTCGATCCATATTTAGAATGACAATATAATCATGATCGTTTATCACTCTTATTCTCTCTACAACCGGTTGCAGTCTTTCAGATGCGTGCTCGGACTCTATATTTTGCTGTACGATTGGATTTTGCGCTACAAGTTGTCCCGTGATCATTGCACGTTGTGATAACTGGTCTTCTTTTACATTTAAAAGGTAACCTATCAAAATAATGCCTACAATTAATAAAGTAAATGCAACAATTCCAAAGGATAATCCTGTTATTTTCCACCGAGTCGGTATATTTACATATTTATTCACTAGGCTATACCTCATTCGACTTTTTTCTCTCTTAACTATATCACATGATGTTTAATAGAATAGGTTTTCAGTTTTAATAGGGTGTTGAAATTTTAACCAGTTAGTGAGAACGAGTTGTGAGACTGGGCCTTATGTCAACCATGTTGTCATTCAAAAGATTCACCTGTGTAAAAAAAGCTACTGTTAACCCTAAAGGTTAACCTAATACTCCAAACATTGCAGAACTTAATATTTGAGAATAAAAGCTCTTTTGCTCCCTTCCTCATTTCATACATAGAAAAAAGCATTCCTCATTGGAATGCTTTTAGGTGCCTGGCAACGTCCTACTCTCACAGGGGGAAGCCCCCAACTACCATCGGCGCAAAAGAGCTTAACGACCGTGTTCGGCATGGGAACGGGTGTGACCTCTTTGCTATCGCCACCAAACTATAATGGTATTTTTCAAAAATACCTTGAAAGAAGTGATTCCTTCAAAACTAGATAATGCGTAATAGAAACATCAAGAATTATATATTGGATAAGTCCTCGACCGATTAGTATCTGTCAGCTCCACGTGTCGCCACGCTTCCACACCAGACCTATCAACCTCATCATCTCTAAGGGGTCTTACTGGATTAACTCCATGGGAAATCTCATCTTGAGGGGGGCTTCATGCTTAGATGCTTTCAGCACTTATCCCGTCCACACGTAGCTACCCAGCTATGCTCCTGGCGGAACAACTGGTACACCAGCGGTGTGTCCATCCCGGTCCTCTCGTACTAAGGACAGCTCCTCTCAAATTTCCTGCGCCCGCGACGGATAGGGACCGAACTGTCTCACGACGTTCTGAACCCAGCTCGCGTACCGCTTTAATGGGCGAACAGCCCAACCCTTGGGACCTACTTCAGCCCCAGGATGCGATGAGCCGACATCGAGGTGCCAAACCTCCCCGTCGATGTGGACTCTTGGGGGAGATAAGCCTGTTATCCCCAGGGTAGCTTTTATCCGTTGAGCGATGGCCCTTCCATGCGGAACCACCGGATCACTAAGCCCGACTTTCGTCCCTGCTCGACTTGTAGGTCTCGCAGTCAAGCTCCCTTATGCCTTTGCACTCTTCGAATGATTTCCAACCATTCTGAGGGAACCTTTGGGCGCCTCCGTTACTGTTTAGGAGGCGACCGCCCCAGTCAAACTGCCCACCTGACACTGTCCCTGAACCGGATCACGG
>NZ_JAWRVL010000005.1:0-180583 GCF_036663595.1 Halalkalibacter lacteus
CATAGTGGACTTAAGAGATTGCAACGGCTCCGCTCATTGCTTCGAGGTTGTTCCAAAAGGGAAATACGCCCTTTTGGCCTTTGAAGTGGCAATGGCTTCTCTCGTTGCTCGTCCACTTTGAGAAGCCCACTCATAGTGGACTTAAGAGATTGCAACGGCTCCGCTCATTGCTTCGAGGTTGTTCCAAAAGGGAAATACGCCCTTTTGGAACAACCTCTCTAACATAAAAGAAGCTGATTCAAGTGATAGTACTCTTGTCCTGTTATGGGCCTCGAGTCTATCTTGAATCAGCTTGATAAGGATAGTATTAACCTAACTCACTTAGTCCGTCTAAGTCTTCTTCTTCGTCATTTTCTTCATCTGGAGTGACTTCTTCATCATCTGTCACTCCATCTTCTTGACCTTCTTTTTCATCGTCAGCTGGCTTTTCTTCTTTTTCTTTTTCTTCTTCTTTTACTTCTTCTTCTTTTACTTCTTCTTCTTTTGCTTTATCATCCGCGATGTCTTTTACAGTATCAATTGGTTGTTGGAACACATCGTTTGGATTTACAGCCATACCATCTTGACGAATTTCAAAATGGATATGAATGCCGGCGTCAGAATTGTAGCTATTCCGTCCAGCCCGTCCAAGGATATCACCTTGTTCGACTGTATCTCCTTCTTCTACTTCAACAGATTCTAAGCTGTGATAGTGTGTGACAACACCAGCTTCATGTGAAATTTCAACGACATAGCCAAGTAATGAATCTTTTTCTGATTTGACAACAGTACCACTAAGAGCAGCAGTAGCTTCAAAGCTTTCGCCATCTACATGAGCAAAGTCCATACCTTTATTCGGGAAATACGTATTATTGTAGTATACGAGAGCTTCTTGCTGTTCCTCAGGTGAACCATTCACATCGTAGAAATAGCCAACAACGGTTACTTCTTCCTCATTTACTACAGGCATTTTTACAACTTCTGATGAAGCAGTTACTTCAACAGCATCTTCACCATACGGATACATATTTCCCATTTGTCCTGAATCTGTTACTTCCACACCTTCTTGCGGTGCAGCTGTTTCATCTCCATCTTGCATAACAAACACGGCACTCAACACACCAGCTGCTGCAACTAAGTAAACTGCAGGCAACACCCAACGCTTACGTAATAAACTTTTAACTTTTAATTCAGATTTAGAAGAGCGATTGTTTTCTTCTTCTCTCATTTTCCATCACCTCAGCAATCATTCTGATCAGATTGCTAGAAATGTATACATCATTAAAAAACTTTTTTGAAATTAGTTTTCGACAAAGGTGGTTTTATTATGCATGAGGGGTCATTTTCTTTTTCTGGACTGGCTTTTTCATGACTGAAATTGTGGGGGCGTTATGTGTGGTTAGACTCGTGAGGACACTGTATTGAATAGAACTTGTTCTCATTTTTTATTTGCGAATTTCAAATTTTATCAGCGAATTTCGATTTTTATCAGCGACTTTCCAAATTTAACAGCGATATTCAAATTTTATCAGCGAAATTTCGATTTTAACAGCGAACCAACTTTTATGAGCAAAAGTTTGGCGATATCAGCGATTTTCAGCTTTAATAAAGACATTTATTCGGCACATAGCAAATAAGCTCTCGAGAAGATCACACTTCCCTAGAGCTCTTGCGTTACTCTGCTTTTGCCATCATATCTGCTACATACGGATCAAGACCTTGAATTTCGATTCCTTGATAATAGTGATTCACAATTGCTTTATAGTCTTTTCCTTCTTTCGCCATTCCATCAGCACCGAATTGACTCATTCCTACGCCATGTCCCCAACCTTTTGTCTGGATCGATATTTGGTCGCCTTGTCGTTGCCATTGAAAGTCAGATGAATCTAATGCTAATTTGTCCCTTACATCGCGACCAGTTAATTCGGTTCCATTTATGACGACTTTTGCGACACGACCACCGTCTGTTCGTTCCACAATCGATCCGACTGAGCCATCTTCTGGCATCGTCACGCCAAGCTTTTCTTGAAATTCAGATAGCGATACGACCTTTTCCCCACTAAACCTCGGAGATGACTGATCCCAAGGGCTTTCGACACTTCGTAAATAAGGATACGCGTCCCCCCAATAGTCTTCCGAGTTTTCCGTATAACCATTGCTTGTTGAGAAGAACATCGCATCAATTGGCTCGCCTTCAAACGTTAAGACTTGCCCTTGAGTCGCTAAAACAGCTTCTTGAATCCGTGCCATGTTCATTTCAAAATCTGCACCCCATTGTTCTCGTAGTTCAGCTTCATTTTTATATACTTGATGCGTCACGGTGTCTGTGACCATTGCCCCTTCTGGGAGCTGAACATCATGTGGCTGCAATATATTTTTCACCATATACGTGCGAGCTGTCAAAGCCTGCGCCTTGAGTGCCTCCATTTCAAAATTAGCATGCATTTCAGAAGCAACTACACCCATCACATATTGCTCAAGTGGAACTTCTTCAATTTCCTCCACTTGCGTCCTATAAATCGCAACTGCTACATCTTCTTCCGGTTCATAAGACCACTTTTCCTGCGTTTCTTCTACCGTAATCGTTCTCGTCACCGTTGTAGTACTTTCTGTAGGATCTGAAACAATTAGTACAAGCATAGTTGGAATAATAAGCACCGTTGTGCATAGAATAGTTGCTACAATGAGAAGTGGTTTCATGTCAGTCCTCCATTTATCATTATCTCTATCAAAGTATATGAGGGCTTGCCATGGGATAGAACTTTTTCTCTTACGTTAGAGCAGTTGATCCGGCTTTTGAGCTTATTTTCCGAGCAGTTGCGCTCGTTTTTCTGTCTTTGTCATCACTACATTTCCGTTCATAGCACCATTGCAATCGGTCCAATCGAAAAAAAGCCCCTACAAGGGACTTCTCTCATTTTGGTTACACTAAATTTGATTTTAAGTGTAGTGGAGCTGGAGCTTCGAGATTTTCGATTTCTTCTTCGATCTCTTCCATTACACGTTCTACATCTGCTCCAAGCAGGTGTAGTTTATCCGCTAGGTCAACGTAGCCGCGGTCAATGTGCTTTAGTTCTGTCACACGTGTAACGCCTTCGGCAACGAGTCCAGCTAAAATTAACGCTGCGCCAGCTCGTAAGTCTGTTGCAGACACTTCTGCACCTTGAAGGTTATTTGGTCCTGTAATAATAGCGGAGCGTCCTTCAATTTTAATATTGGAATTCATCCGACGAAATTCTTCTACGTGCATGAAGCGATTTTCAAATACCGTTTCCGTAATGACTCCTGTTCCGTGCGCTTGAAGGAGTAGGGCCATCATCTGAGCTTGCATATCCGTTGGGAAGCCAGGATGCGGCATCGTTTTAAAATCAACAGGCTTTAATTTGTCTGGACCGATTACGCGCAAACCGTTCTCTTCTTCAATAATCTTAACGCCCATTTCACCCATTTTCGCAATAAGCGGACGAAGATGCTCAGGCACAGCGCCTTCAACTAACACATTACCTTTTGTAATCGCAGCTGCCACCATAAACGTACCCGCTTCGATTCGATCAGGAATGACCGTGTGCTCTGCACCAACTAGTTCATCAACGCCTTCGATTCTGATTTCGCCCGTTCCGGCACCTCTTACCTTTGCACCCATGGCATTCAAGTAGTTGGCAACACAAACGATTTCTGGCTCTTCTGCAGCATTTTCAATGATTGTTGTTCCGTTTGCCATTGTAGCTGCCATCATAATGTTTTCGGTTGCACCAACACTTGGGAAGTCAAGATAAATTTTCGCACCTTGCAAACGTCCATCAATACGTGCTTCAATAAATCCATTTCCGATCTCGACCGTGGCTCCCATTGCTTCAAATCCTTTTAAATGCTGGTCAATCGGACGTGAGCCAATTGCACAACCACCAGGCAAGGCAATTCTCGCTTTCCCTACACGAGCAAGAAGTGGACCCATGACAAGAAAAGACGCTCTCATCTTCCGTACATATTCAAACGGCGCTTCTGTCTTTAATGTTTTCTCAGCATTTACATGAAATACTCCATCATCGTATACAACATCAATATTTAAATTACGTAAAACTTCTTTCATCGTGTATACATCTGCCAATTTAGGCACATCATATATGTGGCTTGTGCCGCGGCCTGCTAAAATTGATGCAGCAATTACGGGTAGAACCGCGTTTTTAGCGCCTTCTACCTTCACTGTGCCGCGTAGCTGATTGCCACCCCGGACAATAATTTTTTCCAACGTATTCCCCTCCGCGTCTAAATTATAGTCTCTTCTCTATCATCAATATTCAGTCGTAACCCTAGGCGTTCCTATTGTCAACGTTGTCCCCGCGCCCAATCAGCAATCTATCTGACCAGCCGTTTCTGGCAAATCGGATGAGAAACGGATTAGAGGAGAAACGACCTTACGTGCTTACTCGATTTTGCAATCGAATTCATGCTTTATTGTAGGACCTGCCTATTGCTTTTTTGAACCTAAACATAGCATTGATCCTTTTACATGTTCCATCACTATATTAGATTCAATTGCAGACCTATACGTTCCAAGCACCTGTTAGTAGGTACATGTAGTTATTTATCTTAGGTGTTGGGATAAGCGAGTATTGAACTGATTTAGCCTTTCATCCTTGGTTTGTCATATGTAAAGTGAGCAATTGATTCTAAACCGTCGTATGAAATCCAACCTGTAAGTTTATTCATTCAAGACAAACGCACGTTCATAATACGTTACGAATAGTCCTAAAGTTTCATTTTTTCCCAATGATTTGAAAAAACTTAGATTGGCAACTAAACGGAACATCACTTATAACTCTCTGAACATGAGGTACCCTCTTTTTAAAAACGTTAAACCAATTCCAACAAAACGCTCTACAACCAAATATGATCTTCTTCCCAAGAGAAAACGTTATTAGTATCATTTTTTCCTGGAAAAGTCTCAGCATACATGGAAGTTGTAGTCATTCCCTGATACTCCTATTCCCACAAAAAACGTAACATTTGCGTAGAATTAAAATAATCAAGAAAAAACTGACTAACCAACTGGGCAATAGCAATCGTTACGATTATCAGTAAGACTTTTGCCTTTGGACCATTTGGTTCCTTTACAAACAGATCAAATCGAAAAGATTGTAATGCCCACCATGTAATGCCTATGAAAAAGACATTGACTACAATATGTAAGACAGCCTGTTGTCCAAATCCACCCAACATTTTCATTACTCCCTCACTTTTGATCGATCATGTAGACTGTAATAGAAATCAGCCCATTTTCCATCATAACTGATTGAAAGTAAAAAATCTATAGGCAGTTTCTAGTTGTTCGGACCTAATTTATAATTGATAAAAAAAGGACGTTCTCCCCTTTTTTTATCAATTATATGCAATAAGTGGAGCCGTTTCCCTCCTAGACCAGCTTTTTAAAATATGAACAAAATAAGAAGATTTTCATCTTTTATTCACATTTGCAGCAAGGAACACATTTTTTTACAGTCTTCATACCAGAAGTATGAACAAAACAAAAAATAAGACGCCTAAAAAGGCGCCTTATTTTGCATGAATTATTTACCTGCCACGTCTAAACGATTCGTTGCTCGCTTCAACGCAAGCTGAGCTCGTTTAAAATCAATTTCATCTGATTTAGCTGAATCTATACGTTTTTTCGCACGTTGTTCAGCTTCGTGCGCACGGTCAACATCAATATCTGAAGGCAACTCAGCTGCCTCTGCTAAAATTGTTACCTGATCTGGACGAACTTCAACAAATCCACCAGTCACAGCAACTTTTTCCACAGTGGTGCCTTTATTTAAGCGTACTGCTCCAACTGTTAATGGAGCAACCAACGGAATGTGGTTTGGTAAAATCCCAAGTTCGCCTTCTAGCGTGCGAACAACGACCATATCCACAGCTCCGTCATACACCTTGCCATCAGGAGTTACAACACTTACTTGAACTGTCGGCATCTGAAAACCCTCCTTACTAGCAAATCCGGGGTTTAATATTTGATAAAGCGAGGGATTCTCGCTTTATCTTTAGCGATTTTTTACGCCATTTGCTTTGCTTTTTCAACCACTTCTTCAATACGACCAACTAGACGGAATGCATCTTCAGGAAGGTCATCATACTTACCTGAAAGAATTTCTTTGAAGCCTTTTAATGTTTCTTTTACTGGTACATAAGACCCTTCTTGGCCTGTAAACTGCTCAGCAACGTGGAAGTTTTGAGATAAGAAGAATTGGATACGACGCGCACGTCCAACGATCAATTTATCTTCCTCAGATAACTCGTCCATACCAAGAATCGCAATGATATCTTGTAATTCTTTATACTTTTGAAGCGTAGATTGAACTTGACGAGCAACTTGGTAATGCTCTTCTCCAACAATTTCAGGAGAAAGGGCACGAGACGTTGACGCAAGTGGATCCACAGCTGGGTAAATACCCATTTCAGAAAGTTTACGCTCAAGGTTCGTCGTTGCATCTAAGTGAGCAAACGTCGTCGCTGGAGCTGGATCTGTATAGTCATCGGCTGGTACATAGATCGCTTGGATTGATGTAACCGAACCAACTTTTGTTGATGTAATACGCTCTTGTAATTGACCCATTTCAGTAGCAAGTGTCGGTTGGTAACCAACGGCAGAAGGCATACGGCCGAGTAGGGCAGACACTTCAGAACCTGCTTGAGTGAAACGGAAAATGTTATCGATGAATAGAAGTACATCCTGTCCATCACGATCACGGAAATGCTCAGCCATTGTCAAACCAGAAAGAGCAACACGCATACGTGCTCCAGGTGGCTCATTCATTTGACCGAATACCATAGCCGTCTTTTTAATAACACCTGAATCTGTCATTTCGAAGAAAAGGTCATTTCCTTCACGAGTACGCTCACCGACACCAGCGAATACTGAGATACCACCGTGCTCTTGAGCAATGTTGTTAATTAATTCTTGGATTAATACCGTTTTACCTACACCGGCACCTCCAAATAGACCGATCTTCCCACCTTTTACGTATGGAGCAAGAAGGTCAACAACTTTAATTCCTGTTTCGAGAATTTCAGTTGAAGTAGAAAGCTCTTCAAACTTAGGTGCTTCGCGGTGAATTGGATCACGCTTCACATCTGCTGGAATCGGATCATTTAAATCAATCGTTTCACCAAGAACGTTGAATACACGCCCTAATGTAACTTCACCAACAGGTACAGAAATTGGCGCGCCTGTATCTACTGCTGCAGTCCCACGAACTAGACCATCCGTTGAATCCATTGCAACTGTACGAACTGAATTATCGCCAAGGTGCAAAGCAACTTCAAGTGTAACGTTGACATCAACAGCATTGTTGTCACTGCCTTTTTGCTCAACAATTAATGCATTGTTGATTTGAGGTAGATTCCCGCTATCGAATTTCACATCGACAACCGGACCCATTACCTGAGTAATGCGACCTTTATTCATTTTTAGTCCCTCCTATTCACATTCTAATCACGGTTGAAGGGTTATTGTTGATTTACCTTCGTCCTTTTTTGTTGAAGCAGCCCTTTTCGCTTTTGTAAGGTAAAAGGGTGCACTGTTATTTAGGGAGGATCAGCCCCCGACTTGTAAGCGAAAATGCAAAAGTGTTGTTCTCTTGTGAAGATCTCAGATACACTTTATTTTGCTTTTGGGGTCAGACCCTCGTGCATATTTCACTCTATTCAAGAGCTGCAGCGCCGCCGACGATTTCGGTAATCTCTTGCGTAATCGCTGCTTGACGTGCTCGGTTGTATACTAACGTTAAATCACCAATTAGAGTAGTTGCATTATCTGTCGCAGAACTCATTGCCGTCATACGTGCACCAAACTCACTCGCTTTTGCATCAAGCAAAGCGCCGAAGATAAGGCTTTCCGCATATTGTGGCAATAAACGTTCTAAAATGGCTTGTTCAGACGGTTCATACTCATACGTCGTCGTTTTCGCACCTTCCGCTATGTTTGTGAGCGGCAAGAGCTTTGACTCCGTTACTTCCTGAGTTAATGGACTTACGAAGTGGTTGTACCAAACGTATAGTTCATCAAACACACCATCGGCAAACATCTCAACCGTTGTTCTTGCAAGATTTTTAATATCATTGAAGTCTGGTTGATCATCAAGCCCAGTGATTTCTTGAATGATTGGAAGATTCCGCTTTTTAAATAAGTCACGTCCGATTCGACCCATGACAACAATTCCATACTCATCAGGTGATTTGTGACGCTCATTAATCGTTTTGAGAAGGGAACGAACTAAACTAGCGTTGTAGCCTCCAGCTAACCCACGGTCAGATGTGATCACGACATAACCAGTTCTCTTTACCGGACGCTCTTCTAGCATCGGGTGAGAGACTTCCGTTGAAGACGATGCAATACTAGCGACAACATCACGGATTTTTTCCGTATAAGGTTGGAATGCTTGAGCATTTGCCTGCGCACGGTTCAGTTTCGCAGCTGATACCATTTGCATCGCTTTTGTAATTTGCTTTGTCTTCTTTGTTGAAGTAATTCGTCCTTTTATATCTCGCATTGAAGCCATTTATTTTCACCACCTTTTCGCAAAACTAAAACGAGTTAACCTGCATTAGTTACTAGGGATAAATCCTTTTTTAAACTCACTGATCGCAGCTTTGAACTCATCTTCATTAGGAAGACCACCCGTTGTGCGAATGTGATCAAGAATCTCTTTCTTGTTATGGTCAAAGTATGTGAATAACTCTGATTCAAAACGAAGAACATCTTCAACAGGAATATCATCTAAGAAGCCTTTTGTTAATGCATAGATAATCGTTACTTGATACTCAACCGGTTGTGGTTTGTGAAGATCTTGCTTCAGAACTTCAACAGTACGTTGTCCACGATTTAACTTTGCTTGTGTTGCACGGTCAAGGTCTGAACCAAACTGTGCGAAAGCTTCTAATTCACGGTAAGCCGCTAAGTCTAGACGCAATGTACCCGCAACTTTTTTCATCGCTTTAATTTGCGCTGAACCACCAACACGTGATACAGAAAGACCTGCGTTAACGGCTGGACGAACACCAGAATAGAATAAATCAGATTGTAAGAAGATTTGTCCATCTGTGATCGAGATTACGTTTGTTGGGATATACGCAGATACGTCACCTGCTTGTGTTTCAATGAAAGGAAGAGCTGTAATCGAACCGCCACCCTTTGCATCGCTTAACTTTGCTGCACGTTCAAGTAAACGAGAGTGTAGGTAGAATACATCCCCTGGGAATGCCTCACGACCTGGAGGACGACGTAGCAATAATGAAAGCTCACGGTAAGCCGAAGCTTGCTTTGTTAAGTCATCATAGATAACTAGAACATGCTTGCCGTTATACATGAACTCCTCACCCATTGTTACCCCTGCATATGGAGCTAAGAATAGCATCGGTGCTGGGTCAGATGCACTTGCTGATACAACAATTGTGTAATCAAGAGCACCACGAGAGCGAAGTGTTTCCACTACTCCAGCTACAGTTGTATCTTTTTGCCCAATCGCAACGTAAATACAAATCATGTCTTGATCTTTTTGGTTCAAGATTGTATCAATTGCAATCGCTGTTTTCCCTGTTTGACGGTCCCCGATAATTAACTCACGTTGTCCACGTCCAATTGGAACCATTGTGTCAATTGACTTGATTCCTGTTTGAAGCGGCTCGTGAACCGATTTACGATCCATAACACCTGGTGCTTTGTTTTCAATTGGACGTGATTTTGAAGTCGCAATTGGACCTAATCCGTCAATAGGTTGTCCAAGAGAGTTCACAACACGGCCAAGTAATTCTTCACCAACTGGAACTTCCATAATACGACCAGTACGTTTTACCTCGTCACCTTCACGGATTCCAGTGTATGGACCTAAGATAATAATACCGATGTTATTCTCCTCAAGGTTCTGAGCCATCCCCATTACCCCGTTAGAGAATTCAAGTAACTCACCAGCCATTACATTTTCAAGGCCATGAGCAAGCGCGATACCGTCACCGACACGGATAACTGTACCTATATCTTGTACTTGAACATCAGACTGAAAATTTTCAATCTGCTGTTTAATTAGAGAGCTAATTTCATCTGCTTTGATGCTCATTACTTTCACCCCTATCTTCTACTAGCGTGTTCCGGCAACTAGCTTGCGCTTCATGCTATCAAGCTGCGCTTTTAGCGTGCCGTCATATATACGATCTCCGATGCGGATTTTTATTCCACCAATTAGCTCTGAGTCGACAATATTCTTCACTTCAAGCTTTGATTTCTTTGCTTTTTTTGCAAATACTTTCGCGATTTCTGCTTGTTCAGCATCTGTTAATGGCTTAACCGAGTAAACGGTCGCTTCTGCCACATCTTGAGCCTCGTAAGCTAAATCTTTGAATTTATTAACCATAGGAACAAGAATGTCCGTGCGTTTTCTCTCAATTAATAAGAGAAGTGTATGTAAGCTAAGCTCACTTACACTGCCTGAAAACTGTTTTTGAACAAATTCTTGCTTTTGTTTCGTTGTTACTTTTGGATGATCAAGGTAAGAAACGAGCTCAGGTGTCGTCTCTACGACTTCCTTTATCGTTTTCAACTCATTGTTCACTTTATCTAGTTGCTTCTTTTCGTTCGCAAGCTGAAAAAGGGCAAACGCATAACGATTCGCTACTGCTTGATTGCTCATAGCTTATCGCCTACCTCTTTGAGATACTCTTGCACAAGTTTTTCTTGTTCTTTCTCATCTAATTCTTTTTCAATTACTTTTTGAGCAATTAAAACAGATAGACTAGCTACTTGTTCGCGAAGAGCCGAAACAGCTTGCTCTTTTTCACGAGTTATTTCAGCTAAAGCAGAGTCTTTTAGACGCTCAGCATTTTCTTTTGCTTGGACTAAAATGTCTTGACCTTGTTGCTCACTTAGCTTCTTCGCTTGTTGAATGATTTCTTGTGCTTCAACTCTTGCTTTTTCTAGCTCTTTACGTTGTTGTACAATAAATTCCTCAGCATCTTTACGGCTCTTTTCCGCTGAGTCGATATTTCCATTAACCAGTTCCTCACGTTTTTCCATTACACCAAGTAAAGGCTTAAGTGCAAACTTATTAAGGAAAAAGAGTAGTGTAAGAAATGCAGCTAATTGAAAACCAATTGATCCCCATGGAATTTCAAAACCCATTCCGATTCACTCCTTTCTTGGATGTGAAAATACTTAACTTAAATACTTAGTAAATTTATGTGCTTAAAATGACTGTAGTAACAGTTATGAAATGTCTAATAAGTTGATGATACATAAGGAATGGCGAAAGGTCCTTTGCCGAACACTGTCGCCATTTTTATGTTAGATTGCTCGCTTAAAAAAGCGAGAACCACTATTAACCAAATAGTAATAGGAAAGAGATAACGATCGCGATGATCGGAACTGCCTCTGCAAGAGGTACACCAATGAACATAAGTGTTTGAAGAGTACCTTTTAGTTCTGGTTGACGTGTTACACCTTCAAGTGTTGCTTTTACGATGATTGCTACTGCAATCGCACCACCGATTGCTGCTAAACCTGCTACAATTGCTACTGCTAATGCTTCCATGAGAATAAGTCCTCCTTAAGGATAATAAGTTTTTTTTTGATATTTTTAAACGCTCTAATTAGAGCATGGTTTAATGATGTTCAACTTTATGTGCCATGTAGACCATCGCAAGCATCGCAAAGATATATGCTTGTAATGTTCCGATAAACATACCAAACGCTTGCCAGATGATCGTTGGAAGGAATGCTCCAAACAGACCAACTAGTCCTGATGAGCCAAGCCCAACTAATAGTACCATGAGAATTTCTTTCGCATACACGTTACCGAATAGACGCATTCCAAGCGTTAACGTATTGGCGAATTCTTCAATAATTTTAAAAGGCAATAGGAACGGTACCGGTCGGACATAGTCCTTAATGTACTCTCCAAACCCTCTAATTTTTATGCCATAGTAGTGGGTCATAATGATGACGAGCGCTGCCATAGTTAAGGTTAGGGCAGGATCGGATGTTGGTGATTTCCACCAAACCTCATGAGTTTCCTTATTATAAATTTCAAAAGGAATCCCTAGCATATTTGCCACAAAGACATAGAACAAAAGTGTAAATGCGAGTGCGATGAACTGACCGCCCACTTTCCAGCCCATGTTTGCTTTGATGATTCCACGAACGAAATCAATCATCCACTCTAGGAAGTTCTGTAAACCACTCGGGCGCATGGCTAGCTTACGTGTTCCGAAAAAACAGACGAAGAATACAATTAGACATGTCACAGTTGTCATTAAAACCGTTGACATATTAAACCATAAGCCACCAAGTTCCCTCATGGGAGATATATGATCCATTTATTTTCACCTCTTTCTACCAGATTCAATAAGTATATCTGCCATAATTATGACATAAATCAGGGCGAACCCTGTAATGACTGAGATTAGATGCAAACGTTCTGGATACTCAAGCGCTAGCCATACACATAATATCGCCAAGCCAATACGAATTAACACACCAAATGCGGCAATTGTGTAGGAAAAAGTTGAATACGTCTTTAATCCAGAAGCAACGTCTCCAATAACTTTTGCTTTTTTAAAGGTTGTCCACAGACTAAGCAAGCTAAAAGAGAGGCCAATAGTAAGGCCGAGGAATTGAGGTTTAAATTCAGTTAGGACGTACATTGTCATAAAGAGTACGATTAAGATACTTGCAACAACTATATAGCGTTTCATCTTACCTTCAAGTGATATCATTACTCTTTACCGTCTCCTAGAAATGGTTCAACAGCTTTGTATACACCGTAAAACCCCGTTGAAAGTCCTAACAATAGACATGTGATGAGAAAGAATGGTTTGGCTCCAAATTGATTCCCTAACCATAATCCAAGAAACACTCCACCAACAGTTCCACCTACTACATACGATGAAATGATAGAAACGAGAGCCATAGCACGCCACGGACTACGTTTGCCATCCGTCATGAACAGGCCTCCTTGTTGTCAAGAATTTCACTTCGGGAACTCTTTCATATTGTTACATATGTAAACCTTCTCATTATACCCTTAGTAATCGTACAATAGTGAAAACCCTGTGTCAATGCGATTTCTCATTAATTTTTGACTTCATTTCCCGTGTTCACATATCTGTCAAAAAAGCTCACATGAAATGTCAGACCACCACAAATGAAAGCTACTGAAAAAGGTGAAAATTGTTTTTTCAGTAGCCTCCCACAAATGGGGCTGACCCCATTTTCTATTTACTTATCTTCAAGCGTTTGCGCTCCAATTACAATTGTTGATTCTAACGTGTCTGCTTTTCCATCCTTTTTTGCATAAATTAGTGCTTTATACGTTCCATCTGGCAAATCAAGCTCTTTCCATTCTTGTTCGACCATTCCTCTTCCAATATCTTGCTTGACATCGAGGAATCGGACAAATTGAAAGGTATCTGGATCATATAAAGCAACGACCAATTCTTCCGCTCCACCTGGTAAATACAGTTCATAACGATATTGTCCAGGACGATCACCATGACCAAAGTTAAAAGCCATCGCTCTCGGATAATCTGGTTCTTCAATAAAAAAGACGTACGGAATTACGATTGGCTCTTTGCCACCTTCAATGACAACATCACCGTGATGGATCCCTTCGGCTAAAACGGCCGGAAATAAATCCAAATGGACGTCGACTTCTGTTTTTTTGCCAGGCTCTACCGTGGTAGAAAAAGGCACATCCCATTGTAAGCCATCTGGCAATTCAAATGGTGGTTTCACATGATAGGTCCGCGTCTTCTCATCATGATTTTCAATCGTAAATGTGACCGTTCGTTTCTCACGCGGGTCGTCTTTTGTATATTTTCCAAATGTAAGCGCCCCAGGATAAGCGAGTGTTGTCGCTTCTAGCGCTTTATCTACTTGCAGTCTGCCCGCCCCTTGCTCGTACGGATAATAGGGCTCTCCGTCTTCTTTTACTAATTTTTTCGCCGTGTTCATGAGTGCCGCCTTAACTTGTTCAGGTGTCCAATCTGGATGTGCTTGCTTAATCAATGCAGCTGCTCCAGCGACATGAGGAGCTGACATGCTCGTTCCATTTAGCCCTAAGTATCCTTTAGGAACAGTACTATCAATGGATACACCTGGCGCAACTAAATCCGGCTTTACTTCCCACGTGTGCGTAACCGGTCCTCTTGAACTAAATGGAGCGATAAAATCTTCTTCGTTCCTGTAAATCGTCCTGGCGTAAGGCGCATCTTTGTCGTTTTCGATTTGTTCTAACAGCCATTCGCCATCCTCTTTTGAAATGCTGACGACCGGAAGTTTCACGCCTAGTTCAACCGCTCCAACAAACGATCCCGGCAAATTGTTGTAAATTAATACGGCTTTTGCGCCATGTTCCAGAGCAAATTTCGCTTTTTCTGAAAAAGGGATCATCCCTCGTTTAACGAGCGCAATTTTGTTTGTTACATCGACTTCTTCCCATTCATTTTCTAACCCACTCCCAACTTCTACTAATTCAAAATCTCGTTTGAGCGCCCAAGGTAGTGCACCTCCGATCGGGTACAAAGTTACTTCTTGATCAAGTCCTGCTATGGTGATATACGGCGTTTTGATCGGGGGAGCCGATGCCCCAACTGAAATTGCTTTTGTTGATGTTCCTGGTGATCCGACCGTCCACATATTCGGTCCACTATTTCCATTTGATGTGACCGCGACAATTCCTACCTCCACCGCTTTATCAAGCGCAATGCTTGTTGGCCAATCAGGTCCGTTCACTGTGTTTCCTAGTGATAAGTTTAAGACATCGACTTCATCTTCGATTGCCTTTTCAATCGCCTCGATTACTTGCTCCGTCGTTCCTTGTCCTCCTGGACCAAGCGCGCGATACGCATACAAATCTGCCTCAGGTGCCACTCCTTTTACTTGTCCATTCGCCGCAATAATCCCAGCTACATGTGTCCCATGTAACGTCGGTGGACCTTGTGAGGCCACCGTTTCCATCGGGTCATGATCATAATCAACGACGTCATAGCCACCTTTATAATTGTTTTTTAAATCTGGATGGCTATAATCAATCCCCGTATCAATAACGGCTACTTTCACACCTTTTCCCGTTACCCGCTCACCATTTTGATCAAGCAATCCTCTTGCGCTATCCCCACCGATAAATGGAACACTGCCATCTAAGTTCGCTCTATATTCAACTACTTTATCGACTCGTTCAACTTCCTGAAAATCTTTTAGCATCCGGACTTCACTTTCAAGCAACTCGATCGAAAACCCATTGAGCGCTCGTTTGAATGTTTTCCGGACTTTACTTGAAGGAAATGCCGCAGATACTTCTTTTACAGCTTGGCTGACATCACCATTTGCCGTAACAATGACTATGACTTTTTCATCTTCCTCATCCACCTCTGCTACGGTTGGGATCTCAGGGTACGTAATGGCACAAACCGTACCAAGACTGACACTACACGCTATTGCCATTGCTAACAAACAAGCGAATCCTTTTTTCATATCCATCTCTCCCACCCTAATCGCATATGTAGATAGTATGAACAGGAACTGAAAAATCATGTATGTTTTTGGGATGAGAGGTGCGGAGGTGTAAACTGGAGGATGGTAAAGAGATTTTTTTGTTTATTTTCTGGTCTTTCTGCCTCTAATTTCGGTCTTTCGCTCTCTTTAAGGATGAAACAAAAAACAAGGACGAAACCAATTTGGTTCCGTCCTCATTAAGCAGGAAATGCTCTACTTCGTTCCAAATAAACGATCGCCTGCGTCGCCTAGTCCTGGAACAATATAACCTTTTTCATTTAATTTCTCATCAAGCGCCGCTAAATAAATATCAACATCTGGATGCACTTCTTTTAAAATTTCGACTCCTTCCGGGGCAGCGACAAGACACATTAACTTAATTGTTTTTGCGCCACGCTTTTTCAAGCTATTGATTGCGTCAACAGCTGAACCGCCGGTAGCAAGCATTGGATCAATGACAATAAACTCACGCTCTTCTACATCAGTAGGAAGCTTGATATAATACTCAACTGGCTGTAACGTTTCAGGGTCACGGTACAAACCAACATGCCCCACTTTTGCAGCTGGAATCATTCGTAAAATTCCATCCGTCATGCCAAGACCGGCACGTAAGATCGGAACAAGTCCTAACTTTTTACCTGCGATTGTTTTAGAATGCGCTGTTCCAACAGGGGTTTCAACTGTTACATCTTGCAAAGGAAGATCACGAGTAATTTCAAACGCCATTAGGCCTGCTACTTCATCAACTAGCTCACGAAATTCTTTTGTTCCTGTTTTTTTATCACGAATGTACGTTAGTTTATGCTGAATTAAAGGGTGATCAAACACGAAAACTTTGCTCATAAGGTTTTTAGCTCCTTTATTCTTTCTCCATCCTTAAGGTGACACTTTACTTCTACAAGATTCTACATAAAAAGCTAGTCCCCTTCAAGGTTTATGAAAAGATTTCACGGAATCAGCTAGTTGAGGTAAGATTACGAATTTTCGCTTACTGGTTTATCTGCTATTTCTGCTAATTTGGTGTCATCTTCCAAAGGACTCGAACCACGATTTATTGGTGGAGTCAGTCTTTCTTGGCGAAACACGCTTAGTTCTTGGCCTTTCCGAGGACCTTGTTGGCTGTTCGACAATGCAACAAAAAAAAGCTGGACCATGGCCCAGCTTTTTTTCTCGCGATATAGTTGCAATGAACTCCGCCGCAACTCGACTGTATCAAGTTTAAAACCAAGCGATGACTTCGCTCATTACACTAACCTTTTGAAACGATCTCTTCTTATAGATGCGTATACATCGGGAACTTCCCTGTTAGGGCTGCTACTCGTGTACGCGCTTCTTCTAATTTTTCTTCATTATCTACATTTTTAAGAGTAAGCGCGATTAACGCACCGATTTCATCCATTGCTTCCGCGTCAAGTCCGCGCGATGTGACAGCTGCTGTTCCGATACGGATACCACTTGTCACAAATGGGCTTTCAGGATCGAATGGAATCGTATTTTTATTCGTTGTAATACCTACTTCATCAAGTGCCTTTTCAGCAATTTTCCCTGTTAGACCAAGCGAACGAAGGTCAAGAAGAAGAAGGTGATTATCTGTACCGTTTGAAACGAGGTCAATGCCTTCGCTCTTTAATTTTTCCCCTAGACGGTTGGCATTATCGATAATTGCTTGTCCATATTCTTTGAAATCAGGCGTTAGCACTTCGCCAAATGCAACAGCTTTTGCTGCAATGACATGCATTAATGGGCCACCTTGGATTCCAGGGAAAATTGATTTATCAATTTTCTTTCCGAATTGCTCTTCACATAAGATCATTCCACCACGTGGGCCACGAAGTGTCTTATGCGTTGTTGTCGTTACAAAATGTGCGTGCGGAACAGGATTTGGATGCAGGCCAGCTGCTACAAGACCAGCAATGTGAGCCATATCAACCATTAAATAAGCGCCAACCTCGTCAGCAATTTCACGGAATTTCGCAAAATCAATTTCACGCGGGTATGCACTTGCACCTGCAACAATTAACTTTGGTTGATGCTCTTTTGCTAGTTCTCTTACAACGTCATAATCTATGAATTGTGTTTCTTTATCAACACCATATTCTACAAAGTTATATTGAACACCACTAAAGTTAACTGGGCTACCATGCGTTAAGTGACCACCGTGTGATAGGTTCATGCCAAGTACGGTATCACCAGGATTTAAAATCGTAAAATAAACAGCCATATTTGCTTGTGCACCAGAGTGAGGTTGAACATTGACATATTCAGCACCGAAGATTTCTTTTGCACGATCACGCGCAATGTCCTCGACGATATCAACGTACTCGCAACCACCATAATAACGACGGCCAGGATAACCTTCCGCGTATTTGTTTGTTAAGACAGAACCTTGCGCCTCCATTACGGCTGCACTGACAAAGTTCTCAGACGCAATCAGTTCAATTTTATCGCGCTGACGTCCTAATTCTAACTCCACTGCTTCAAATACTTTCGGATCTTGATTTTGTAACGTATCTTGTTTCATCTCCAAACCCCTTCCCAAATCTTATCTTTCGTCTTTCTAACAACTGAACAACTTATTCGCTTTTATCTTACCACAAATATTCCTTGATTTCCGTACGAAATTACTCATTTTTTATATTTTATTCATGTTCATTCGTTTTCTCATAATTGGCTCGAATTCCCCCAATTAATTTTGGACGTGTTTTCGCCATAGTGAGATGCGCTTCTCCAATTGATGTAACGGTGCTTCTGATAGGAACGGCGACTTTTTTTAAATGCATGCCAATAAGTGTATCGCCAATATCAATTCCTGCTTCAGCTTCAATTTCCTCCACTAAAACAGGATGCTTCATTTTTGAAAAAGCATACGTCGCCATTGCTCCACCTGCTTTTCGAATGGGAATCGCTGAGACAATCTCATACCCTCGTTCTTTTGCTGTTTCTTCTTCGATCACAAGGGCACGATTTAAATGTTCACAACATTGAAATGCGAGCTGAACCCCTGTTTTTTGCTGAAGATTACAAAGCACATTGTAAATGCCCTTTGCCACTTCATGCGAGCCATTTGACCCAATATGTGAGCCGACCACTTCACTCGTACTTGTTCCAACGACAAGAAGAATTTGATTTGTTAGAGGGAATACTTGATGTAAATCTTCTAGCGCTTGTTTTGTCTCTTGCTCAATTGTTTCAATTGCAAAATTCATAACGCACCCTCCTTGCTTTTTTCATCCTTCGTAGTTCGTAATTTTGTCGACTCGAGTTGCGTGACGTCCACCTTCAAATTCCGTTTCAAGCCAAACACGCGCTATTTCCCTGGCAAGACCAGGACCAATGACGCGCTCTCCCATTGCTAACACATTCGTATCATTGTGTTCACGCGTCACTTTCGCTGTAAATAAATCATGAACGAGCGCACAGCGAATTCCTTTCACTTTATTGGCAGCAATTGACATCCCAATGCCTGTCCCACAAACAAGGATGCCGCGGTCAAACTCACCACTTGCCACTTTTTCTGCTACTGGAAGTGCGTAATCCGGATAATCGACAGATGTTTTGCAGTCACAGCCGAAATCTTCATACGAAATTTGCATGCCATCCATTAGTTGCTTTAGTTCCTCACGAATATGTATTCCACCATGATCTGATGCAATCGCTACTCTCATTGTTACCGGGTCCCCTTTTTAACTATTATTTGCTACAATGTACGCTAACTTTCTAAAAGTGTCAGCCCCACTAATTGGTACAAGATTCGATGGTTATCGCCTTTTTCATGACACAGTATTTGTGCGCTTGGGGTCCGACTCTTGGATTTGCTGCCTTGAAGTGGCTCCGCTCTCCGTTTCGATGTAAAGTTCTTATGCTGCGCTTTCCATTTCATTAATCACTTGCTCTTGTCGGTAGTCATGGAACCAATCTTGGGAACCGGCTGAGGTTTGTTCGACAATGGTCGCGACTTCTTATGACTCGTGAGTTGTTTTCTTTATTAATTCCATTTGTTGTTCCATCATATTCGAAAAATCCGTAATAAAAAAAAAAAGCAACTTCATGAACAGACTTCGCAATGACTTCCTTTTTACGAATGCTCACTCATTAGCTTGTTCGCTCCCCGCCATCCCAGTTCCATCTCAAGTAAGGTCTGATAATTTTTGAGTTAAGTCATCTAAACAACATTCAATTTGTTCAGCTGTCTGCCTATACGCTTCAATTGGTCCTCCAAATGGATCATCGATATCAAGATTGTTCGCCAACGGATCGACATACTCCTTAAGCGTAAAAAGATATTCGCTCACATGTGGATAAAAAAGCTTTATCATCTCTTTATGAGCGTTAGTCATCGTCAATATGATATCCGCCCAATCAAGCAAATCTTCCGTTAAAGGCTTAGACAGATGATTCGAACCAATCCCTTTTTCTGCGAGCACCGCTAACGTATTAGCAGATGCCGGGGAATTCGGAAATGCTTGGACACCTGCAGATTTCACTTGAATGCCACAACCGGCACGAGAACGTAATAACGCCTCAGCCAACGGACTTCTACACGTATTTCCAGTGCAAACAAATAATACGTTCTTCACGTAACAACCCACGTCCTTTCTGTTCTCAATACGATTTCGGCTTCACTATTCCCTACGATGCCATTCCCCTAATGTATTGTTCAAAACTAGTTCAATCTTATCATATTGCTTTTCAAAACGGTACAAGACTGGTGGAGAGTTTTGCCACTATTCAAAGTTGGCCCTACATCGGTAAAATGAGCTTAATTCCAAAGCCAATTAAAATAAATCCACCAAGTAGTTCTCCGTATGACCCGATATATTGCTTAAACCGCGAGCCCATTACTAGTCCAAGCCACGATAACACCATACTTACTAAGCCAATCATCAAAACCGTCAAAGCGGTTTTTGTTCCTAGCATCCCAAAGCCAAGTCCCGCTGAAAAACTATCTAAGCTAACACTGATCGCAAACAGAATTAAGCCAAATCCAACTGGCCGCATTGTCCGGTCATCATCTGACTTAAACGATGACAACGCCATCTGTAAGCCAATGATAAGCAAAAGTCCACCACCAATAAACGTAGCAATCATGCCAAAGTAATTTGATAGTAATTTACCCGTCGCCATGCCAAAAAGCGGCATAATAATATGAAATAAACCGATTATTACCCCAATATTAAAAATCTGCCTTAAACGTAAACCAAGCATTCCCATACCAAGAGCAACTGAAAAAGCATCCATTCCAAGTGCACTTGCCATGATAAACAGCGTCAACATCTCACTCATCCCACGACCACTCCTTGAACATGCTACTACAATGTATGCACGTCCAAAAAGAAATAGACACTTCTTTGGAACAGCTCCCAAAAATATGGAAACGACATCAACTACATTTAATTTATTAAGTTTAACTCAAAAGGGAAAGTGGTCTTTTTTCTTAATAATTATGAGCACGGGAAATCCTCACCCAATTCATTCATAGTGGCTGCTTTTTCAAGTCGGTTCATGATGGCGATTCCGAGGTGTTCATATGGGAAAACTTCGGAAAAGATAATGTCGGCCTCTTTTTCATCAAACATTCGTAAGCTTTCGTATAGTCCACTCGCGATAGATGCTAGATTTTCTCTACTTCCACAGGCAACAATTACATCAGCTTCGTACTTGTGTTCGTTTTCTGTTGTTGTTAAGACACCAACTCGTTTTCCTTCTTCTCGCGCTCGTTTGATTAGTGACGCGATTTTGGTTTGGTCTTCTACTAAATAGAGCGTACCAGTTGGCGAGTAGTGCGTGTACTTCATTCCTGGTGATAGCGGTGCAGCATTTTCTGAATGCAGTGATGGATCTAGGTGAACAGGACCGATAAGAGCTTCAATCTCCTCTTTCGTAACGCCGCCTGGTCGGTACAAAATCGGTGTTGGTTTTGAGCAATCAAGAACTGTTGATTCGACTCCCACGCCAGTTTGTCCGCCGTCAAGAATGCCAGCAATTCTCCCTTTTAAATCATGATACACATGCATTGCTGATGTTGGGCTTGGTTTTCCTGACAAGTTTGCACTCGGTGCTGCAACGGGCACATTCGCTTCTTGCAAAAGTGCTCTTGCAACAGGATGATCAGGGATTCGCACCGCCACTGTGTCGAGTCCAGCTGTTACACTTGGCGCAACTGTATCTTTCTTTTCCAAAATAATTGTTAATGGCCCAGGCCAAAAATGTTTCATTAGTGTATGAGCAACTTCAGGAATATCAGTAACAAGATCCGTTAGTTGATGTTGTTCAGCTATGTGGACAATCAGTGGATTATCGCTTGGACGTCCTTTTGCTTCAAATATTTTTTTCACAGCTTGTTCGTCTAACGCATTTGCCCCTAAGCCATAGACCGTTTCCGTCGGAAATGCTACAACCTCACCTTTTGTTATCCACAGCGCCGCTTCCTTTATCCACGTGAGGTTTTCTCCCCCACTAAAAAAGTTATCCACATTCCAACATTTCGTTTGTTTATAACTCACAGTTCATCTCTCCTATCTACTCCATTTTGCAAGGGATGTCTATTGATGTCAATAAAATGACTCATTTTCGACACAAACCCTTGCCATTCAAAGGGAATAACGAAAGATCTAAACAAATGCCCTCCTCTTTTCGACACTGTTCGCATTCATCACCTAAAAAAAGTTACCCACAGCTGTGGGTAACTTGTGGGTAACCATCTATATTTATCCAGTTATCAACAGATTAATCCAGTAATTCACATGCCCACACCTTAGTTTCGGCCTTTGCATTCCGTTTAAAATGTGGAGAACTTTGCACCGCGCTAGGCACATCTTTTTTTGCAACTTCACGAAAGCCTAATTGATGAAACAATGCATTTGTTCCCTTCGCACAAAGATACACCATTTCAATATGCTGCTCCTCGGCATATTTTAATGTCAGCTGTAAAAATTCCAAACTGAGCTTTGCATTCCAAATTGGAGAGTCTAATACAAGCGAGCGCAGCAGACCATTTTTTTTATATTGCTCGATTCCAACCGTTCCAATTAATTGCTCTTCTTGATCCTCAACAACAAGAAAACTTTTTATCGATTGATCAATTCCTTCATCACGCAAACCAGCTTTTGCAACCAACCTTTGAATAGGAAGCATGTCCTTCTCTTTCGCCTTCCGTACGACAATAGTCATTCGCTCCACCCTCTCTAAATCTAGTACTAGATATGTATGTGGAATGTGAAGCAAATATGCTAGAAAAACTTGGCTCCCGCTAGGTCCCTCTAATGCTAACTATCTTTCTTACTCTTATCTAATCGAAGATCGAACTCAGGCGTAAGCCTTCATCGTCCTTGCTCCCTAACCATTTTAACTCTCTTACCCAGAATACAGTAAGGTTAATCAAGTGATTACCCTTTTTAAACTTTTTCAGATGAAAAAATACGATCTACTAGTTTGGAAAAGATTTCTACTATAAAAAACGAAACTTCAATATTTTCTTCATCTTGCGAAACGGTTTCAACTTGTTCTGCGTCTTCCGTCTCTACTTCTGCTTCTACAGCATCACCGTTCGCCATATCAAGAAAACACAATGGCGGGAATAATACGCACCACCAGTTTTCACCTTTTCCTTCACCTAACGTAATGACTACCGCATCATATAAACCAGCTGGATAAACAATATTGCCATAAAGCTTTGTTGGAAATTGAACTTCTGAAAAACTGACTTCAAACGACTGCTCAAGCCCCATGTTATGTAACTCTTGTTCTACGATCTCTTCAATTTCTACTAGATTGTCTTCAATCATTGTTTTTGCTTCATTTAAATCATGAACACCCATAACCAATTCGGTAATTACCGCATTCACTTCATCACGAATATCGCGTTTTAACGCCTGATCTTTTACCGCATCGCTATTAGCAAGGATTCGCAAACGCACAGCCTCTTCTTGACTCACTTCATTATGTAAAGACGCAACCGCCACTGCATTTTGAGATTCCCAGTTCATGATAAGGACAAATAAAGAGAATAATAGATAAATAATAACATTTGGTTTCATTCGTAAGCACCGCCCCTTCACAAATCATTGTGGACAGGGAAGCAGAATTTTAAACAGAAACTATTCAAAAAAGATTGGGTTTTATCTTTTTTGAATAGTTTCGTAGCAGCGTGCGGAGCCAGTGCTACCTCCTCAGACTTCAACTAGATCCTCTTTTTAACATCTTCCCTTATTGATTCAATGATATCGTCTGATAAATTTGCTGGAATCGATGTTTCATCCTCAAAAAGCCAAGTATTAATAATTTCTAGATCAGATTTATTAAAAGTAATACGATAATCGTTATGATTGTGAGTAAAATCAGCTGTCACCGCTTCTTCGCCATCAAACCCGTCATCAATAATCATCTGTTTTATTTCATATGGTTTCACGATGCAATCTCCTTTTTTCATTCTTTATCATGTATATAGAGTTAACTTCATATTGTCGTTTATTCATTTTTTCTCAAAGAAAAAAGCGTTCCTTTACGTCCTCGGCTCGGAAAAATTAATTTTAATAGCTCACATATATCTGAAGAAGCACTTCCCTTTTCTTTCTGTCACCGACTCTCTACATAATTAATATAGAAAAAGAATGAAACCTTTACGATTTCATTCTCTCAATACTTGTATGCCAGACAGCCCATTTTCATCAACTTCTCATATCCCCATAAGCAAATACCATGCGTTCCTTGCCATTGATATCAACTTTTATTTCAGTCGTTGCATGAGGGAACGTCGATACGAGCATTTTTCTGACGACCTCAGCTTGGCCAACCCCAACTTCAAAAGCAACTAAGCTCTGCTCTTTCAACACGTGTGGAAGTTGCTCCATGAAACGTCTGTACAAATCAAGCCCATCCTCCCCACCAAATAACGCCAAATGAGGTTCGTGATCTCTGACATGAACAGCTAGACCGGGCGCATCACTGAGCGGTATATACGGGGGATTGGATACGACCGCCTCCACTTGCACACTTTCCTCTAGCAAAGGCGTGAGTAAATCACCATGCTTGAATGTAACCTGAGCCTCAAGTTCCTTTGCGTTACGCTTTGCAACGTCAAGTGCTTCTGCCGAAATATCAACAGCCAAAACGTCTAACGTTTCATCCTCAAGCGCAAGCGTAATCGAAATCGCTCCGCTTCCTGTCCCAACATCAACAAGCTTTATTTTTTCTTTTTGAAAAAGTTTCTGTTTTAGCTCCGTGACTGCTACGACTAACTCTTCTGTTTCAGGCCGCGGTATTAGCACATGTTTATTCACGATAAAGCGTCTCCCATAAAATTCTTCATAGCCGATAATATGCTGAACAGGTTCTCCTTGCGCGTGACGTTCAAGATCTTTTTCGAATCTTGTTACTAGTTCAAGTTCGATTGCTTCGTCCAGTATCATGAACAGCTTTGCGCGATTGGCTTGATAGTAATGACGAAGCAACCACTCAGCAACTGGTTGTTCGAGGTTACGCTCCTTTAAAAAAGAAGAAGCCCATTTAAGGGCCTCACGAATGGTCATTTGTTTCATCTTACTGCTCTGCATTTTGCATCGCTTCCGCTTGCTCTTCCAAAATTAATGCATCGATAATTTCATCTAGCTTCCCTTGCAAAATTTGCTCAAGCTTCTGAATCGTAAGTCCGATACGGTGATCGGTTACACGACTTTGCGGGAAGTTATACGTCCGAATTCGTTCTGAACGGTCCCCTGTACCAACAGCAAGCTTACGATTTTGATCGTATTCTGCTTGCACTTCACGATTGATTTTATCGTAAACACGTGCACGAAGAACTTTCATCGCCTTTTCTTTGTTCTTAATTTGTGACTTTTCGTCCTGACACGATACAACCGTGTTCGTTGGTATATGCGTTAGGCGAACAGCAGACATCGTCGTATTAACACTCTGTCCACCTGGGCCACTAGATGTGAACGTATCCGTACGAATATCTTTGTCATGTATTTCAACTTCCACTTCTTCTGCTTCAGGCAAGACGGCAACTGTGGCCGTTGATGTATGAATACGTCCGCCAGATTCGGTTGACGGAACACGTTGAACACGATGGGCACCGTTCTCATACTTTAGCTTTGAATAAGCACCAGCACCATTGACACTGAAAATAATTTCCTTAAAGCCGCCAAGTTCTGTAGTCGTTGACTCAATCACATCTGTCTTCCAGCCTTGTGCTTCAGCAAAACGGCTGTACATTTTGTAAAGGTCGCCAGCAAACAGCTGCGCCTCATCTCCACCAGCAGCCCCGCGAATCTCAACGATTACGTTTTTATCATCGTTCGGGTCCTTTGGAAGAAGTAGAATTCTCAATTTCGCTTCAAGCTTTTCTTTTTGATCGGCAAGCTCTTCAATTTCTTCTTTCACCATTGCATACATTTCATCATCAAGCTTTTCATCCAGCATCGCTCTCGCATCTTTATGCTGTCCATTTACTTCTTTATATTCACGATATGTTTGGACAGTCTCTTGAATATCTGATTGTTCCTTTGAGTACTCACGTAACTTTTTTGTATCATTTATTACATCGGGATCACTAAGTAATTCATTTAGTCGATCATAACGATCTTCTACTGATTGCAAACGCTCTAACACGGCTTTTCACCTCATTAAGATTTTCCAGTGTATAACAGTCTAATTATAGTATACAGAAACAGTCGGGTCAATGTGAGAGGACATTCAAAAAGGCCGATTTTTACCTTTTTGAATGTCCTCGATGCAATGAGCGGCGCCGCCGTTATCTTTTAAGCTTTTTGAGCGACCTTCTCAAAAAGCGCACGGCGAGCAGAGCCATTGCCATTGCCACTTCTACTCTCTCAGCAAAAAGGCCGATTTTTAGAGGCCACTGAAAAAGGTTGCTTTTTAACTTTTTCAGTGGCCTCGATTTTTACCTTTTTGGCGCAACCTCTTTTTATCATGTCCTAGTAGTCTCCCCATTTTTTGCTTAACTACAAGTGAAATGGGGAAAAGTAACATGAAAAGGAGTGATGTCGATGAAGTACGTGATTATCGGTGGAGATGCTGCTGGTATGAGTGCCGCGATGCAAATTGTTCGAGGAGATGAGTCAGCAGAGGTTACGACTCTTGAAATGGGTGAAATTTATTCTTATGCTCAATGCGGACTTCCTTATGTCGCTGGCGGCGTGATTGATTCTTTTGATTCACTTATTGCTCGTTCGGTTGATACGTTCCGCAATAAATACGGCATTGACGCTCGTATCAATCATGAAGTGAAGGCTGTTGATGTAGAAAAGAAACTTGTGTCCGGTAATGGTTTTTCTGTGAGCTATGATAAGCTGCTCGTAGCAACAGGGGCAAGCCCCATTGTTCCTCCGTGGGATGGAGCCGATTTACAAGGGATTCATTCTGTTAAAACGATTCCCGACACAAAAGCATTAGTCGCAGATTTAGATGGCGTTTCTCGGATTGCTGTCATTGGCGGAGGCTATATCGGACTTGAGATGGCTGAGAACTTTGTTGAACTTGGCAAAGAGGTAACAATCATCGAGCGCGGAGAACGCTTAGCTGGAATTTTTGATAAAGAAGTTAGTGAAAAAATCGGTGAAGAAGCGCAAAAGCACGGAGTCTCTCTACGTCTGAATGAATCGGTCGAGTCATTTCAAGGTGGAAGCAGCGGCCGAGTTGAGCAAATTGTGACCGATAAAGGAACATTGGAAGCTGATCTCGTTGTTGTCGCCATTGGTGTGAAGCCGAATACAAGTTTTCTAGAAGGAACAGGCATTCATTTGCATGAAAACGGCGCGATTAAAGTGAATCGATTTATGGAAACAAATATTCGTGATGTTTACGCAGCCGGAGATTGTGCGACTCAGTATCACCTCGTGAAAGAGCGAGATGATTATATCCCACTAGGCACACATGCGAATAAACAAGGACGACTCGCCGGACACGCGATGATTGGCGCCCCTCGTCCATTCCAAGGAATAGTTGGCACGTCGATCATTAAGTTTTTTAACTTGACGCTAGCGCGGACTGGCTTATCCGAAGCGGAGATTGAGGCACAAGGCTATCCCTTTAAGACGGTTACCGCATCGATACCGCATATTGCCGGTTACTATCCAGAACCGAAAAAGATGGATATCCGCCTTAGTTACCATGCAGAGTCCGAGGTATTGCTCGGTGGACAGATCATCGGCGAAGCGGGCGTTGATAAACGAATCGATGTGCTCGCAACCGCTCTTTATCACAGGATGAGGATATCTGAGCTAGAAGACTTAGATTTAGCATATGCCCCACCCTACAACGGCGTGTGGGATCCTATTCAGCAAGTCGCGAGAAGGAAGAAGTAAGTGCGTAGTGCGGCGTGGGGACTATGGAGCGCCCCATACCGCTTCCGCTTCGCTTTTACGCATAAAAAACCGCTGATATCATCTAAACACTCGCTATAAAAGGCTGTTCGCTGTTATTTTAGGAATATAGCTGATATATTTTGATTTTCGCTGTTATATTTCGAAAATCGCTGTTATATTTTCGTTTTCGCTGTTATATTTCGAAAATCGCGATTAAATTTTCTCACCTTTCTCACCTTCAAGTCATAACCCCTCTCTTTAATAAAAAATCCATTTTCAAGCAGGAATTCCTAACTATTTTGTCGTAATATTGAATCAAAACAGTAGTGAGGTGAGGCTATGATTATTAAAAAAAGAGAAATTCCACTCCACATCAAGAAGTTACAAGCTCTTCTTCGACGAACACCACCAAACCATCCAAAGATCCCTGCAATCAAAGAAACACTCGCAAAACGATTAGCCGGTTATCGAGGCGAAAATTCAATTGATTATCCTTTAAGCTTCCTTCCAGAACATCGATATTTTATCATTCATGATCTTCGACTCCTTCATAATATTTATTACTTCCAAATCGATTCACTCGTCATTTCGCAAAATTTCATCTTACTCTTAGAAGTAAAAAACATCGCTGGTACCCTATTTTTCGATCCATCCTTTAACCAGCTTATCCGAACTCTTGATGAAAAAGAGGATCGCTTTCCTGATCCGCTTATCCAAACACAAAGACAGGAATTTCAATTAAGAGAATGGTTACAAACTCATAAATTCCCCGATATCCCCCTAATCTCTTTTGTTGTCATAAGCCATCCTCAAGCCATCATTCGAACAACACCGGAAAACAAGAAAATTGCTCAAAAGGTATCCCATCTCGATGCATTACCTGGTAAATTGCAACACCTAAATAACTCGTATCAAGACGAAAAATACTCCGAAAAAGAAATCAAAAAGCTCATAAGGCTTATTTTAAAACAACATACTCCGAGAGAGGCTGCGATCTTAGAACAATTTCAATTAACCAAAAAGGAACTTCTAAGTGGCGTCCAATGTCCTAACTGCACTTACTTGCCAATGAAACGTATTCATGGAAACTGGTTTTGCCCAACATGCTTAATCAAAACGAAAAATGCTCATTTTGATGCTTTAACAGACTATTCTCTTCTATTCAGTACTACCATTACCAACAGCGAGGCCATGGACTTTCTTCAAGTAGCTTCACCATTTGTCTGTAACCGTCTTCTCCACTCTACTAGCTTTAGCTACACCGGTTCGAAAAAAGGACGTACTTACTTTCTGATCGAAGGTTGAAAACACAATTATTTCCCGGGACAAGAATCGACAATAACTCATACATTTATCAAAAAAAGAACGCCCGACCTAGGCGTCCTTCTCACTTACATGCAACTGGTAACTGGGAATCTCCAGCAGAAGAGACCGCTTTAACTTTCCCATTGTTTCTTTCTTATTTTCTTCATCCATTCCTGCTGGTGGAGTCACATTGACAAAAGCATGACTGCCAGCAATAACGACCACACCTGCATTCATTCCATATTCGTCTTCAATAATATGGCGAATCAACTCTTGATCATTTCCTAGATGTCTACGTTCTCTATTGAGCGTTTTAAAGCTAGTCCCTGAATTTATTTCACCCATATGATCATACGTCGGGGTTTGGCGATACAAGCTTCCATAGTTAATGGGCCCTGGTCCGAGCAAGCCATATGCAACTGACCCCTTCGCTTGTGATTGGACGGTCTTACTTTGCGCCTGTGGTGGCTCTGGATCATTGCAACCAGTCACTAGAAAAAGACCGACCGCAACACAGCTTAACCATTTTTTGTCCATGTCAGAACACCTCCATGCTACCGAAATGGGCTGTATGAATAGTATGCCCAAACATCTTCCGTATCTCGCTGTTAGATTTGACCAGACTTAACAGCAAAATCAGATAAACATTGTGGTTTATTCGGCACTTCATGGCAATGACGACAACGCGGCTCATATGATTCTGATGCACCAACAAGAATAACTGGATCCGTATACGAGGCTGGCTTGCCGTCAATTAAGCGCTGCGTTCGGCTAGCTGGAGATCCGCAACAAGGACAAACAGCTTGTAGCTTAGTGACTTCTTCCGCTAATGCCATTAAACGCTGAATCGGTCCAAATGGTTCGCCGCGAAAGTCTTGGTCAAGACCTGCACAAATGACGCGAACTCCGCTACATGCAAGCTTATCGACGACGGCGAGAATGTCTTCATCAAAAAATTGCACCTCGTCAATCGCCACAACTTGCGTATCCTCTTTCACTATATCTAAAATGTCTAAAGAGTTGGCTACTGGAGTTGCGAGAACCTTCGTTCCGTTATGAGAAACCACTTCTTCTTCACTATAACGGTTATCCAATTCCGGTTTAAATACTTGGACACGAAGCTTCCCAAAACTAACTCGGCGAACTCGTCTAATGAGTTCCTCTGATTTCCCTGAAAACATACTCCCGCAAATGACTTCAATCCAGCCTTCTTGTTTCATAACGTGCATCTTATTAACCCCACCTTACAACTTAAATATATACGTTTATCTTACCGGTCTCAGCGCCCGTAAATGTTTGAATTTTTTCCTAATTAACACGTAGCTATCAATAGTATGTGCAAAAAAAACAGGCAAGAGCTGTGCGCTTGCCTGTTCGTCTATACAATTTACTTCATGTTGTATTTCTTCTTGAACTTGTCAACACGTCCACCAATATCAGTAAGCTTTTGCTTACCAGTGTAGAACGGGTGAGAATCCGAGCTGATTTCAACTTTTAGAAGTGGGTATGTGTTGCCATCTTCCCATTCAACTGTTTCAGCTGATCCTTTAGTTGAACCAGATAGAAACTTAAAACCAGTGCTTGTATCCAAGAATACCACTTTTTGGTATTTAGGGTGAATTCCTTGTTTCATTACTTTCATCTCCTTTTGCCCTGAATCTCTTCGAAACAGAGTTATCTAAATCACACATGTCGAAATTATAACAAGTTGACCAATAAAAATCAACTCAATTTTCAATAGAAAAACTTGGCTTCTGCCAGGTAGCTTCTAAAAAAAGGATCGAGTGTTGCCTTCTGTCTACAATTACGAACGTTTCCCTCTTCGTTTCATTTCTTCATCCATCGCTTCAAAGAAGTCGACATTTGTCTTCGTTTCTTTCACGCGCTTAATAAATTGATCAACAAATTCTGGTGAATCTGTCATCGTTTTGCGAATGGCCCATAGTTTGTCTAGCTGACTTTTTGGCAAAAGAAGTTCTTCTTTCCGTGTACCAGAACGACGAATATCGATTGATGGAAAGATGCGGCGTTCAGCCAATTTACGGTCAAGATGCAATTCCATGTTTCCTGTACCTTTAAATTCCTCGTAAATGACATCATCCATACGAGAACCTGTTTCAACAAGGGCTGTCGCTAAAATCGTTAAGCTTCCGCCTTCTTCAATGTTACGAGCTGCCCCGAAGAAACGCTTCGGACGATGAAAAGCCGCTGGGTCAATACCACCAGATAATGTACGGCCACTTGGTGGAATCACAAGGTTATAAGCTCTTGCTAAACGAGTGATACTATCCATAAGGATGACGACATCTTTTTTATGCTCAACAAGTCTCATTGCTCGCTCAAGAACAAGCTCTGCTACTTTTATATGATTTTCTGGAACTTCATCAAACGTTGAGCTGACGACTTCTGCTTTTACAGAACGTTCGATATCGGTAACTTCCTCAGGACGCTCATCAATCAAAAGAACAATGAGTTCCACATCAGGATGATTTTCCGCTATGCAATTAGCTACTTCTTTCATCAACGATGTTTTTCCGGCTTTTGGAGGAGCGACGATCAATCCACGTTGACCAAAACCAACTGGGGAAATCATATCAATGATACGAGAAGAAACACGGCCTGGCACAGTTTCAAGTTCAATCTTTTGCTCAGGATAAAGCGGTGTTAAAGCTGGAAAATAAGGACGATCTCGTGATGTTTCTGGTGCATCACCATTAACAGCTTCTACATGCAATAATCCGTGATACCGTTCATTTTCTTTCGGTGGTCGTACCTTACCTGAAACTTTGTCTCCATTTCGTAAATCAAAGCGACGAATTTGCGAAGCTGAAATATAAATATCTTCAGAACTTGGCATGTAATTAATCGGTCTTAGGAACCCGAAACCTTCTGTCTGAATAATTTCAAGAACACCTTCCATAAACATAAGGCCATCTTGCTCTGCTTGTCCTTTAAGGATCGCAAAAATCAATTCTTTTTTTGTCAATTTACTGTAATAGGATACTTTGTACTCTTTAGCAAGTCCATAAAGCTCTTTAAGCTTCATACTCTCTAACTCTGAGATATTTACTCCCATTCATAACACCACACTTCTATAGGTAATAAATCCATTCACACGTATACTTCTCGCGCAAAACCGGATTAATGTTTGTTCTTAGTCAACAGGAAACATACAACGTTATGCATCCTCACTATTCTAGTAATCTTATACTTTAAACTTTAAGGAATTCATTCATAAAGTGTAAAGGAAGAATCGAGGTTTCTTGGAGATGAAAGCGGTGATAAGTCTCAAAAAAACAAAATCGAACATATATACTATTTTAACCATAATGTAGCGAAATATTCAACTAAAACATTTATGAGGTTGTTCAAAAAGAAAAAAAACCTCTTTTTCAACAACCTCTTATAACACGCAAAGAAAGCCGAAAATGTATTCACCAAACTTTCTCTGGGTGAGGTTAACGAATGACTAGATCTGGTTTCTTTTTCATACTATGCTTTCCGTCGACAAAACGAACAGTGCCTGATTTTGCGCGCATTACAAGTGATTGTGTTGTAGCTGTGGAACCGTGATAACGGACACCTTTAAGTAGCTCTCCATCCGTTACTCCTGTTGCAGCAAAAATACAATCATCACCTGAAACGAGGTCATCCATATGAAGCACCTTGTTCACATCTTTGATGCCCATCTTTAAGCAACGCTGTAATTCTTCTTCGTTCGCTGGTATAAGTTTTCCTTGGAGCTCTCCACCTAAACACTTTAACCCAACAGCAGCAATCACGCCTTCTGGTGCCCCACCAGAACCAAGCATAATATCAACACCCGTATCTCCAAATGCCGTGTTGATTGCAGCAGCAACATCTCCATCTGAAAGCAACTTAATTCTTGCACCTGTTTTACGAATGTCATCGATCATCTTTGCATGACGCTCACGATATAAAATCGAAACGACAAGATCTGCAATATCCTTATTTTTCGCTTTTGCAACCGCTTTTAAGTTATCTAGTACTGGAGCATTGATATCAACCTTGCCAACAGCTTCTGGTCCAACTGCTATTTTATCCATATACATATCTGGAGCGTGCAGAAGATTTCCATGATCAGCAATTGCAAGTACCGCTAGTGCGTTCCATTGACCAGAGGCAACGATATTTGTTCCTTCAAGGGGGTCGACTGCAACATCGACTCTTGAACCATAACCGTTTCCTAGCTTTTCTCCAATGTAGAGCATTGGAGCCTCGTCCATTTCTCCCTCGCCAATGACAACGGTTCCTTTCATAGGAATCGTATCAAATACATCACGCATTGCTTCTGTTGCAGCACGGTCCGCTTCATCTTTATTGCCTCGTCCCATCCAACGACCTGATGCAAGTGCAGCTGCTTCTGTTACTCGAACCAACTCCATCGATAAGCTTCTTTCCATTCTGCTCCCCCCAGTGTATTTAATTGTCGAGAGTGGAAAAAAAGGGCAAGGTCGGCCCTTCGGCTCGGTGGTGAGCGGCAATGGCTTCACTCGCTGCGCGCGTTTAGGAGAAACCCACTCCTAAACGCTTAAAAGATGGCAGCGGTTCCGCTCATTGCTTCGAGTTAGTGGAAAAGGGCAAGTTCGGCCCTTTTCTCAGCGGAGAGTGGCAATGGCTCCTCTCGCTGCGCGCTTTTAGGAGAAGACCACTACTAAAAGCTTAAAAGATGGCAGCGGTTCCGCTCATTGCTTCGAGTTAGTGGAAAAGGGCAAGTTCGGCCCTTTTCCACTAACTCTCTAGCTCTTCACCTGGTCCAATTCTTCTTCTGTCATTTTCTCTCGCCATATTTTCGCGCCGAGGCCTATTAGTTTTTCTTCTAGGTTGGCGTATCCGCGGTCGATGTGTTCGAGGCCTGACACTTCTGTGATCCCTTCGGCTAACAATCCAGCCACAATAAGGGCAGCTCCTGCGCGTAAGTCACTCGCTCTGACCTTTGCACCTTGCAGATTTGTTTTACCGTTAATAATTGCAGAGCGGCCTTCAACTTTGACGTTTGCACCCATGCGTCTCAGCTCGTCAATATGCTTAAATCTAGCATTATAAATCGTATCTGTTACAATACTCGTCCCTTCTGCTTGAGTAAGTAGACTTGTAAATGGTTGTTGTAGATCTGTTGGAAAGCCAGGGTAGACAAGTGTTTTAATATCTACGCCTATTTTCTCTCTATTGTTATGTATTAACAATTTATCATCAGATTCTTCAATGGTAACACCCATTTCTCTAAGCTTGGCGATAAGTGATTCGACATGGTACGGAATAATGTTATCAATGACTACTTTTTGGCCGACCGCAGCCGCTATGATCATATACGTACCAGCTTCAATCCGGTCTGGAATAATCGAGTGTCTGCATCCTGAAAGAGAATCGACTCCATCGATCCGAATCACATTCGTTCCTGCCCCTTTGATTTTGGCACCCATACTTGTTAGCAACGTAGCGACGTCAATAATTTCTGGCTCTTTTGCCGCATTTTCGATAATCGTTTGTCCTGTTGCTCTTACTGCAGCAAGCATAATATTGATCGTTGCGCCCACACTAACGACATCAAGGTAAATTCTAGCACCACGTAATTCTTCTGCACGTAAGTAGATCGCACCTTGTTCGTTGGTGACCTTTGCGCCTAACGCTTCAAACCCTTTTATATGTTGATCAATTGGTCTAGGACCTAAATTACAACCGCCTGGAAGGCCAATGACTGCTTTTTTAAACTTTCCAAGCATCGCACCCATTAAATAATAAGAAGCACGTAACTTCTTCACTCGACCGTTTGGAAGTGGCATCGATATCATCGCTTCTGGGTTTACTGTAATTTCGTGTTTGCCAAGTTCAACTTCTCCACCAATTTCTCGCAATAGTTCAGCAAGTAAATGAACATCAGAAATCTCTGGTAGATTATCAATTGTGACATGCGAATCTGCTAAAATGGCAGCTGGAATTAAGGCAACTGCACTATTTTTAGCTCCACTAATCTGTACTGTACCTTCTAGCGGATAACCGCCTTGAATCATTAATTTATCCATAACCGCATCCCTTCCATTGGTGCATTTTCAGTAAGGCACACAAATAGCTCTCTTTCTTCTCATTATAACCATATCAATGAAAATGTAACGAGTTTTTCTGTGTCTGATTGTAACGGAAATAACAAAAAAATGCCATAGCAAGGAATGGGTTTGGGTATTTATGCTCTCAAAAAAGAGTATACAATGGCTACAGTTAGTGTACCCACTCCTAACTGACTAAACCTGGCTAGCTGTTCCGCTCATTGCTTCGAGCTTTTTGAAAAAGGTTAAAAACCGAACCTTTTTTATATAATAGCAATGGCTCACTCACTGCGCGCCAGTGAGGAGAAGCCCACTCCTCACTGGCTTAAAACCTTGCAATGGCTCACTCATTGCTTCGAGCTTTTTGAAAAAGGTTGAAAACCGAACCTTTTTCAAAAAGCTCTTTAACGATTATTCCAGTCAGCCAAAAATTTCTCAATGCCTTGATCTGTTAGTGGGTGCTTTGTTAATTGTTTAATAACATTAAAAGGAATCGTCGCAATATGGGCGCCTCTGCGCGCAGCTTCTGTTACGTGTATAGGGTGGCGAACGGATGCTGCAATAATTTCTGTAGGAATGTCATGAATTTCAAAAATCTCAGCGATTTCATTAATTAATTCCAAACCATTTTGACCAATATCATCCAGTCTACCTAGGAACGGAGACACATACGTTGCTCCTGCCCTTGCAGCAAGCAATGCTTGAACACCTGAAAAAACAAGCGTTACATTCGTTGTAATTCCAAGTTCTGAAAACGCATGTACAGCTTTTAATCCTTCTGTTGTCATTGGAACTTTCACCGTAATATTTGGAGCGATTGCTGCTAATTCTTTTCCTTCTTTAATCATTCCTTCAGCATCAAGTGCAATGACTTCTGCACTTACAGAGTTTTCTTTCACAACGTTTGTGATTTCACGGAGGCGGTCATGGAAATCTACGCCCTCTTTTGCAACTAGTGATGGATTTGTCGTCACACCCGCTAAAACTCCTAGTGCTTTTGCTTCTTTAATGTCTTCTATATTTGCTGTATCAATGAAAAATTTCATCTCTCTCATCTCCCTACTTTTCACTTATAGAAGCGTTTACAATTTAGTATTTTCAGAATTCGGTATCCAAAAAAATATAATAATGCCATTAAAAGCAGTTCTAAACGAACTGCTTTTAATGGAACTTTCAATTATGCTTTATTTGAAGAACCAAATTCACGCATCTTGCCGCTAACTGTTTCTTTAATCGCATCACGAGCAGGTCCTAAATATTTACGAGGATCATATTCGTCTGGCTTAGCAGCAAGTGTTTCACGAACTGCTTTCGCAGAAGAGATTTGGCTTTCTGTGTTTACATTGATTTTCGCATGTCCAAATGCAATCGCTTTTTGAACATCGCCAGTTGGGATACCAGTACCACCGTGCAATACAAGTGGAATTCCAACTAATTCGTCAATTTCCTTCATACGGTCAAAACCAAGATTTGGTTCACCTTTGTAAGGACCATGTACAGAACCAAGTGCTGGAGCAAAGCAATCTACACCAGTTGCTTCAACTAGTTCTTTACACTCAGATGGGATTGCATAAGCTGCATCAGCATCATCAACAACAAGATCATCTTCTTGTCCACCGATACGGCCAAGCTCTGCTTCAACTGATACGCCAAGAGCGTGAGCAACAGCAACAACTTGTTTTGTAATCGCAATGTTTTCTTCTAAAGGATGGTGAGAGCCATCAATCATAACAGAAGTAAATCCTGCATGAATCGCTTCAACACACTTTTCAAAACTTGAACCGTGATCTAGGTGAATCGCAACAGGTACTGTTACTTTGTACTCTTCCATAAGAGACTCAACGATTGCAACAATTGTTTTGAATCCACCCATGTAACGAGCCGCACCTTCAGAAACACCTAAAATAACAGGTGATTGTTCTTCCTGAGCTGCTTGTAAAATCGCTTGAGTAAATTCAAGGTTATTTAAATTGAATTGACCCACTGCATAACTTTCCGCCTTTGCTTTGTTAAGCATGTCTTTCATTGATACTAAAGGCATTGTACATCCTCCTTCATAGTAAGAGCGAATCTATAGATTACGACAATCGTCGCCATATCTATTTAACAAGTTACCCTAAGAACTGAGCAAATATCCAACTTGCTTATGTATATAGTCTCTTGCCAAATAAAACAAAATCTATAAAAGCTCTATTATTGAACGAATTCATTATAGCATATATCGCTTAAATTTCACGCTTTTCTGACAGAATTCTAAAAGTTTTTACAAGTAAGCGTTTTATTTAGGGTGAGTTTTTCACATTCACGAAATGGCTAGACTATTTTTGATCACTTCTCTAATATCGTCAATATCAAATGGCTTGGCAAAGTGCGTAATCGCCCCTAAGCTCATCGCTTCATTGATTAAATTCAGTTCTCCATAAGCTGTCATCATAATCACATCAACTTGTGGATTATCTTCTTTAATACGTTTTAATATTTCAAGCCCGTCCATTCCCGGAATTTTCATATCAAGCAAAACAAGATCAGGATTTTCCTGCTCGACAATTTTCAAAGCTTGGACTCCATTTGCTGCTTCATGCATTTTGTAACCGTCTTTTTGAAGAATTTCACAAAGCAAGACACGAATTCCATATTGGTCATCAACAACTAAAATTTTCTTCACGATCAGGTCACTCCTCCCATTTTCAGTGTGTATTTCATTTTTTACAGTTAGTTAAGATAAACGACACACCCTTTTCACACAACAAGAGTAATTCGTCATTTCCTTCTAAAATCCTCCTATAATTTCACGCAATTTTTGAACAATATCCGACAAAGATGTCTAAGTATGTCGATTTATTTATGGTTTCGCTTTTTCATCATCTCCCTTCTACGTTATAATGCTCTTACTTAGTATGTCTTAGAGAGGATGTTTCCATTTGCAAAAAATATTCACAACCCAACTAACCGGCCTCATGAACAACACACTAGATGACTTTTTGATGGAAGATGCTGCACGACTCCTCAGCCAAGCTCTCGTTGGCGATGGCTCTATATATGTATATGGCAAAGAGGAAATGGCTGCTGTAACTGCAGAAGCTCTTTACGGAAAAGAAAAACTTAAGAATGTGAAGCCGTTATTTTTGGTGGATGGTGAGATGGTCGATCTTCATCCTACAGATCGGGTTCTTCTCCTTTCACGAAATTCAAATGATGAAGAGATGGTAGCCATTGTCCAAAAGCTTGAAGAACAGCATATTCCAATTCTCGCCATAACCTCAACACATACAGAAGGCAGACAATGGACCGATGACGCCTGGATCCATCTCGACCTTAATGTAAAAAACAGCCTTGTTCCGACAGACTCAGGTGACCGTATCGGCTATCCTGCTTCTCTGTTAGCTCTTTATACGTATTATTGCTTATTTTTGCTTATTTCTGAGCTCTTATCCGAGTATGAATAACCTTCAAGTATGATGATTACGGGTTTCGAAGTCGGTGAATAATTTCACTGTCTGATCCGAATGATTTATTATCCAATCTATAAAAAAGCAAAAACGTCGCGTTTGGCGTTTTTGCTTTTTTCATTATCTCTTAGTGTTTCTTTTAATAAATATGAACAGTTTTGTTATCCAAAGGACAATAATCGATACGAGATAATTACCTAGAAATATGTAGAAGTTTAAAAATTCATTACGTAATTGGAGTATGTTCATTTTCTCATTGATTTGAAATAAGTTTAATTGCTTATGAACCTCAAGCCAGAGCAACCCGACGAATGCACTAACAGCTAATGACCATAAGTAGAAATTTTTCTCTCGATCCGTACAGTACTGATACAATAACATATAAACTACGGGCAAAATCGCTGCATTTACAGAAAACGAGAAGGGAAATTGAGATATAACCATGTAAGGATGATCAACATAACCATATCTGACTAGATAAGAATCGTTATACGTAATAATCACATGGATTGTGTATCCATAAAATAGAATCTCAAAAAAACGTTCTCTGCTAATGTAACGATATAAAACGACTAGAGGAATAATGACCCAAGCTAAATGATACCAAAATTGCCATGTTGATAGATCCGAAAACTGTATCCAATACTCGTCAGTCATCTGATTAACTTTCGTTTGTAGTTTATTAATATTCTCAATGAATTCCTGTTGCTTCATCAAATCTCCCCTTTATACCAGCGCCTACTACATCCATATTTTAGGCTATCTGAATAATAATTATTCAGATAGCCTAAAAGCGAACGTAAATATGTTGTCCAAAACAAGTAAAAAGCACACCATATCAGTTTGATTTGGTGTGCTAAACGTTAAATTGGCTGTATTCTTCACTTCGATATAAAGGAATAAAACAATCTAGGAGAAGAAGCAAATTGCGCTTCTTCTCTTCTATTTTTTCAATGATGCTCCAACAAACTCTTTAAATAGTGGTTGTGGGCGTGTTGGTCTTGAGCTGAATTCTGGGTGGAACTGAGATGCGATGAAATACGGATGATCTTGTAGTTCAATGATCTCAACCAATCTTCCGTCTGGGCTTGTCCCAGAGAAAATAAAACCGGCCTTCTCCATTTGATCTCGGTATTCATTGTTGAACTCATAACGGTGACGGTGGCGCTCATAGACGATTTGCTCACTATACGTACCAGCCGCAAGCGTTCCGTCAATTAGCTTACAAGGGGCTAAACCAAGACGAAGCGTTCCTCCCATGTCTTCCACATCTTTTTGTTCTGGCAACAAATCAATGATCGGATATGGCGTTTCTGGATTTAACTCAGCTGAGTGCGCACCTTCCATACCAAGAACATTACGTGCATACTCAATCGAAGCAAGTTGCATTCCTAAGCAAATACCTAAAAACGGTACTTTCTTCTCACGAGCGAAGCGAATTGCTGAAATTTTCCCTTCAACACCACGATCACCGAATCCGCCAGGGACTAGGATTCCATCCGCTGTGCTAAGTAATTCCGCAACATTTTCATCTGTTACTTGTTCTGCATCAATCCACTGAATATCAATATCAGCATCGAATGCATAGCCTGCATGACGAAGTGCCTCTGCTACGGATAAATACGCATCTTGTAATGCTACGTATTTTCCGACAAGTGCAATCGACACTTTTCCAGATAAGTTTTGAACTTTATTAACAAGAGCCGTCCACTCGGTCATTTCTGCTTCTTTGCATTCAAGCTTCAAATGTTTGCATACAATTTTATCAAAATGTTGAGCTTGTAAATCTAGCGGTACTTGATACAGTGTATCCGCATCGCGTGCTTCAATTACCGCATTTTTGTCGATATCACAGAATAGGGCAATCTTTTCCTTCATCTCTTGAGGAACAGGCTTCTCTGTACGAACGACAATTACATTCGGTTGAATCCCAAGACTACGTAGCTCTTTTACGCTATGTTGCGTTGGTTTTGATTTCATTTCACCAGCTGCAGCTAGGTATGGAATTAATGTACAGTGAACATACATCACATTATCAAAGCCAACATCACTTTTAATTTGACGAATTGCTTCTAAAAACGGCAAACTCTCAATATCCCCAACCGTTCCACCGATTTCAGTAATAACGACGTCTGCACTTGTCTCACGTCCAGCTCTAAAGACACGCTCTTTGATTTCGTTTGTCACATGTGGAATAACTTGAACCGTTCCACCTAAATAGTCACCGCGACGTTCTTTCTTCAGAACAGTTGAGTACACTCTCCCTGTTGTCACGTTGCTATTTTGACTAAGGTTAATATCAATAAAACGCTCATAATGCCCTAAGTCTAAATCTGTTTCCGCACCATCTTCTGTAACGAACACTTCTCCGTGCTGGTATGGACTCATCGTTCCAGGGTCTACGTTGATATACGGGTCAAACTTTTGAATCGTTACTTTTAATCCACGATTTTTTAGTAATCGTCCAAGTGATGCAGCTGTAATTCCTTTTCCAAGTGATGACACAACGCCACCTGTTACAAAAATATACTTAGTTGTCGCCATTTTTTCGTCTCCCTTGCTTGTATAAAAGTATTCTTCATGGAGCGTATTCAAAAGGTGTTTGCAATGCTACGCTCATTGCTGTCTGAGGAGGTTGTTCAAAAAGGGAAAGCCATCCTTTTTGAACAACCTCTACATAGGGTATGCTATATAAAAATAAAAAAACAAAAGTGACAACTCTCCCTAGGAAGGGGGCGCACTTTTGTTTTTGTTTTAAATAATCATGAATTGATTTTCAAAGCCCTAAATGATTCTACCTATATTAAACAAAGAAGTCAAGAGGATAAACGTCCAAAGGATTAGGTAAACTGATCCATTGAAAACAAGTTCAAATCCTACTTTAATTCTTCGTCCTCATCGTCGAGATCTTCGTCTGTATCATCTGCATCGTCTGCATCATCGCCAAGATCTGGAATCGCTTCCTTGTCATCAAAATCATCATCATCATCGTCATCATCGTCATTCGTAATTTCATCTAACTCGTCTTCAAGATCTTCATACTCATCTTCATAATCTTCAAAGCCATCATCAAGTACGCCAGCAACCAAATCAGCTTTTTTTGCTTTGGTTTTTTTGCGTACTTTTACAGGAGTTGTAATTTCTTCTTCTGATTGCTCTAATGGATACCAACTCTTTAAACCCCAACGGTTGTCCCCTAGTGAATGGAATCTACCGTCAATGTTCATATCTGTATAAAGGTTGGCAATTTTCTCTTTTACTTCATTTTTTGTCATTCCCTTTACTTCTGCCACTCGCTTAACTAGATCATAATAATCAAATGGGGTGCGTTCTTTTTTCATAATTTCAAACGCTACCTCAACCATCGATACTTCTTGTATTTCTGCTTTAGTCATCTCTTGTAAATTCATTAAAAGGCACGTCCTTTCAGTCAATCTTCTATCTATTTGTCCAATCGTTGTTGGTAATACAAATCTGTTCAAAGAGGAAAGTCAAAGAGTCGTTCTAGACCTTTTCGAATATCCTTTTCAAGCATACTTTTCATTATAAACACATTTCAGGTGATTATGCTAGTTCATGGAAGAAGAAAGTAGTCACCCAGGCAAATCTAGGAAGCCACTGAAAAGGCAAAAACCCACCTGTTTTTACATATTGCGGCGATATTGTCCGCCTACTTCATAGAGGGAAGTTGTTATTTGCCCTAAGCTTGCTACTTTTACCGTTTCCATTAGTTCGGCAAAGACATTGCCTCCTAATATCGCTACTTCTTGTAACCGCTCGAGCGCTGGTCCCGCATTTTGTTCATGACGCTTTTGGAATATTCGTAAGTTTACAATTTGCTGCTCTTTTTCTTCTTTCGTTGCGCGTGCTAGTTCTAATTCGAACTCTGAATCGATCTCCTGATTCGGGTTCATATACGTATTTACCCCGATAATCGGCAGATCACCTGTATGTTTTTTCATTTCATAATACATTGATTCCTCTTGGATTTTGCTTCGTTGATACTGCGTTTCCATCGCTCCGAGCACCCCACCGCGATCATTGATTTGTTCTAGTTCCTTTAATACAGCTTCTTCAACAAGGTTCGTTAATTCTTCTATAACAAACGAGCCTTGCAAGGAATTTTCATTTTTCGCGAGCCCTAATTCTTTTGAAATAATCATTTGAATCGCCATCGCACGACGGACGGACTGCTCTGTCGGTGTCGTAATCGCCTCATCATAGGCATTTGTATGAAGGGAATTGCAATTATCATAGATCGCCATCAGCGCTTGGAGCGTCGTTCGAATATCATTAAAATCAATTTCCTGCGCGTGAAGAGAACGGCCGGACGTTTGAATATGATATTTCAATTTTTGACTTCGCTCATTCGCTTTGTATTTTTCTTTCATGACCGTTGACCAGATTCGTCTTGCTACGCGCCCAATCACCGTGTACTCCGGATCAAGTCCGTTACTGAAGAAAAACGATAAATTCGGAGCAAACTGATTAATATCCATTCCGCGACTTAAATAATACTCGACATACGTAAAGCCATTTGCGAGTGTAAACGCCAGCTGCGAAATCGGATTAGCGCCAGCCTCAGCAATATGATAGCCAGAAATGGAAACGGAATAATAATTTCGCACATTATGATCAATAAAATATTGTTGAATATCACCCATCATTCTTAGTGCAAACTCTGTTGAAAAAATGCATGTATTTTGCCCTTGGTCTTCTTTTAAAATATCAGCCTGAACAGTGCCTCGCACTGCTTGCAGTGTCTTCTGCTTGATCATCTCTCGTTCTTTATCAGATGGCTCCTGCCCTTGTTCCTGTTCAAAACGTTCTAGTTGCTGATCAATGGCTGTATTCATAAACATCGCTAAAATAATCGGAGCGGGTCCATTGATCGTCATCGACACCGATGTTAGCGGTGCGCATAAATCAAAACTAGCGTAGAGCTTCTTCATATCATCAAGTGTACAAATACTCACACCGCTTTCGCCCACTTTTCCATAAATATCGGGCCGATAATCTGGATCTTCTCCGTATAACGTAACCGAATCAAACGCCGTACTTAAGCGCTTGGCCACATCATCTTTTGACAAATAATGAAAGCGGCGATTCGTCCGTTCAGGAGTTCCCTCGCCAGCAAATTGTCGTTTTGGATCCTCACCTTTTCGTTTGAATCGAAACACACCTGCAGTAAACGGAAACCTGCCAGGGACATTTTCTTCCATCGACCATTTAACGATATCCCCCCAATCGCTGAATTTCGGGAGCGCGACTTTTGGAATTTTCAGTCCTGATAAACTTTCGGTTGAAAGTTCGGTCACGATTTCTTTCTCGCGAATTTTTGTGACCAATGTATCTTGTTTGTATGCCGCTTTTAACTCATTCCAGCTCTCTAATATGTTTTTTGAGCTTGAGAACAGCTGCTTTTCGTAATGTTGTTTGATCTCTTTTAGCTGATTAAGCGTCTCTTCATTGCCCGGGACATGCTCATTGACTGCTTCAATCGCGCCAGCTAGTTGAAAAAGCTTGCGAGCGACTTGTGCTTGCTCATCGGTTGTTTTTTTATATTGGCGAATCGTTTGGACGATATCTCGTAAATATTGCGTTTGTTCAGGCGGAATGATAATGTTTTGTTTGATCACTTCGTTGCTCGTTTCAATCATCGTTTTCCAGTTTTTCTTACACTTCTTTGCAACTAAATCAATGATCGCAGCAAACAATGTGTTCGTCCCAAGGTCATGAAATTGACTCGCAATCGTCCCATATACCGGCATCGCTTCAAGTGGTTCATCAAATCGATTGTGACTACGCTGATATTGCTTACGAACATGTCTAAGTGCATCCTCTGACCCTTTTCGGTCAAACTTATTAATCGCAATCAGATCAGCAAAATCGATCATATCAATTTTTTCCAGCTGAGACGGCGCACCGTACTCACTCGTCATCACATACAAGGATAGATCGGCAACGTTCGCGATCTCAGCATCGCCTTGCCCGATCCCACTCGTCTCGATAATGATCAAATCATAGCCTGCTGCCTTTACGACAGCTAACGTCTCATAAATACTAGCTGACATTTCCGTTTTTGACCCACGTGTTGCCAGACTACGCATAAATACACGTGGATGGTGAATGGCATTCATCCGAATTCGATCGCCAAGAAGCGCCCCACCTGTTTTTTTCTTCGTTGGATCTATTGAGAGAATCGCAACTGTTTTCTCACCAAACTCAAAGAGAAATCTGCGAACCAGTTCATCCGTTAACGAGCTTTTCCCCGCTCCACCTGTTCCGGTAATTCCAAGTACCGACGAAGCAGATGACATCTTTTTTATCTTTGTTAACGTGCTCTCAAGAGTTGTTGCAATCTCTTTGTTCGCTTCTACAAAGTGCTCTGCCATCGTAATACAGCGTGCGACCGCTCGGCTATTCTTGTCTTTTAATTGCTCCACTTCTTCTTTTATATACTCAACCGTTGCAAAATCACAGTCTCTCATCATTTGATCAATCATGCCTTGAAGCCCGTGCTTGCGCCCATCTTCAGGGGAGAAGATTCGTGCAATGCCGTACTGATGAAGTTCGTTTCTTTCAGGTGGGGTAATCACGCCGCCCCCTCCACCGTAAATGCGAATATGTCCTGCCCCTTTTTCTTGCAAAAGATCATAACAATATTTAAAAAATTCTACATGTCCACCTTGATAAGAAGATATCGCAATGCCTTGGACATCCTCTTGTATGGAAGCGTTTACAATTTCTTCGACAGAGCGATTATGCCCAAGGTGAATCACCTCAGCACCGCTCGCCTGCAGAATCCGCCTCATAATGTTAATGGATGCATCATGACCATCAAACAAACTCGAAGCGGTCACAAAGCGAACATGATGTTTCGGACGATAGATTGCCTGTTCTGTCATGCTTCTTCCCCCCTTAATTCGGACGACTAACTCCTTGAAGCAACTGCTCTATTTGTAAGTTCGTATACTCTTCTAAACTATAATGCTTCTGAATGGACCATCTTCTAAACGTCCACATATGTCCTTGTACAAGAATATTATGAGCTACTAAGTTGATTTGATTTTCTTGGATGTGAATCACATTTTCTTTCATACAGTCACGGAGGACGTTCTCAATCATCTCCGTCATTTCGACTTCTTTTTGAAGCACATACGCCAGAGCCTCTTTTGGGAGCGATTTCGCTTCTTGATACATGACCAGCACTTCATCCTGCATATCATGAATCACTTGAAAATAAGCAGCAATCGCCTTTTTCAATCTTTCAATGCCTTCTGTATTCGTATTTAATTGATACGCGAGACGATCTCGCACTTCCTCATAAATCGCATCACAAACAAGGTACAGCACATCTTCCTTCGACCGAATGTACTCATAGAGCGTTCCAATGCTAAATCCCGACTCTTTGGCAATTTCTCTCGTCGTTGTACGGTGGAATCCTTTTTCAATAAATAAGCGGACAGCTCCCTTTACCATTTGCTCGCGACGCTTTTTAATTAACTCTGGGTCTTTGACCATTGATGGAACGGATTTCTTCAATTCTGCCAACCTACTTCCTCTTACTTTTGCTTATAGCATACTAGACTTTGGGAAAATGCACCACATGAAAATGTGAGTTTTGAGGAAGGGGGAGGATGGTTGGCGTCGTTACGGAGGTGATTCCGGTCGATTGATTGCTTTTTTCGGTCTTTCCAGCTCTTTTTCGGTCTTTCTCTCTCGGATTCCTGCCTAACTCTTTCTTTTCCGGTCAAACGCTCGCCCAACTCCTATTATCGTCTCGAATACTATCCCTAAGCAAAGCCTTCCTCTAATCAGCCAACAGCATCTTCGAAATCACTAATCTCTGAATCTCATTGGTCCCTTCATAAATTTGCGTAATCTTTGCATCGCGCATATAGCGTTCGACCGGGTATTCTTTCGTATAGCCATATCCACCGAATACTTGAACTGCTTCTACCGTGACTTCCATTGCTGTGTCACCTGCAAGAAGCTTCGACATGGCTGATTCCTTCCCGTAAGAAAAGCCCTCGCTTTCCTTCCAGGCTGCTTGGTAGGTAAGCAGGCGGCTCGCTTCGATTTTCGTTGCCATATCAGCAAGCTTAAACGCAATGCCTTGCTGCGCACCAATTGTTTTGCCGAACTGCTTACGTGCTTTTGCATAGTCAATGGCAGCATCCAATGCTCCTTGGGCAATTCCGACTGCTTGTGCAGCAATGCCATTTCTACCACCATCGAGTGTCATCATTGCAATTTTGAATCCTTCTCCTTCAGCACCGAGTCGGTTCTCTTTCGGTACGCGGCAATCTTCGAAAATGATTTCTGTCGTTGGGGATGAGCGGATTCCTAATTTTTTTTCTTTCTTTCCGACAGAAAATCCCGAAGTATCGCTATCGACAATAAACGCAGTGACCCCTTTATGACGTAAATTTGGGTCGGTGACTGCAAACACAACATAAATATCGGCTATCCCGCCATTTGTAATAAAAATTTTTGCCCCATTTAGGATGTAATGATTACCGTCTAACACAGCGGTTGTCTTCATTGCTGCAGCATCAGATCCTGAACCTGGTTCTGTTAAACCATATGCTCCGATCTTTGTTCCTTCTGCTAAGGCGCGCAAATACGTTTGCTTTTGCTCCTCACTCCCAAACTTATAAATCGGCCAGCCAGCAAGAGAGGTATGCGCTGATAGTGTTACCCCAGTTGAGGCGCAAATGCGTGATAATTCCTCTACAGCTATGACATAGCTCATATAGTCAGCACCAATTCCACCGTACTCTTCTGGCCACGGAATTCCCGCTAAGCCGAGTTCAGCCATCTTGTCAAAAATCACGCGGTCAAACCGTTCTTCTTCATCTCGCTCGGCTGCCGTTGGTGCTACTTCTTTTGCAGCAAAATTCCGCACCATTTTTCGAATCATCTCTTGCTCTTCCGTTAATAAAAAATTCATCGTGTCCCCCCCTATGCCAGCATCTAACTCAATAACTGTTTGCTAATGACCATTCGTTGAATTTCACTCGTACCCTCATAGATTTCACATACTTTCGCATCACGGAAATAGCGTTCAACCGGATAGTCCGTTGTATAGCCATAGCCGCCAAACACTTGCACCGCTTCAATTGCAACTTCCACGGCTGCTTTAGACGCATAAAGTTTGGCCATTGATGCTTCATGACCACAACGCATCCCGTTGTCTTTTAAGTTTGCTGCCCGGTATGTTAACAATTTCGCTGCCTCGACTTTCGTTGCCATGTCCGCGAGCTTAAACGCAATCCCTTGCTGAGATCCGATTGCTTTGCCAAATTGTTTCCTCTCTTTTGCATAAGCAACAGCCGCTTCAAGAGCTGCTTCAGCAATGCCTAACGCTTGTGCGGCAATACCAATTCTTCCGAAATCGAGGTTCGCCATCGCAATTTTAAAACCATCTCCTTCTTGGCCAAGAAGGTTTTCTTTTCGTACGAGTGCCTCTTCAAAAATAAGCTCTGTTGTGTTTGAGCCGTGCAAGCCCATTTTTTTTTCTTTTTTTCCGATTGTAAAACCAGGCGTATCCTTCTCAACGATAAACGCCGATATCCCCTTCGCTCCTGTTCCGAAAGACGTGGATGCAAAGACAATATACGTATCTGCTTCTCCTCCGTTTGTAATAAACACTTTTGATCCTGTTAATTTATAATTGTTTCCGATTTTGGCGGCTGTTGTTTTTAAAGCAGCGGCATCTGACCCGGCACCTGGTTCCGTTAAACCGAAAGCTCCTAAAAAGGCACCGGTCGCTAATTTCGTTACATATTTTTTCTTTTGTTCGTCCGTTCCAAAATAAAGAATCGGGTTTGTGCCAACCGATGTATGAACCGATAAAATCACACCGACGGTTGCACTTACTTTTGACAGCTCATGGATCGCGATAATATAGGAGGTAAAGTCCATTTCTGCTCCGCCATACTTTTCTGGTATTGGAATGCCCATCAGGCCAAGCTCACTCATTTTTTTGATAATCTCTCTTGGAAACGTTTCATGCTGCTCCATCTCGCAAATAAATGGAGTGATTCTCTCTTTCGCAAACGCCCGCACCATTTTTTGCATCATGGCCTGTTCATTTGTAAATCGCAAGTTCATCCCTTGCACCTCCTTATAGGGGGCAGACCCCACTCAATACTGATAAAAGCCGCGGCCTGTTTTTTTGCCGAGCCAGCCGGCTTTGACGTATTTGCGAAGAAGTGGACATGGGCGGTATTTGTCATCGCCAAACCCTGCGTGTAACGTCTCCATAATATAGAGACATGTGTCAAGGCCAATGAAATCAGCTAATGTGAGCGGACCCATTGGATGGTTCATGCCACGTTTCATCACTTCATCAACCGCCTCTGGTGTGGCAACTCCTTCGTACACAGTAAAAATGGCTTCGTTAATCATCGGCATTAAAATGCGATTGGAGACAAAGCCTGGAAAGTCATTGACTTCTACTGGTGTTTTGCAAAGCCTATGCGCCAACGCAACAACCGTTTCATATACGTCATCAGTTGTTGCGAGACCGCGAATAATCTCAACAAGCTTCATGACAGGTACCGGATTCATAAAATGCATGCCAATGACTTGCTCTGGTCTAGAAGTTGCTGCAGCAACTTCAGTAATGGACAACGCCGACGTATTTGTTGCTAAAATCGCCTCAGCTCGTGCAATCGTGTCAAGCTCAGCAAATAATGACGATTTCACTTCGATGTTCTCAACAGCTGCTTCAATGACCATGTCAACATCTCGTGCATATTCCAAGTCAGTCGAACGTTCAATTCGATTGATAATGATGGCTTTATCAACTTCGGTTATCCGACCTTTTTCGACCTGGCGCGAAAGGTTTTTCAAAATCATTTTAAATCCTCGCTCGGCGGCCTCTTCATTTACATCATGAAGAATCACTTCAATTCCTGCCATCGCGTGCACTTGTGCAATGCCTGAACCCATTTGCCCTGCTCCAATGACCATCACTTTTTTTACTTTCATAAAAAAACCTCCCCTACTTTGTTTTAAAATGAACTAGCTAAATTTCATTCGTACATCTATAAGTTCGTGACTACACCTCAATCAAAATGGCATCTCCCTGACCTCCACCACTGCAAATCGCGGCAATCCCTAAGCCTCCCCCTCGTCTTTTTAGTTCATAGGCAAGCGTTAAAATGATTCTAGTTCCACTTGCGCCAATTGGATGACCAAGAGCGACTGCTCCGCCGTTGACATTGATAATGTTTAGATCAAGTCCAGCAATTTGCTTACTAGCAAGGGCAACGGCTGCAAATGCTTCGTTGATCTCAAACAAATCAATATCGTCAGCACGTCGATTCGCTTTTTCAAGTAGTTGGTTGATAACAAGACCTGGTGTTTTCGGAAAATCCTCTGGTTTTGTCGCCATTGCGGTATGCGCGACAATCGTTGCAAGCGGCGTGAGTCTTTGCTCTTTTGCTTTTTCCTCAGACATGAGGACGAGTGCAGCTGCTCCGTCATTGATTCCTGGAGCATTTCCAGCTGTAATCGTTCCATCTTGAGAAAAGACCGGTTTTAGTTTCGTTAACGTTTCGACTGATGTATCTTTTCGTGGAGCTTCATCGGTTTGCACAATTAAATCATCGCCTTTTCGTTGGGGGACAGGCACCGCAACAATTTCTTCTGCTAGTTTCCTAGATTCAATCGCGTCCATTGCTTTTTTGTGACTTTCATAGGCCCAGCGGTCTTGTTCTTCTCTTGAAATCCCTAATTCCCGAGCAACATCACTTCCATATGTGCCCATATGAACACCGCGGAACGAGCATGTTAACCCGTCATGTATCATGCCGTCAATCAGCTCTCCATTGCCCATTCTTTGTCCCCATCTTGCACTTGGAAGATAATACGGAGCGTTACTCATCGACTCCATCCCACCAGCGACAATCACGTCCGCCTCTTGCAGGCGAATCATCCGATCAGCCATCGTGACACTTCTCATTCCTGAAGCACATACTTTGTTAATCGTTTCGGTTCTAACTGTCCAAGGCAAGCCAGCATAGTGTGCTGCTTGACGCGATGGAATTTGTCCTTGTCCTGCCTGCAACACATGTCCCATAATCACGTCATCGACTTGCCCGCTCGGAACATTCGCCCTCCTTAGTGCTTCTTTAATCACATAGCCTCCAAGCTCACTAGCGCTCAAGGGACGTAGCACACTTCCATATTTGGTAAACGGGGTTCTAGCACCACTTACAATCACTGTTCTCATTCGTTTCTCCCTCCACTTCCAGACTGAGCGAACGCTCACTCAACTCAATAGATGGAAAAAGCGACTAAAATCATCTGCAAAACAGCTCGATTTTTTAGTCGCTTTTGTAGAAAAGGGGCAGCGCACCCTCTTCGAACATTCCTCAATCCGCTCATGTATTCTTTTACTTATTTTATGAAAGCCTTTTCTTTTTTATTCTAGTAAACAGCTTTGTTTTCCTGCTCAATCAGCGATTTTTCTAAAATTTCAACTAAATCCAGTGTTTGAACGTCTTCTTCCACTTCTTTTGCCTTCGTTCCATCACTTAGCATCGTTAAGCAATACGGACAGCCACTTCCGATCACGGAAGGCTTAACTTCAAGCGCTTGCTCTGTTCGGACAACATTGACGCGCTGGCCTGTATCTTCTTCCATCCACATCAACCCGCCGCCTGCCCCACAGCACATGCTGTCGGTGCGATTCCGCTTCATTTCTACGATTTCAATTCCTGGAATCGCTCGTAAAATCGCGCGTGGAGGCTCATAGACTTCGTTGTAGCGGCCAAGATAACAAGAATCATGATAGACAATTTTTTCGTTCACTTCATACTTTGGTTTGATTCGTCCACTTTTGATCAATTCGGCTAACAATTCGGTGTGGTGGTACACTTCGACGCCTTCAAGACCAAATTCAGGATACTCATTTTTAAATGTGTTATACGCATGAGGATCAATCGTCACGATCTTTTTAATGTTGTGCTTTTGAAACAGTTCAATGTTCGCTGCTGCAAGCTCTTGGAATAAAAATTCATTGCCAAGACGGCGTGGCGTATCGCCTGAGTTCTTTTCTTTGTTCCCGATGATCGCAAATGTGACTCCTGCCTCGTTCATCACTTTTGCAAATGATTGAGCAATTTTTTGGCTACGCTTATCGTAGGAACCCATTGAACCAGCAAAGAATAGAAATTCAAATTCCACCCCTGCTTTCTCCATTTCCTTTACAGTTGGAACATGAATATTATCACGCCCCTCACGCCAATTCTCTCGTTCTTTTCTACTAATGCCCCACGGATTGCCTTGGCGCTCAATATTAGTCATCGCGCGCTTTGCGTCTGCATCCATTTTCCCTTCGGTTAAAACGAGATAGCGGCGCAGATCAATAATTTTATCAACATGTTCATTCATGACTGGACATTGATCTTCACAGTTTCGGCACGTCGTACAGGCCCAGATTTCCTCCTCAGTAATGACATCACCAACTAAGCTAACATCATAGCCAGCAGCAACTTCCTGTCCGCTTGCTCCTTGCATAGCCAGTTGATTGGCTTTCGTTTTTGAAAAAGCAAATTCCGGAAGCCACGCGGACTTTGACGTAACAGCTGCGCCCTTTTCCGTTAAATGGTCACGCATTTTCACAATTAAGTCCATCGGAGAAAGCATTTTTCCCGTTCCAGTTGCCGGGCACATATTTGTACAGCGTCCACACTCGACACAGGCATATAAATCAAGCAATTGCTTTTGATTAAAATCTTCAATTTTATTGACGCCAAATACTTCTTGTTCTTCATCTTCAAAATTAATCGACGCTAATTGACCGACCTTATGTGTACGCCCTAAAAAGACATTCGCTGGTCCGGCGAGTAAATGTGCGTGCTTGGATTGCGGGACGTAAACGAGGAATGTTAACAGAAACAATAAATGCATCCACCAAAATAGAAAGAATAATCCGCCTGCAACAACTGGAGGGACAAAGCTAAACACAGCCGCAATCCCTGATGCAATTGGTTCAAACCCACTTAACGATTTTTCTATCCAGATCATTTCCATTCCTTTTGCTAAAAGCTTGGACGTCATCAATCCCCCGATAAAGATTAGAACTAACCCAGCTTTAAAGCCACGTTTTAAGCGAACAAGCTTTTCAATATAACGGCGGTGAAAGGCCCAAACGACAGCGACTAAAATCATGAGTACAACAATTTCCTGGAAAAAGGTGAAGAACGGGTACACAGGTCCAAGCGGCAAATGGGAACCCGTCGCTAACCCTTTCCAAATTAAATCGATGGCCCCTAATTGAACAAGCAAAAAGCCATAAAAGAACATGAGATGAATGATGCCACTTTTCTTATCTTTCATCAGTTTCTTTTGGGCAAAGACATTGACCCATACTTCATTAAAACGTTCTTTCATCGTATGATTAAATTCCGCCTTCTTGCCTAACTTGATGTAAGCATACCTCGTCTTAACTAGTGTTACAAACAAGTAAACTGCATAGCTCGTAACAAGTAGAAACATGATCCAGTTAATCAATGTCAACGCTCCCATAAATGCTGTCCCCTTTCCTCTGTACACATTTCTGTTCCTGTATTATATATTCAGAATTTTTATAAAATTAGTATAGCACACCTCAAATGAATGATCATTCATTTTTTATTTTAATTTTTTTTTCATGATTTGCCCATAATAAGCAAATGCTAAACACAGGACTCTAGTAGAAAGAAGGTTATGCTATGACTGGATGGATTATGACCATTATCATCGTAATTGCGATTCTTGCATGGTTACGAATTGACTTTGTCTTAGGACTTACACAGCAACGAAAAGAAGCAACTCGTCATGTCCAGAAAACGAGGTACAGTGATGTAACATTACTACCTACAGGCGATGACTTTTATAAACGCTTGTTTGCTGACATTGAACAAGCTACAAATCATGTGCATTTACTCTTTTACATTATAAAAGATGATCATATTAGCGAAAAAATGTTAAAAATATTAGAAGGGAAAGCAAAAGAAGGGGTTACCGTTCGTCTTCTTGTTGATAAGTTAGGAAGTCATATTCCAAAAAAGCAACTGAAGCAATTAAAAAAAGCAGGGGTATATTTTGCCTATTCACACCCAATTTCGTTGCCGTATCTCTTTTTTACACTTAACCGGAGAAACCATCGCAAATTAGCCATTATGGACGGAAAAATTGGTTACATCGGTGGATACAATGTCGGAGATGAATATTTAGGTAGAGATCCGAAGTTTGGTCCTTGGCGTGATTTCCACCTAAGGCTAGATGGCGACGGTGTACAAGATATACAAGAGCAATTTATAGAGGATTGGCAAACAGCTAAGCAAACATGTATGGTAACAGAAAATCATTATCCTCCCTTAAAAAAAGGGCCGATTCCACTACGTATTCTCCCAACTGATGGAGTCTATCTGGAAGAGACATTTATCGATTTAATAAAACAAGCAAAAGAAAGCATTATCATTGGGACCCCTTATTATATTCCTGGCAAAGCACTACAAAAAGAATTAATCGCCGCATCTGAAAGAGGGGTTGATGTTAAGTTGATTGTCCCGAAAAAAGGGGATCACCCACTTGTAAAAGAAGCAGCGTTTCCTTACTTTGAGCCCCTATTAAAAACCGGGGTTTCCGTGTATCAGTATTATCGCGGGTTCTTTCATGCTAAAGTGCTTGTGATTGACGATCAAGTATGTGATATCGGTACAGCAAACTGTGACCAAAGAAGCTTTCACATTAACCATGAAATTAACTGCCTCATTTACGATAGCGACTTTATCCAACAAGCTATACGTGAAATGGAACATGATATTTCTATTTCAGAACGCTTAACACTAGAAGCCTACCAAAAAAGACCGCTTTCTCAAAAAGGGAAAGAAAAAGTCGCCACACTTATATCTGGTCTGTTGTAGAGTTTGATCAAAAAGGAATGATCTTCTCCTTTTTGATCAAACTCTACGCAATGAGCGGAGCCGCTGCCTTGGTTTTAAGCCCCTAAAAGGGTCTGACCCCCAAATTACATTAGGAGGTCAGACCCTTTCTATTTTTCGTTTGATCCAACTATCGATAATCACGTTGCATTGACCTGGTCGTTTTGTCGGTACTTGATGCGCGACTCCCTCAACAAAAACAACATCAAGTTCTTTTAACTCAGCATAAAACATGAGCGTATATAAAGGAGCAACAGCGTCACGCTTACCGTAAATTAAGAGAACGGGGACTGTTATCTGTTTTAACCGATCAGTTGAAGCATATCGCTTACCTTGTTCGTATATTTTCTGTAAAGTTACCGCGTCTCCTCTTCTGATAAAGAATTCCATTTTCTTTCTATCTTTTTCAGAACGAAAATGGGCAGTTGGTAACACAAATGAAAAAAGGTTCATGAGTCCATTTTTTGCAGCCCATATGCCTAGATCAAATTCTTTTTCTAGCAAAAGGGAAGATACTTCTGGAAAACCACCAATTAAAATAACTCCTTTTGTTACTTCTGGATACAAAAGCGCAAATTCTTGTGCCGTCGATCCACCATTTGAATACCCACATACAATGACAGACGTTACGTTTAATTTTTTTATGAGAGAATGAGCTAATGTAGCGAAGTCTGTTACTGATGTTTGTGGAGCTCGTTTTGCGCTACGCCCACTGTCCGTTAAGTCAAGAAAAATGAGTTGATACTCCTCTGCTAAAGCTCGTTGGTACTGAAATGTTTCTATTCCCATAACGGGTGGGTGAAAGAAAAGAATTGGCGTTCCCCTTCCGTGAACTTCGTAATAGAAATGAGCATCGTCTACTTTTAAATACGGCAAATTCTTCTGCCTCCTTTCTTACTGTAGAGAGTTCAAAATGGATGCACTGGATTCGTACGCAGCTTCGAGGCTGTTCTATGATTGAATAAACGGAAGAAGCCAATGAAAAATTTTATAGCCTGTATAGACCCCAAAGATCCCCATAACCCCTGCAAGTGCTGGTGGAGCTGGAATGGGTAACTTAATAAGAGCAAAGAAAAAACCAACAACAAGACCTGCAATAAAGGCGAGAACAATTTCTTGCATGATTATCCCTTCTTTCTTACCTTTACTATGTGTGAAATGACTTCGTTTATTCGATTTGGGCGTCTACCAAATAATCTCTATGAGGGTGCTGTTCAAATAGAAAAAGTTTCTAAGTAGGAAGTAGAAGTGACTTGTCGATCATGATATGTGCAAAAAATAGCGCACTAGCTCCATTTAGCTAGTGCGCCTATTGCTGTTGTTTAAAAAGAAAAAATCGATCCTTTTAGTACAACCTCCATGAAAAACCAAACAACCATTACGAGTTGAATAATAAATTTAGCAAATGTACTACTTAAGAAAGCAAGTAAAGAAGCTACAGCGACTTTACCCGCATACTGGGGATTTTTCTCGTTAATCAGTTCGGTTACAAAGACAAGGATAAACGGGACAAAGATAAGCCCAAATGGCGGATAAACAAATGAACCGACAATGACCCCGATTGCCGCCATCCGTTCCCCCCATTTTGAGCCTCCATATTTTTTTACAAAATACTGACTAGCAATCAAATCTGCACAAAGAATCAACAACGTTAACAGTGCTGCTCCAATCCAAAACCATAGCGACAGCACCCCGCTATTTATGGCAAACGTATAAAGAAGAAATCCTCCCCACAACACGAGTACGGAAGGAATAATTGGAAAGACCAATCCGATAAAACTTAACAGAAACAATGCGATGATTAGAATCCAAATGACAATCGTCATAGCAACAGCCTCCTTGAGCCTACGTTTATTCGCGAATTCTTCAATATATCAGCGATACACGATTTTTATCAGCTAATTACGAAATTTATCAGCGAAAAACAGATTTTATCAGCGAAATCGAAAATATAACAGCGAAACTGCTTTTATTTGCAAAAAATAACCGTTATCAGCGATTTTACACTGCATATCAGACACGAAAACGCTTGGCAGCTATCTCCAAGCGTTCCGGTATGACTGTTTTACATTTTTTCAGGTGCTTGAACGCCAACTAACGCAAGAGCGTTTTTAATCGTCACTTGAGTTGCTTTCATTAATGCGAGTCGTGCAGATGACGCGGCTTTTTGTTCAGGATCGATGACACGTTCTGCATTGTAGAAACTATGCAGTGTTGATGCTAACTCATGAACATAGTTCGTTATGCGGTGTGGAATTTGCTTTGTAGCAGCCTCTGCGACCACTTCAGGAAAATCGCCAATCGCTTTTAACAAATCATATGCTTTCTCCGATGATAACGCTGAAAGATCAGTTGACTCATCGAACGTGAGGCCTTGTTCTGCTCCTTGGCGAAGCATGCTACAGACGCGCGCATGAGCGTATTGCACGTAATACACAGGATTTTCACTTGATTTTGAAACAGCTAAATCCATATCAAAATCAAGTTGTGAGTCCGCACTGCGCATCGCAAAGAAGTAACGTGTCGCATCAATTCCTACTTCTTCCATTAAGTCACGAAGGGTGACAGCTTTTCCTGTACGCTTGCTCATTTTCACTTTTTCGCCACCTTGAAATAAGCTGACCATTTGGATAATTTCTACATCGAGTTGCTCTGGTGTATAGCCAAGCGCTTGGATCGCAGCTTTCATACGCGGGATGTAGCCGTGATGATCCGCACCCCAAATATTGATTAATTTATCAAAACCACGATTCATTTTATCTTGGTGATACGCAATATCAGGAGTTAAGTATGTGTAGCTCCCGTCATTTTTGATTAACACACGATCTTTATCATCTCCATACGTTGTTGATCGGAACCATGTTGCGCCGTCTTCCTCGTACGTCTCGCCTTTTTCGTTTAAGACATGTAATGTTTCTGTTACTTTTTCCGTCTCATATAGAGAGGTCTCTGAAAACCAATTATCAAAATTAACACGGTATTCTTTTAAATCGAATTTGATTTTTTCTAATTCCTTTTCAAGACCATATTGACGTAAAAATGCATGACGCTCTTCTTCTGTCACATGAACATATTTATCTCCATGTTCACTAGCTAACGCTTGTCCAAATCCAATAATATCCTGACCATGGTAGCCATTTTCAGGCATTGGTTTATCAAGTCCTAACGCTTGAAAATAACGTGCTTCTAATGAAAGAATCAAGTTATTGATCTGGTTCCCAGCATCATTAATATAATATTCACGCTCCACATCATATCCTGCTTTTGCGAGCACATTACATAATGCATCGCCAACCGCGGCACCACGAGCATGTCCAAGGTGAAGCGTACCTGTAGGGTTCGCTGAAACAAACTCGACTTGAATTCGTTTTCCCTCTCCAATATTTGTTTCTCCATATGTATCTCCCGCTTGTAAAACAGCCGGAACCACTTCACGTAAATAGCTATTATCCATAAAAAAGTTGATGAACCCAGGTCCAGCAATTTCAACTTTTTCAATAGAAGCACGTTGATGATTTAACTTTCCTACTAATTCATCAGCAATCATACGTGGAGCTTTTTTCGCTACACGTGCTAGCTGCATGGCCATATTCGTTGCATAGTCACCGTGAGCTTTCTCTTTTGGCGTCTCTAGTACGACTTCTGGAATCTCTTCGGCACTTGCCAGTCCTGCTTCTATAACAGCTGCAATAATTTCATCTTTTAATTGCTGTTTCATCTGTTCTACACTGTTCATTTCGATGTATCCTCCTCTAATGTTAACCGTACTTGGTGTGTTCCTGTATCCTGACCTTGCAGGGAAAATTGATAAGTTAATTGAATCCGGCCGCGATTTTTTCCAGACGGCCATTGAACGAGTAATTTATCTGTTGTTGCCGTTGTTTCCCAAGAAGCCTCTGGTGTCACATAGCGACCAATCGTTTTCTTTCCGACTTCAAATCCTTGTCGCATCAAGATCGTTCCTTGCCTAATGAGCATCAATTCACGCCCATCCCACTTCATCGTCGTTTGCACACTTTCACTTTCTGATAACGACTCTTCAAACCGCAAATAATCTTGACTCCCTTTATGAAATAATTGACCACGAGTCGTAAACTCATACGATTCTGTATGTTCACCATGGTCGATTTTTGTTTGAAAACGCATTTTCACTGATCGCTTTATCGTTTTATCCATGCTGCTCGCACACCTCTCTATTGTTCAAGTTTAGCGAGTTTACTTGCCAGTTGCAAGATTGAAATAGATCTAATCGTGTCTGACCCACCTTTAGCGCGGCGGAGTTCCACAGAAGGGTCTGACCCAAAAAGAGCAACCCATCTAGGTTGCTCTTTTTCATGATGTCCATTTCCTTTATTTCACTAAATCGGCTACAAACTTCGGTAAAGCGAATGCTGCTTTGTGAAGTTCTTTCGTGTAGTACTTTGTGTCAATTTCGTGAAAACGACTTTCTTCTACTTCAAGAGGGTCATGCTTCTTAGATGCAATTGTAAACGTCCATAGGCCACTTGGGTATGTTGGAATATTCGCTGTGTACAGGCGTGTAATTGGGAAAATTTCTTTTACATCACTGAACACTTTTGTAATTAAATCGCTATGGAACCACGGGTTGTCCGTTTGCGCAACGAAAATCCCATCCTCTTTTAATGCTTTTTTTATTCCTTCATAGAATCCTTTTTCAAACAATTTTATTGCAGGTCCTACTGGTTCCGTTGAATCTACCATAATAACGTCATACTCCTGCTTTGATTTCGCAATGTGCATGAAGCCATCATCAACTTGAACATCAACTCGCGGATCATCAAGCGCTCCAGCAATCGTAGGAAGATATTTTTTCGAATACTCGATTACTTTTCCGTCGATTTCAACAAGCGTTGCTTTTTCAACAGATGGATGCTTTAAAATTTCACGAATCACACCGCCATCGCCACCACCAACAACTAGAACGTTTCTTGGGTTTGGATGCGTAAATAAAGGCACATGAGCAACCATCTCATGATAGACAAATTCATCCTTTTCCGTTGTCATCACCATGCCATCTAACACGAGCATGTTGCCAAATTCTTCAGTCTCGATCATATCAAGCTTTTGAAAGTCCGTTTGTTCTGTATGGTGAGTTTGCTTAATTTTTGCTGTAATTCCAAAACGCTCTGTTTGTTTTTCTGTATACCATAATTCCATTATAATCACCTCATAAATATCCATACTTGTCATGTATAGAGTCTTCTACTTTTACTCGTTCTACTCTTAACAAATGAAAGTATAAAGCAACGAAAAAAAAAAGCAAGAAAAACTTATCCAAACTTCACCAGTTTCCACGTTTAAAAAAAGCATTTTCTACCAAAACTTGAGAGAAGGATATCTATACAGAATCTCAATCTAAGAAAGGGGTGACGTTATGGAAGTCGTTATTAACCGACGAATACGCCGGAGACGGCGCTTAGTCCGTTTGTTTTTTCGATTATTATTACTTTCACTTGTGTTAGCTGCTGGAGCAGCTGTTTCGCTATTATCCTACACAAAAATGCAAGGACCACCGCCTTTAAATGTGGCACAAACAACCGTCTTTTATGGCGTCGATAACTCACCGATCGGGCAACACCATCAAGGTGAAAACCGACATTGGGTTAGCTTGTCATCGATTGATTCAGATGTCATTGATGCAACGATTTCAATTGAGGACAGACGATTTTACCGGCATTTAGGATTTGATGTGAATCGAATTGGAGGAGCTGTGATCGCCAACCTTCGTGCAGGTTCGATGGCTCAAGGAGCAAGCACACTCACACAGCAATATGCACGAAATCTTTATCTCAGTCATGATAAAACATGGAAACGAAAGTGGAATGAATTACTCTATTCACTTCGCTTAGAGATGAACTATGACAAAGATCAAATTTTAGAAGGTTATTTAAATACGGTCTACTATGGTCATGGTGCATACGGAATTGAAGCAGCTGCGCAGCATTATTTTGGAAAACCCGCGAGTAACCTCACGCTTGCAGAAGCGAGTATGCTCTCAGGGATTCCGAAAGGCCCTAGTTATTATTCTCCTTTATTTGATTTAGAGCGAGCCAAACAGCGTCAAGCTGTTGTCCTGCAATCAATGGTGACAAATGGTGTTCTTAACCAAGTCGAAGCAGATGAAGCTCATGCAGAGCCGTTAGACTTTGTCTACGATGAACTCGATAGTCCATCAACAGTTGGTCCTTATTTTCAGGACGCTGTCGAACGTATTCTCACTGAGGAAGTAGGAATTGATCCAGTGTTATTTGAAGCGGGCGGGTTAAAAGTGTATACAACGCTTGATCCTGACATGCAAAAAGAAGCTGAATATTGGGTTGAACGAGAAATGCCTGACACAGAACTCCAAACAGCCCTTGTCGCAATCGACCCACGTACAGGAGATGTGAAAGCACTCGTTGGTGGAAAAGACTATGTCGAGAGTCCTTTTAATCGCGCCATTCGATCAAGAAGACACCCTGGTTCATCATTCAAACCATTTCTTTACTATGCAGCACTTGAACATGGCTATACACCTGCTTCGACTCTGTTAAGCGAGCCAACCACCTTTCAAGTTGATGATGGACGAGATACGTGGTCTCCAAGTAATTTTAATAATAACTATGCGAATGACTTTATTACCCTTTTGCAAGCAATGGCTTTTTCAGATAATATTTACGCCGTTAAAACGCATCTACTACTCGGAACGGAGAAAGCGGGGGAACTTGCACAGCGGATCGGAGTTGAAAGTCCGGTAGGTGCGAGACCTTCTCTAGCTCTAGGTACTTCTGATGTTGGAATTACTGAAATGGCTAGAGCCTATAGTGCTTTTGCCAATGGAGGAAAAAAAGTAGAACCTCGCTTCATTCGAAAAGTCGTTGATGCAAAAGGCGATGTTCTTTATGAATCAGAGCCTGAACTTGTGCAAGTGCTAGATCCTAAATTAGCCTATATTATGACGGATTTAATGAAGGGAATGTTTGAACCCTATTTAAATGCACATACATCGGTAACAGGACGTTCCGTTGCACACCTTATTAACCGTCCTGCAGCCGGTAAATCCGGTTCCACCGATTGGGACAGTTGGATGGTTGGTTATACACCACAGCTCGTCACAAGTGTCTGGGTTGGGTATGATAGAAAGCTGAAACTTAATCATTCTACCGAAGGACAACACGCGAAGAATATTTGGGCAAACTTTACCGAGCATGCACTTAAAGATCAGCCTGCTTTAAATTTTCCTAAGCCTGATGGAGTCGTTGAAGTGAAAATGAACCCAGAAAATGGCTTGCTCGCAACCGAAGACTGCCCGACAAACCGAGTCACGTATTTCGTCGAAGGAACCGAACCGACACAAGAATGTCCAAAACCAGCACCAAACGGCGAAGAAGTAGAAGCCATTGATGAAGCCACACATGAAAAAGAAAGATTCTTAGACCGCTTCTTTAAGTGGCTAGATCATTAGGAAAACGTTTCTAACAATTCGTGTGTAATGTGAAAAAGCGCGAGGGAAAATTCCCTCACGCTTTTTCGTGTCCTAGTATAAATGTGCTTTTATACTTTCTTCAGTTTACTCGCTCTTGTCGAAAAGCTCAAGAGTCGCATCCAGTGTTCAAAAATCGTTCGAAATTATTTAAATTTAGGGGTTTACAAATACGAAATAAAGAAATTCGGTAATCAAATTACACTGAGTTCGACCTTTTTACCTTCTTATACTTGCAATGGCTCCGCACGCTGCGCGCTTTCTATGAGAAACCCACTCATAGTAAGCTTCAAAGATAGCAGCGGCTTCGCTCATTGCTTCGAAATAGTTCAAAAAGGTAAAGTTCGACCTTTTTACCTTCTTATACTTGCAATGGCTCCGCACGCTGCGCGCTTTCTATGAGAAACCCACTCATAGTAAGCTTCAAAGATAGCAGCGGCTTCGCTCATTGCTTCGAAATAGTTCAAAAAGGTAAAGTTCGACCTTTTTGAACTATTTCTCTAATGCTTCGTGTAAAGATTTGTCTGAGTTTTCCCACATTTGTTCATTATGCGTTTTTAAGAACTCGGCTAAAATCTTCTTTGATTTATCATCCATATCATCAACGAGGATATGACCTTTTAGCGATTTATCCATTTTATTGACATGCTCTGGTAAGCTTTTGTACCCACGTCGGATCTCGATATCAACGGTCATCTCACAACCCGCTACTCCTGCATAATAAGGCTTTCCGTCTTTGGAATGAATCGTTACCCAAACAAGCCAATACAGCTTCCCATTCGGTACCTCTTCTTTATTTTTCAAAAACTTAATACGCTTCTCAACTGCAGAACGTGCATGCAAGGCTCCCATATCAACGAACGCTTCCCCTTCTTCTGGATCAACAAATACAGGAGAGACATTATCTAAATTCATCACACCAGCACCATAGCCACCATGACCATCGGTTGAGTCATTGCTTAAAATATTAAACCCATTCTTTTTCTTTTTGAGGTTGTCATTATTTAATAAATCCATTTTCTTCTTCACCCTTTCTGATTCAACTGGCTCCATTTAATCTTATTAGTCATTTTATCACAGTGATCCAAGTTCTTCACGTCTATTGAATACATACGAAAAAAGCTCTCTTCCCATTCGGAAATTGAGCATTTTTTGATTATTGCTTTAACGAGCGAAGCGATCTGATAAATTGATAAGCTTGCTCGATATCATCTTCCGTGTAATTGGACTTCTTTTTTAACGTAAAAACCTTCTCTTTTACTTCCTCACGCGTGAGCTCTTCAAAATACAAGAGCGTTGAGACAAGTTCTAGAAAACGAGAACTTTGTCCGTTTAAACAATCGATCAGTTCGCTAGTCTCCGGCAAATCAAACTGATACAAATCTAGAAACTTTTGACCTTCTGTTGAAAGAGCATAACGGTATTGATAATAGTTTCCTTTATCCTCTTTATTTTCCTCGACAAATCCAAGGTTGCATAACTCTTCCATTCGCAAGCTTAGTTCTTCTGAATATGGTCCAAACATATGAAATTTAAAGCGCTCTGAAAACGGCACGTCCATTTTTTTCGCAATGTAAATAATCTTTTGCAGCTTCTTCCGTCCAACAACCTCACCAGCTTGCAAAAAAAGTGCCATCACATTTGCATGATCCTTCAGCAATGCTTGTTCCCCCTTTATCCTATACGTTTAGCAAGTCTCGAATCTTCTTCTTCACGTCTTTATGTTCACGCTCGTCTTCTAAGTAATCAAGCGGAAAGTAGAGTTTGTGATCGGTACGTTTCTTTCCAGATATCGCTTCAACGACATCGGATTCACGCGACAATTCGCGTAACTTCCCATTCGGCATAACCAAATGAATTGGCAGGCGCTCTTCTTCTTCACCAGGACGATAAAAGTCATAGGGAAGATCTGATGATGAATCTACTACTAAATAATAGTTTGGATTCAGATTTGCTTGGCGGAACAAGTCTTGCAGTACTGGCCAATCATTCATTCTTAAATTGGGATTAAATTCAACGTACTTAAATAATTTTCTATTCACGAATCTTACACAAAGATCTCGTAAAATGCGATCCTCTTCTTCTTGCCAAATTTGAAAATAATAGAGAGTTATCGCCTCATCTAGTCGTAAATAATCGTCCAAGCTCCCTTTTCCATCAAAAAAGGAATAAAAATGATTTGGCTTATGTTTGAACTCATATCCTTGTTCATAAAGTTCTTTTGCCCGCATAAAAATTTTACTTAAAATGACTTCCGCACTACGTGTAACAGGGTGAAAGTACACTTGCCAGTACATTTGATAACGACTCATAATGTAATCTTCCACCGCATGCATCCCACTTTGTTTAATGACAACTTGATCTTCCATCGGGCGCATGACACGTAAGATCCGCTCCATATCAAAATGCCCGTAACTAACGCCTGTATAGTACGCGTCACGTTGCAAGTAGTCCATGCGATCAGCATCAATTTGACTAGAAATAATACTTGTCACCAATTTATTCGAATACGTCTTTTCAATGACATCCGCTACCGCTTGCGGGAAATCAGCACCGACATTTGAGAGCACTTCGTTTACTTCTGTATCACCTAGAATGATTTGTCTTGTCCATTCTTCATGATCGGTGTCAAATACCTTCTCGAATGAGTGAGAAAAAGGACCATGACCGACATCATGCAAAAGCGCAGAAGAAAGTGCTAGAAGCCGATCCTCTTCATTCCAATGCGGACGCCCTTCGAACACATCAAGAATTCTTTTTGTAATTTCATATACACCTAACGAATGGTTAAAACGTGTGTGCTCGGCACCGTGAAACGTAACGTATGTAGTTCCTAGCTGCCTGACGCGGCGTAATCGTTGAAACTCTTTCGTACCAATTAACGCCCAGATCAACTCATCCCGCACATGAATGTACCGGTGTACAGGATCTTTAAATACCTTTTCTTCTTCTAATTGACCGTAATATGGTTTTGTCATATCCGTTCCTCTCGTTTCACTATTAGTACCTTTATTATAAAGGATCGAAAAACCGTTGTCGCCTCTCGGGAGAAATCTAATGGGAATGAGTTATTTCCAAAAAGGTGAAGGGCGACCTTTTAGCTTGAAGAGTGCGAACATTTTGCAACGGCTTCACTCGCCGCGCGCCTGTTAGGAGAAGAGCACTCCTAAAGGCTTAAAACAAAGCGGCGGCTCCGCTCGTTGCTTTGATGTACTTTAAAAAGGTGAAGGGCGACCTTTTTAAAGTACATCAAAAAACCCCAATTACTATATAAGCAACTGGGATTCATTTTTTCAATTTCTTCAATACTTTTTCAATTAATTGATCTTCATCTGGTGCTGCGACCGGACGATTGTTCACGAATGCAAACGACTTTTTCCTACCTGGTCCACAATACGATTGACAGCGAATATCGATGCTTGCGTCTGAATCCACCTTTTTCAACCGTGGAACGAGTGTTTTAGTATTGGTCGCTTGGCATTCGTCACAAATACGAAATTCGTTTGCCATAGTTATCTGACCCCTTTTATTTACTGTTACCTCTATGTTTAACTAAAATGATCTACTTTTAAACCACAAACTAGTATAACACAAACTTATCGAGAAGCAATGTACAAAACTTGGGGTCTGCCCCCGCCTCCACCACCCTCCAAATACGTGTTATAATAGTTCCTAAACAAATTAGCAGGAGCTTTTGCCTATGAATAACCTTACGATTCCCTTTATCTCTGACACTTGGCGTTTAATCGATCACACGACATTTGGACCTGATTTCGATGCTCTGAAATCTTTTGCCTATGATGATACACTTTGCACATTTGTTGGTCAGCGTGACGGACTTTCAACTGTCCGAGCTTGGGTTCATCACAACACGATCGTACTTGGGATCCAGGATAGTCGGCTCCCTGAAATCGAAGAAGGGCGCGCTTACTTAGCAGCAAATGGATATCAGGTCGTCGTTCGCAATTCTGGTGGACTAGCCGTTGTGTTAGATGATGGCGTTCTCAATCTCTCCCTCATTTTCAAGGAAGAAAAAGGACGGTCAATCGATGATGGGTATGAATTGATGTACTCCGTTATTAAAAAAATGTTCGCTTCCTATCAAGTGAACATTGATGCTTATGAAATTGTCGGCTCTTATTGCCCAGGAAGTTATGATTTAAGTATTAGTGGAAAGAAGTTTGCAGGAATTTCACAACGCCGCATTCGCGGAGGGATTGCTGTTCAGATCTACCTCTGTGTGAAAGGGAGCGGGAGCAAGCGCGCTGAACTGATCAAACACTTTTACGAAAAAGCAGTCAACGGCAAAGAGACAAAATTTACATATCCAACAGTTCAGTCCTCTACAATGGCTTCCTTACAGGAACTTCTTCAAGCGGAATTCTCCATTGCAGATGTGATGAGGACATTATTGCTTACGATTCAAAACGAAGGCGCTCAGCTAACGATTCAACCTTTTTCAGAAGCTGAACAAAGCCTATTTTTAGAGAATTATGAGCGTGTAGTTAGCCGCAATGAAAAAGCATTAACGACGTAGAAGGGGATAGCTTGTGGCATCCTCTTCTGATCCATTTTATAAAACCTCCTTACCCTTCTTTACGTAGTCTGCATCATTACACATGAACAAGCTCATCCCCTGTTAATAAAAAAGCACAACAAAACCTGTGCGATTTTGATGTGCTTTGTTGTAATTTTTTCTATTCAGCAGGTGAACCCGTTAAGAGATTGTTGCCTTTTTTGTATAATATCGGATGAAGCCAAAGTAAGTATAGCTATAACCGTTTAGCTTGTTATTTTTTGGTTAATAGCTTGCATCGCTGTGATCAGTGACAATTTATAAACGTCAGCTGCGTTACAACCACGTGACAAATCATTAACTGGTCTGTTTAACCCTTGCAAAATTGGACCAATTGCATCGTAGCCTCCAAGGCGTTGGGCAATTTTGTACCCTAAATTTCCTGATTCTAGGCTTGGGAAAATAAAGACGTTTGCTTGCCCTTGTAGCGGCGAGTCTGGAGCTTTCTTTTGCGCAACGGCTGGAACAAATGCTGCGTCAAATTGGAACTCTCCATCGATGACTAAATCAGGTCTTGCTTCTTGAGCAAGTTTTGTTGCTTCTGACACTTTTTTTGTTTCAATTGAAGAAGCTGACCCTTTCGTTGAAAAGCTTAACATTGCTACTTTTGGATCTATTCCAAATACTTTAGCTGTTTCAGCTGTTGCAATCGCAATTTCAGCCAATTCTTCATTATTTGGAGCAATGTTAATCGCACAGTCACCAAATACAAATTTGTGCTCATCTTTAACCATGACAAACACACCGGATGTCCGCTTGATACCTGGTTGAGTTTTGATTATTTGCAAAGCAGGACGAACCGTATCACCTGTTGAATGCGCTGCGCCACTTACTAAACCATCAGCTTTGCCCATGTACACAAGCATCGTTCCAAAATAGTTCACATCAATTAACTTTTCACGTGCAGTCTCTTCTGTTTCTTTTCCTTTTCGACGTTCCACGAATGAAGCAACCATCTCATCGATTCCATTATAACTATGTGGGTCGAGTATTGTAATCGTACCTAACTCGATATTATGTGCGCTTGCAGTCGCTTTCACATCAGCTTCATTTCCAATAAGAATTGGTGTTACAACTTGATCCTTTGCTAAATTCGCCGCTGCTTCTAAAATACGTTCATCTGTACCTTCAGGCAACACAATCGTTGGTTTGTGCTTTTCCACTTGGGCTTTTATTTCATTAAAAAGATTACTCAACGTAATTCCTCCTCAATCTCTTACTCTATGATAAGAATACTCCTCTTGCATGCAAAAAGGAACCACCTTTGTCAACTTCATTCAAATGTTATTTCTTTAAAAAACCTTTATGTTTTCGCTTACATGCTAGTTATATTAGGGGTTTTCACTCTTATAGAGGTTGTTTTAAAAAAAATTGTTTTTTAGCTCTTGAACGATCTCTTTTGCACGTTCTTATTACGTACTTTTAGGATGACCAAAGGATTCTTGACTTATGTGTCGAATTATTACGCAACACGCAATGAATGATCATTCATTATTTAGGAGGTTTATGTAGATGACCAACTTACCCATTTTATATTCTGCAGAAAATAATACGGCAACAATCACACTCAATCGTCCACAAGTAAAAAATGCATTGAACAAAGACATGCACATCGCTTTATATGAAGCATTTGAAAAAGCAAAAACTGATGACACAGTCAGCGTCATTATTTTACAAGGTACAGACAATGCTTTTTGTGCTGGAGCTGATTTAAAAAGCATTTCGTTAGAACAAATGAAGACATTTGACTATGGAGATGCTTTAGAGGAAACGTATAACCGGTTAATCCGGCAAATTGTTTCCATTAACAAACCGATTGTTGCTAATATTAATGGCATTGCCGTAGGGGCTGGTCTTAGTATTGCGCTTGCATGTGATTATCGCGTTGCACATGAACAGGCTCATTTAGGATTAGGCTTTTTAAAAATCGGACTTGTTCCAGATGCAGGCGCCTCTTATTTCCTTCCAAGACTTGTCGGACTCGGCAAAGCAATGGAGCTGTCATTAGGAGATATGATTACTGCAAAAGAGGCTTTTCGAATTAACCTTATTAACGAAATTGGACAACCTGAACAACTTGTTAAAAAGTTGGTAAAAATGCCTCCTAAAGCTTTTGGTCTCATGAAGCAAACGTTTCAAGCAAGCTTTGAGCACAGCTTAGAGCAAGTATTAGAAATGGAAGTATTCGCACAACGTCAAGCTAGTGAGACAAATGAACATAAAAGGGCGATTGAGCAATTTTTACGTAAATAGTTATAAAACGTACAAAAACGGATAGACCACTCCTTGCTTCAAAGTTTTAGGTGTGCAACCAAATATGGTATAGTATCGTTGATTGCTTCGCGGTGGTAAAAGCGATTTTTCACATCACATCTATAAACACAAAGGAGTTGTTTTGAATGAGTGAAGCTGCAGTAACGTTAGATGGTTGGTATTGTTTACATGATTTTCGTACAATGAATTGGCCTGCTTGGAAAATGCTTTCAACAGAAGAGCAAGAACAAATTTTAGCCGAGTTTCATTCCATGATTGATAAATGGGAGCAAACAGAAGCTAACGAATTAGGAAGTCACGCTATTTACTCAATCGTTGGGCAAAAAGCAGATTTCATGCTCATGATCCTTCGACCAACGCTGGAAGAATTAAACGTAATTGAAAATGCTTTTAATAAATCACGTCTTGCTGAATTTACGATTCCTACATATTCGTACGTATCGGTTGTTGAGCTTAGTAACTATATGGCTGGTGAGAGTGATGAAGATCCTTACCAAAATCCACATGTACGCTCGCGCCTTTATCCGACATTACCTAAAGCAAATCATGTGTGCTTTTATCCAATGGACAAGCGTCGCACGGGCGAAGATAACTGGTACATGCTGCCGATGGAAGATCGTCGTTCATTAATGCGCAGTCATGGCTTAATTGGTAGAAGCTATGCAGGCAAAGTGAAACAAGTCATTACAGGTTCTGTTGGTTTTGACGATTGGGAATGGGGCGTGACATTATTTGCAGATGATGTCCTCCAATTTAAAAAGCTTGTCTATGAAATGCGCTTTGATGAAGTATCAGCTCGTTACGGGGAGTTTGGTTCATTTTATGTTGGAAATATTCTTAACCCTAGTCACCTTTCGAGGTTCTTTTACGTATAACTATGACATAACCACATTTTCACGATTACGTGATGGTGTGGTTTTTTTTATAGTTAGTGATAACTGGTTTGGTGGCCATGAGACTGGTTCGTTTAAAAACATATGCATACGCCCCTATGCAAAATCATATAGTGAACTAACTGCACCGCCTACGGCAAATCATCCATTTCTTATTTGGATGCAGTTCTTACGTTTCATTTCTTTTGCATCTTTAGAAAGTCAACTTTGATAGGAGGTGAACGGATGGCTGTTATAAAAGCAAATTCAAGTGACATTGATATTTTGGCTCGATTGATGCGAGCGGAAGCGGAAGGCGATGGAGAGCTCGGGATGTTAACAGCAGGAAATGTAATGGTGAACCGTACTCGAGTCCGTTGTTCAGATTTCGCCAACGTCAATACCATTCCTCATATGGCATTTCAATCTCCTGGAGGATTTGAAGCTGTTCAAAAAGGATATTTCTACCAACGCGCTAGAGAAAAAGATAGACGGCTAGCCCAAAGATTAGTCAATGGTGAACGCTTTCATCCAGCAGAAAATTCTTTATGGTTTTTCCGTCCAGAAGGAACCTGCCCCGCACAATGGTGGGGCCAGTGGAACACAGGTCGTTATAAGGCTCATTGCTTTTACTCTCCAACCGAATCAGAGTGCGCTGAAGTTTACAGCACCTATTAATTTAGCATAAAGGGGCGATCAATTGTGTATCAGCAACCATGGTATCCACAGACTCAAGCAACAAATGGTTATGATGGCTATGGACAACAGCACGGCTATCCACAGCAGCAACCAACCGCTCAGCCAACTGGGCAGCTTCCTTATATGTCATCACAAACGTATCAATTTCAACCACCTGGTTTTACGCAACAACAGCAACAGCAACAGCCATTTCCAGGAACACCTGGTCAACAACCCGGAATGCTGCCGATAGAACAGTCCTATATCGAAAATATCCTCCGCTTAAACCGCGGAAAAATTGGAACCTTTTACTTTACGTATGAGAACAACCCAGAATGGAACGCGCGAATTTACCGAGGCCGGGTCGAAGAAGCAGGTCGCGACCATATTATTTTAAGCGATCCAGAAACAGGTCAATATTTCTTACTTCTCATGGTCAATTTTGATTATGCTACGTTTGATGAGGAACTAGAATATGCATATCCATTTGATGGAATAAGTCCATTGGCACAATATTCGCCACGACCCTAATGATTCTTGATAATAAGTCCATAATACAATTAAGGGTCAGACCCCTAGTGCAACATCGGGGCCTGACCTTTTTATCTATTTACAACCCTCTTACTACAGCAACTCCTAGCAAAATCCATCCAATAATAAAGGCCAGCCCACCAATTGGTGTCACCGCACCAAGCTTCGTTACACCCGTTAACGCCATTGCATATAAGCTACCTGAAAAGAGAACGATTCCGATTAGGAAACTCCACCCTGCCCCGTTTAACCCTGGCAATGGAAACTTTAAAGCAATGATTCCAACAGCTAAAATCGCTAACCCATGAATCATATGATACTGCACACCGGTTTGATAGTTTTTCATCATCCGTTCTGTTAACCTAGGCTCAAGCCCGTGTGCGCCAAATGCACCAATGACAACAGATAGCGCCATGACGATGCTACCTATTAATAAAAATAACTTTGCCAACGTAAACACTCCTTATACATAGAAGAAAAATTCAATTTGATTGAAGCCACTGAAAAAGTCCATCGAGGAAGCGGCAATGGCTCCGCACGTTGCGCGCCTGCTATGAGAAACCCACTCATAGCGGGCTTTAAAACAAGGCAACGGCTACGTTCGTTTATGTTAAACAAGGTCTGAATCCTCTACAAGTATTGCCAAACTATTTAGAGGACGATGAATCCCTAAACTACGCCGTACTCGTTGAGTGGAGAAATAACCAAGCATAACAAAACCTAAGGTCTAACCCTTTAGTAAGCCATTTTAAAAATCAAGCAAGTTGCCCTTCTCACCTTCGCCATTCTCAGACTGAGTGGTGAGCGGCCTTGAGAAGGTCATTGGTTGTTGAGGCGCCGAATACTCCTTTTCTGGTACCACTTCAATGTTTGGATTTTGCGTTACGACGGGGGATCCTGATCCCTTTAGCAATTGACAATATGCTTCAATTACTGCACTCGCTTCTCTTATAGAAGTCCGGTCACCATCTGCTACTGCTTTTCGTAATTTGATTACTTGTGTGTCTATATGGTCGCAAATTTGCTTTGCTGGTATGTTCATATAAAACTCTCCTCACTTTCACTAACTACCTCCATCTTAGCATAGAGAGTGACACACACCAACAAAGAAAAGCCTTAGAATAACTACCTTAAGAGCTTAATCGCTCGTTTGATGACCATGTTCTTTCTTCCTTGGCAGATTTCGGACTCATTCCGCTCCTTTGATGCCTTCTTTCTCAAAGCCTAAGTCTCCTATTAATCATTGTCCATAATTTGCCCTTTCTTCAACCGGCAAATGAACGGGCACATCAAACCACCAAAGAAACCCTACCGATACGAGAGCAAAGAATACGTACGTTAACAATGGATGCTTCACGTGCAGCTTTAATAGAGGAAACATGAAAAAAAGAGCAACAATCGACCATCCTAATGTCCAGCCATATTGATACTCAATATGGCCTGTTAACGTATAGATGTATTCCCAAACGGCATAAATCGCTATCCATCTTAACATATGTAAAGTCTGTTTAGTAAATCCTTCTGGGGCATTCCCTAAGAATAGAATTCCTGTTGCAGGAAAAATAATAAATGTATAGAGCATCTCAGTAAGAGTGTGATTTGTTATAAAATCTGAATGCATCCGCCATAAGAAGTAATTGGCTGTTAAGAAGTTATAAACTAAGTTACCAAGAGCAAAGAATAATAACGTCGTATGATATTTCTGCCAATTTCTCCAGTCCCCCCAACCAATAACAGCAAGAATACTAATAATTGCAGTAAGCACATGCATCAGCTTTCATCCTTTATAATTTATTTGATCAGTTTATTCATCATCAAACAAAGAGGCACAGTATGAATAGAAATAGTGTGCTTCTTTACAAAGGATATTATCAAAATTTTACTAATTACCGCCTTTATTTATCGCTCTAATAATTAAAAAATGCGGGTTCTTCATTAATTTTTCGTAATTTTCTCGAGCTTGTAATTTGAAGTTGGTCGTCGGTTGAGGTTCAATGACGTTTTCAATTGTAAAATGACGCATCGTTTCGTTCAAAATCGAATGAATCGGCCTCCTATAGAAAGGAACTTCTATTTCCCTTCCTTCTTTCTTCCACGTATCAATAATCAGTTCTGTAGAAAAATAATCTTTATTCTGAGACATTTTTATATCCATAAAAGGGTGGTGAACTGAAAATAGCAAAACACCTTTTCGCTTAAGGATCCTCCGGAACTCACGGAATGTCTGACTCCATTCCTTAACATAATGAAGAGTTAGTGAACTCACAATGATATCGAAGGTATTGTCTTCAAAAGGCATAACCGTTTCTAAATCTAAACAGACTACTTCAGCCTTCAGTCCGACACGCCTCTTTGTCGCCGCAACCATCTCTGGACTAATGTCCGTTGCGACAACATTTGCTCCTCGTTTTACTAATTGGTCAGTATACCAACCAGCGGCACAACCAGCATCAAGCACTTTCTTATCTGTTAAATCATCTGGAAGCTGCTTTAACATCGAAGGTCTTTCATATTCATTGTTGTATAGACTTGTTGTGTCTACTTTATGCTCATAGATGTGTGCAAGTAAATTAAACGTATCTTTCACTCGTACTTTCATATGTCACCTCACAGCGTCTGCCTCACTACAACTTCTATATGTTTTGCTACGATCCTCCTAAAACTTCTTCAATAATTCAGTTGATTTCACGTAAACAAAAATCAGCTCTCTGCTAATTCTTTTATAACCCTTTTTGCACTCTTCGTAAATTCCACTGATGCGTTATAATACATCTTGCCGTTTTTTATTAGGGAAAAATCACCGATATCCATCTTCAGTAGCGTTTTTCCGTCTTGTTCTTCTAGGTGATACACGTACGCAACATCTCCTTCTGTTGGCTTGATTTCCCAATTCGATACGAATAGTGCAATTTTCAGCTCTTTGTGTTCTACTGCTTTGATGATCGTTGTAATCGATTGCCCTTCGTTCGGCAGATCCCATACGACTTTGCTACCTTCAGTCATATCTTCTTCAGGATAATCTTCCGGAAGTTCATCCCACTGTGCGACATATTTAGGTTTCGTTAGAATATCCCACACTCTTGCAGGTATTGCTCCAATTAGAATCTCATCTCTTACAATTAATTGCTCGGCCATTTTATCTAGCTCCTTTTATGTTGCTATAAATTACAATTCTCTTTTCTTACCCTCTGATTCAAGGATGATATTCACTTCAAAGTAATACCTGCCTTCCACACGATTCTCCACTTGAGACACTTCGACTTCCGTCTCTATTTTCACTTGTTTTTTCTTTCTCTTTAGGCCTTACCATTATTTCATAAGGGGCATTGTTGTTTAGAAGAGGATAATAGCAAAAAATACCGTCCTCCCTTAATATTTTTCAAGAGATTTTGCAAGAATAAGAAAGATAGCAATCTATATACTTTCTATTCTTTATGATCTAAATCAAATCCTTTCGTTACGAAAAATTAATCTAATTTCTTACTTCAGCTATTCTTATTACACTTTTGTTTCAACAAATAAGCTCTTGGCATATGCTTCTCGTTCTACTTCATTAAACAATCTCGTTAACCTCCGCGCATTTACTCGTTCCTTTACTAATTCAGGATCAGCTGCATAGTACAGCTCACCATCCAACATTTTTGCTTTTTCTGTTTTCATAACGAACCTCCTTCACAATCATATTGTTTGTTAACTGAAATTTTATTATAATGAGGCTTTCGAGCAGGAACTATTCCTTTTTAATGAGAACTTAATACGTATCTTTTAAAATTATCGCGGTACTTCTTTTTACTTTGAATGTACATCGACTCCTTCGCCTCATTAACTTCTACATTCGTTAATTTTTGTTTTAGCCTAAGGAGCCCGCAATCATACAAATCGAAATTAACAGCAAGCTATGATAAAATGACAAGTTAATAACATAATTTATTCGTTAGGTGCGTTGAAATGAGTTTACTCGAAAAGTTCTATACGTTAATCATTTTTTTAGCGATTATAATTGGAATAAGCATTGGACACATGGAAGGCATCCGAACAAGTGCGGAGAATTTTATTGTGCCGTTGTTAGTAGCTATGCTGTATCTTACATTCTTGCAAATCCCTATTCAACAAATTAGCACGGCTTTCAAAAATATAAAGTTTACCTACACAACCATTGTCCTCAATTTTGTCTGGACGCCTCTTTTTGCATGGCTTCTCGCTTTGCTTTTTTTAGCTGACAATCCTGCCTTGTATATTGGATTTATTATGTTGATGGTTACACCTTGTACGGATTGGTACTTAATCTTTACAGGGATCGCGAAAGGGAATGTTGCACTATCTACCGCAATTCTGCCTTTAAATTTACTATTACAGGTCATTTTGTTACCTATGTATCTACTTATTTTTGGTGGGACAACAGGGGTTGTCGAACTTTCATTTCTGCTAAAAAGTGTAGTGGTTGTTTTATTCATCCCACTTATTTTAACTTTTCTAACAAACATTTTATTAAAAAACAAAAAACAGATGAAAGAAAAGATCTTATTAAACCTAGGTATGTGGCCAATTGTTTTCTTAAGCCTAGCAATCGTTGCTATGTTTGCATCACAAGGACATTTATTACTTGAGAATTTGGCGTTAATGTGGAACATAACGGTTCCCATTCTTCTGTTCTTTGTTCTTAATTTTATCATCGGTCAAAAGGTTGGACAGTTGATGAAGTTCTCTTATTCAGAGCAAACAAGTTTAAGTTTAACGACCTTAGCTAGAAATTCACCTATCGCATTAGCAATTGCTATGACTGCCTTCCCTGAACAACCTTTAATCGCGCTAACATTAGTGATAGGTCCGTTGTTAGAACTTTCGATATTAGCCGTTATCACTCAAGTGTTATTAAGCAAGCGAAAAATGGGTGCCTTACCCAAAAGATGAGGCACTTTTTCTTCGTGAAGAATTTGATGTAACGAATCAGATTTCACCTTCTTTTCTTTACATAATTGCACCTCTATAAGCAGAAAATATGTTTGTAATTATTTAGTCAACAAGGAGGCAGACAACGACATGAGTAAACGTTCAAAATCAAAGCGTAACATGATTAAATCAAAAGACGCTGTACAACCAAGCACAGGTGAAGAAAGAATTACGATCTCAAAAGTGAGCAGAGAGTTAGAAGATCGAAAAGAATAGTGTTGTAAGAGGGTGATTTAAACTCAAAGGGTCTGACCCTTTTGAGGAAGCCACAATGGCTCCACATGTTGCACGCCTGCTATGAGAAACCACTCATAGCAGGCTTTATAGGTTGCACTCATTGCTAAGAGGTTTCTTCTACATCGTTTCATCATTATCATCCCAATTCCAACTCATGTTTTCTCCTAGATGAAAGGTATGAACTCCTTCAAGTTCTGTAACCGTAATAATTGTTTGACTGGACCCGTTACCGTTACAACTACTCCGTAAGCTTGGAACCTTCATTCTGAACATAACACTGTAAATGCAAGACCCTTTGCTTTTTTAAAGCTTTCATTACATTTTCTTTGATTCATTGTTTGAATGAAAGTAATTTGTTATCCTTTCAATAATGAAAGGAGCGATTTCTTAGAGGATAGAGTGTTACGTAAGCCTTTTAGAGAAATAACAGAATGAGGAGAGAAGGTGCTACTAATGTCAGATCCAAAAAAGAACATATTGAAATCATTGCTGGAAATTTTCCTTGTTTCAACTAGACTTGGCTTCACTTCATTTGGTGGACCTATTGCTCATTTAGGTTACTTTCATGATGAATACGTTCGCCGAAGAAAATGGATGGATGAACGAAGTTATGCAGATTTAGTTGCCTTATGTCAGTTTCTACCTGGCCCTGCTAGTAGCCAAGTTGGCATTGGAATTGGGGTGATGAGGGCTGGTATTATCGGTGGAATTGTATCGTTTCTTGGCTTTACCCTTCCATCGGTCATTGCTCTTATTGTTTTTGCGTTGCTCTTGCAAAGCTTTGGTTTTACAGATGCCGGTTGGCTACACGGGTTAAAAATTGTTGCCGTTGTCGTCGTCGCTCATGCGATTTTAGGGATGGCAAAAAATTTAACACCTGATGTGAAAAGGAAAACGATTGCCTTATTTGCTGTGGTTGTAACCTTATTATGGCAAACGGCTTTTACACAAGTTGGGATTATTCTGTTGGCTGGATTTGTAGGGTTTTACCTTTATAGACACCATACCATTGAGGAACAATCCGATCAGGTTCGCTTCCCGATCTCCCATCGTGCTGCTGTTGTCTCTTTATCACTCTTTTTTGGCTTGCTTGTTGCTCTGCCACTCCTTAGAGAGGCAACAAATGTGAATTGGATAGCAATGGTTGATAGTTTTTATCGTTCCGGTTCGCTTGTTTTTGGTGGCGGTCATGTCGTATTACCTTTACTAGAACGTGAATTTGTTCCAAGTGGATGGCTAAGTGAGGAGGAATTTCTCGCTGGGTACGGTGCAGCCCAAGCTGTTCCCGGTCCTTTATTTACCTTTGCAGCCTATATTGGTGCTGTTATTAATGGCTGGCAGGGAGGCTTACTTGCTACCTTTTCGATCTTCTTACCGGCCTTCTTACTTATTTTAGGTACCTTGCCTTTTTGGAACTCATTACGACGCAATCCGAAAATAAAGGGAGCGTTAATGGGTGTAAATGCGGCAGTTGTTGGTATTTTAATTGCAGCATTTTATCATCCGATTTGGAGTAGTTCGATTTTATCAACAATTGACTTTGCTTTTGCAGCGATTTTATTTAGTATGCTCGTCTTCTGGAAACTTCCGCCTTGGGTCATTGTTGTAACAGGAGCTATCGGTGGGTTCTTATTGTCGCTTTCATAATAGGGTGAAGTGAAGGAAAGAAGAAATGGAATTGATACGGCATCTTCTTTTCTTCCCTAACCGTTATACCTGTCTTTGTTCAGCATTTCTGAACCGAATAATCGAAAAATCGTCAACTGCATCGAGTAACCAACAATCGCGACATTCCCCCTCATTCATGTTTAGGAAGCATCATGCAAGATAGTTAGCCTCACGCTCTCATCAACGAGCTGGCAACTTTAAACTAACTTTTTATTTTAACATTTTTATCCAATGTATTTTGTTAGCCAAGCAAAAAAAAACCAATTCATTTTTGAATTGGTTTCATACTAGAAGAACCATTTACTACTCATCATAATCGGTCTTTTTTTCTAGCTCTTTCGCAGCAAATATCGCTTTCACTCCAGCAATATTCACTCCTTGCTTGATTAACTTTTTAATTTCAAGGAATCGTTCAATATCCTCTAATGAAAACATTCTTTGGTTTCCTTCATTACGCGATGGCTTAATTAGACCTTGCTCTTCATAATAACGAATTTGTCGGGCAGACAAGTTCGTCATCTCCATTACTACTCGGATGGGAAAACATGCTTGCCTTCTAGGAATTCCTGACTTCACTCGCTCCCCTCCTCCTTCGTTACCAATCTAAGATTGTGCAGTTCGACCTTTAGCAAGGTAAGAATACACATCTCGCAGTGATTCGAAGCCTTTCTCTCTCGCAAGTCGAATATTTCTTTGCCATAATTGTGCCGTTATCAACGCATCTTCTAACGCATGATGACGGATTTGGACAGGAATGTCGTAATAAGCACAACACTCATCCAACGTGACTAAATGATTCTCAGGTACGACTATTTTTGTTAAGAACGAAGTATCAATGATTCGGTGTTGAAAGGTTGTACGTAGAGTTTGCCATGTAGCATGAGACATAAACTTTTTTTCATGTGATGCATGATGAGCAACCAAAGTCGAATGTCCAATAAATTGATAAAAGTCAGACAAGACATCCACTAATGCCGGCGCCTCATGTAATTCTTCTGCTGTTAATCCCGTTAGTGCTAGAATTTCATCGGATGGAGTTTTACTACATTTAACAGTTGAATAGAAAACATCTTCTGTTATAATCTCGCTTCCTTTCATTTTCACAGCACCAATTGATAGAATACAGTCGCCTTTATCAGGGTAAAAACCACTCGTCTCTAAATCAAAAATAATGAATGGCAGCTCAGATAGAGGGCGATCTAATACATCTTCCTGTTTTAATTCGCGCTGAATTTGGCGTAAGTGAGACAACCTTGCCGCATCAGACTGCTGTTGCAATGACGTATAGACATTTGGACTTAATCTGCTTGATAGCTGCTTCACCAGCTGCACCATATTATTAATCATGCTAATTCACCCTTTGTAACAACCTTTCGATATTTTGGTACAGTTGACGCCCTTCCCTCACCCAACTTTTTAACTGCTTCCGTTCATCAGGACTTAATTGTTCAAGCGATAAATGATGAATCTTTTCATAGCGCTCGATTTCCTTCTGCCACAACAGCCTATGCTCAAGTAACTGCTCAAAAGATAGTTGTAATTGCTTGAATTGTTCATACCTTGAAGGTAACTGTTGAAACCGTTCAATTGTTGATGTAGAAAGGATTTCTTGTTCAATCGCAAGCAACCGCAATCCATTAACATAAGGAAACAAAACGATTTGTTTAAAGTCAAATTTCCCCTTATGCTTTCCTTTTGTTTCTACAAGCAATTGGTTAAACAATCCCAATCCCTTTTTAATTTTTCCTGTATTTTCTGTTAACCGCCTTAGCAAGTAAGGTTGACTGCTTATCATCTTAAACAATGTTTGTTTTAATTGCTCAACCATTTCATGCTTCCCAATAATGGATCGAGAATCTACAAACGTCAGGGTATACCTGAGAGTTTCCCACTTATCTTCATGCAACCATGATTTTAACTGTTCTTCCCACTTCGCATATGAACAACACCATTTCGGGTTTGATGCCATAACCTTCCCATCACAACGCTCATAGCCAACTTTTTCAAGAGCGTAGACAATATCTCCACCAAGATGAAGAAAATACGCTTCGTCTTCTTCAATACTACTGTCAAACACAAGTCCGTGATCTTGATCACTCCAAAACGATTGCTCAAACCTACCTCCGCTTCCCATTAGAAAGAAAGCAAAGTGAGCAGGCGGCTCGCCCCACTCACTTTTTGTCTTTTCAAGAGCGAGACACACCGCTTTTTTTATAATTTGTTCATGACTATTTTGAAGTGAGGCTGAGGTATGCTCCTGATTATGAATGGTTTGTTGACGTTGGTCATACAAGTGCTTATATTGTGCATCCCATTCATGATCACCAAAAGTAGGATAAACCTTTGCCCCTGTCATCTTTATGCTCCAGTCTTTTCGTTACCAGGCATACTTTCTGGATAACCGTAGCCACCGTGCTCACTAAGGTCAAGACCAACAATTTCTTCTTCCTCAGTTACACGTAAGCCGCCACAAACAGCTTTTGTTACTAGTAATAAGATGTAAGATGCGACAAATGCGAATGCACCACACGCCACAACACTTAACACCTGTATTCCAAGCTGACCAAATCCACCACCGTAGAGTAGACCAGCGCTACCACCGTTCATTGCTGCAAGCTCAGGAGTTGCAAAGAATCCAGTTGAAACTGTTCCCCAAACCCCTGCAACACCATGAACAGATAGAGCAAAGATTGGATCGTCAATACGAGCTTTATCAAAGAATTTCATACTGAAGAATACAATAAGACCACCGACAATACCAATGACAACTGCTGCCCAAGGAGCTACGAATGCACAAGATGCTGTGATTGCGACTAAACCAGCTAACGCACCGTTTAGCATTGAAGGAACATCTGACTTTCCTGTCATTGCCCAAGCAATAAATAGAGCTGCTACCGCACCAGCTGCTGCTGCAAGTTGTGTATTTAATGCAACATAACCAAAGAAGCCGTCTGCTACTTCTAACGTACTACCTGCGTTAAATCCAAACCAACCTACCCATAAAATTAAAACACCTAATGCTGTATAAACTTGGTTATGACCAGCTAAATCATTTGATGAACCATCTTTGTTATATTTACCAAGACGTGGTTTTAATAGAATAGTAGCTGCAAGAGCTGCCATAGCACCAGTTAAGTGAACTACTGTAGAACCTGCAAAGTCTTGCTTTCCTAAATCAGCTAACCATCCGTCACCCCAAATCCAGTGTGCAACGATTGGATAAACAAATGCTGAGAATAGTACTGCGAATACGATATATGCTGATAATTTTGCACGTTCTGCAAATCCACCAAAAGCAATTGTTAACGCGATTGCTGCGAACATTAATTGGAAGAAGAAATCTACTGAACCGACAAGACCTTCATCAACTGTAGTGAAATCTCCAAAGAAGAAATCTGACATTCCAATAAATGCATTCCCTTCACCGTAAGCAAAACCCCAGCCTACAGCCCAATAAACAAGTGACGCGATCCCAACTGTGAAAATTGTTTTCCCGGCAATGTGTCCGGCATTCTTCATTCTTGTGGAACCTGCTTCTAAAAGAATAAATCCACCTTGCATAAATAAAACTAATACTGCACAAATCATTACCCATAAATTATCCATAAGTGCTAATTCTGTCATTTCTCAACCTCTCCTCTCAAAATGTGTACACGTTAGCGTTAGAGAAGCTAACATCTCTTGTTAGTTCTCATTATACGTACATAACATTCTGAATCTACTCCATTGTAAGATAATCTGACACATTTTTCGAACTGCCCTTTTAATGAAATCGTTTTTATTATAGGTATCGTGGTTTGACGGCCCTGTGCTCGTTGCTTTGTTTTAAAGCCTGCTATGAGTCGGTTAAAGTGTAGACATATTAAAAAGCCTAGGTTATTTTAAGGAAGTGGTCTCTATATTGAACGAGGGGTCATCTTTTTTGATAGTTCATTCTCTGCTTTTAATAAGTTATGTTCAGCTTCCAATCGTACATATTTCTCTTCTAAAGAAAGCTCTTTTACACGAGATCTACCTCCAGTTCTGATATTTCGCAGAACAGAAAAACCATCTTTTCGATAGGCAGCACGCCATCTCTTCGCTGCAGATTCTAACCGGTGCTTGCCAACAATATCTATCTCCAAAATACCCTGTAGAGCAGTCTTTTTTCAAGTGTCTACTCTACAGGGTACATTTTAGGTTTTCTCATAGCAGGCGCGCAACATGCGGAGCCATTGCCGCTTACCCAAAAATCTTTTAAAGGTCATTTTTGGCTTTTTCAGTGTCCTCACGGTTTATAAGAGGAGGGATGCCCTTCCCAATAAGGAAATAACGCTAATGTTTCTATACATACCATAGTAGATTCAACATCCTCCTCTTCGATTTAACACAAACTCTCCTAAGTGGTCGACCGTACATACTAAACCCTTAATGATTTCATTCAATGCTTTGAATTTAGAGTGATTATAAGTACAGGTACCAATGTTAATCACAACCACTAGGCTGATCATCTTCTTTTAGTATAGCTAAAGTCATATCATGTATGACTCTATCACCCGGTTTCACATTCAGAGAAAGAATATTCCCACCTACCCCCATCTCTACCTTTTTCAGTACACCCTCATTCGTCTTTAGTTGAAATAAAGGCTCCCATTCATATACATAGTCCCCTTCATTTACGAATACCTGATCAATCGTTCCATCAAAAACACTTGCAACTGCACAGTAAGTATTCACAAATAACTCCTCCTTAAATCCATCCGCGAAATTTTGAAGCTTCAGCCATTTTTCTAGATCCAACCATATAGGCGGCTAACCGATTATCGACTTTGTGTAGATCAGCCGTTTCAATAACATTGTTAAAAGCTTCTACTAATTTTGTTTTTAATTTCGTGGAAACCTCTTCTTCCGACCAATAATACCCTAAATTGTTTTGTACCCATTCAAAGTAGGAGACAATGACTCCACCTGAACTTGCTAACACATCAGGAATAAGTAGCACATTTCGTTGACTAAGAATTTGTGTTGCTTCCATTGTTGTTGGACCATTAGCAGCCTCAACAACAATTTCCGCCTTAATACGATGGGCATTTTTAGCAGTAATTTGATTGGAAATAGCAGCCGGTACTAAGATATCACATGGAAGTTCAAGTAACTCCTGGTTGGTAATGGTATTTTTGAATAAATTCGTTACGGTTCCGAAAGAATCTCGTTTATCTAATAGATCATTTATATCTAGCCCATCTTCATCATAAAGAGCTCCATAGGCATCAGAGATACCAACTACTTTTGCTCCTGACTCCATAAGAAACTTTGCTAAGTAACTCCCTGCATTCCCAAAACCCTGAATGACAATCTTCGCTTGTTTCAATTCTAAATTTTTACTCTTTGCTGCTTCTTCTATGCAAATTGCCACCCCTCTTGCAGTGGCTGTTTCCCTGCCATGAGATCCACCTAAAACGAGAGGTTTTCCCGTAATAAACCCTGGTGAATCAAATTCGCGTATCCGGCTGTACTCATCCATCATCCAAGCCATTACTTGTGAATTAGTAAATACATCGGGAGCAGGAATATCTTTGGTCGGACCAACAATTTGACTAATTGCTCTTACATACCCTCGACTTAATCGTTCTAGTTCACCAAAGGACATAACCCTGGGATCACAGATAATGCCGCCTTTTCCTCCCCCATATGGAAGATTTGCAATCCCGCATTTTAAAGTCATCCAAATAGATAACGCTTTTACTTCCTCTTCTGTTACTTCTGGATGAAAGCGAACTCCTCCTTTAGTCGGACCTACTGAGTCATTATGTTGAGAACGATATCCGGTAAATATTTTTATTTTGCCGTTATCCATGCGAATAGGTATGCGAACACTCAGCATCCGAAGTGGTTCTTTAAGCAGTTCAAATACTTCACTCGTATACCCCAATGTATTCAAAGCTTCTTTAATAATTATTTGTGTTGACTCTAAGTGATTAAGATTATTAGAATGCTGTAGATTTACTTCCTCTAACTTGTCTTCTTTTATGGCCAGCTTCATTTTATTCACCTCGATTGATTACTAGAAAACTATTCTCAAATAAAAGCATTTCTGGCGGTCTATTTTGAAAGTAAACCTCTTAATGCAAATGCCACATTTTGCGGACGTTCAGCCATACGTCTCATAAAATATCCAAACCAATCTTGTCCAAATGGTACATAAACACGCACCACGTAACCTTTTTTTACCAATTCTAACTGTAAATCTGTCCGAAATCCGTAAAGCATCTGAAATTCAAATTGACTGTTCTGGATTTGGTTCTCTTTTACAAACGTTATCACTTTTTCAATAATATGATGATCATGCGATGCGATTGCCGTATAACTTCCACTTAGTAAATGGTCTTTGATGATGTTGAAATAATTTTCATCGATTTTCGCTTTGTCTTGAAAGGCTACTTCAGGCGATTCTTTATACGCACCTTTTACTAGTCTTAGAGAAATGCCTTTTAGGTTTCTAATATCTTCTTCAGCTCTAATTAGATAAGCTTGAATAACCGTTCCAACATTGTCATAATCTTTTCTTAACTTTTTCAAAATATCTAATGTCTGCTGGCAGTGTGAGTAATCCTCCATATCAATTCTTACAAAATTGTTAGACTGTTTCGCAGTACCAACAATACGCCGCATATTTTCCAAACAAAACTCTTCTCCAATATCTAAACCAAGCTGTGTCATTTTAAGCGATAGATTGCAGTCAACACCTGAAGATGCCATAGCATTTAATGTCTTAATACAGTATTCCGTTGCTTCTATTGCTTCTTCCTTACTGTCTACAAACTCCCCTAAATGGTCAAGTGTACACATTAATCCTTGTTTATTTAACTCTTTCACTTTAGCAATTGCACTCTCAATATCTTGTCCCGCTACTACTTGAGATGCTCCTACTTTTAACCCCCACCTTTTTGCGGCAACATTCATTGCTTTGTTTTGCGAAAGAAACATAAAGAAGAATTTCATTGGTTGATGTAAAATCATTTTAATCCCTCCAGTATTTAGTCTAGATTTTTTTCCCGCTACTCTTCTATATGCAAAATGCATGCCAATTCATTTTATAAAGTTTTTCAAGCGTTTATATAATGAATGCCTAGTTACCCATACACTTTAATATTACGTCGACTTTAGACAATATCGTAAACGCTATCATCCTTTGGTTTTACCCAATAAAGTTTACTATTACAACCACCTTTTTAAAAAAAAGAGCAAAGTCATATTGAACATATCAAATACTTTTTTTAAAACTATTAATCGAAACAATTCAATAATTTAATTGAAAAATATATTTAATTTTTAGTCAATTACGTCTATAATGAATTCCAACATAGACAGACATGTAAACATTTTACAGAATCTTGATTTCGTTGGGAGGTTTTCAATTTGCAACACCAAATGACTCTTGAAACATTAGCACTGCCATGGAAAAGCGATCTTGATAAAAGCAAAATGGACGTATACAGTCATACAACACTTTTATGTGACATTGACATTATCGAAGAAGGTAGAGATATTGCTTTAAAAGCGGAAAATGATGAAGTTTGTGGATGGATTCCCAATTCAACATTAATGAGAGAAGTTTTCAAACAATGGAAACTAACAAAAGCTTATTATGATGCTCTTCTTAACTCGGTTGAGGATGCTGTTACAACGGTTGACAGTAATGGAAATATCCTATTTTTGAATCATAACACTGAGGAAATGTATGGGCTTTTATTAAATGAGGTGTATGGCCAATCTATTACAAAATTTTTTGAAAAAGAGGCTGTTGTTTTAATGTCAACAATAAAAGAAAAACAAGGAGTTACAAACAAATACCACCAGCCTAATCCTAATGTTTATGTTTTAATTAACACATCTCCTGTCTATGTAGGTACAGAAGTCGTTGGAGGTATTTCAATTGAAAGAGATATTACTCAGATGGTTAAATTAAATGATGAATTGGCTTCAACAACCGCCCACTTACATGATTTGAAAAGCACGACTCAAAGCAAACAAAACCATTCTCCTTTTAGCAAAATTAAAGGTAGAAGCCCTGTTTTAAAAGAGGCTATTAATCTAGCAAATAAAGTAGCCAAAACAGATGCCGCGGTATTAATTACTGGGGACAGTGGCGTTGGGAAGGAGTTGTTTGCTGAAGGCATACACAATGCTGGAAAACGATCTAACCACCCCTTTGTTGCCATTAACTGTGGTGCCATCCCTACCGCGTTATTTGAAAGCGAACTTTTCGGGTATGAACAAGGAGCCTTTACCGGAGCGGTAAAGGGAGGAAAAAAAGGAAAATTTGATGCTGCAAAAGGAGGTACTATTTTCCTTGATGAAGTTGGCGAAATGCCACTTGAATTACAAGTTAAGTTATTACGTGTATTACAAGAAAAGCATTATTATCGTGTTAGTGGAAATAAAGCAATTCCAACTGACGTACGGATCATTGCTGCTACAAATCGAGATCTAGAAAAGATGATCGATGAAGGAAGTTTTCGGGAGGATTTATATTACCGTTTAAATGTCATTTCAATATCTATTCCCCCGTTACGAGATCGTATCGAAGACATCCCTGAGTTAATCCAATTATTTTTAAAGGAATTCTCTCTTAAATACACGATGCCGATCCCCGAAATCGATCCAGAAGTTATGTATACCTTGCTTCAACACCCATGGCAAGGAAATATACGGCAACTTCGCAATATTATCGAACGTATTATCATTTTGGCAAGCGATAACGAAGTGATTAAGCCCCACCATTTACCTAAAAATTTCGTGAAAGAAAATAATCCTCATACATTAAATATCCTTTTCGAGGAACCAAAGAAACTGAACGGTCAAAGTGAAGAAGAAATTCAATATGCATTACAAAAAACGTTTGGAAATAAAGCAGCCGCAGCAAAGTTATTGGGTATCTCAAGGGCCACTTTATATAACAAACTTAAGAAGCGTGATTTAAAGTAATAGATTAGGTGAGAACAATTGGTTCTCACCTTTTTTCATTTATGTCAATTTTCTAAATAGTTTATACATTATTTAATACACTTTTGTCTATTTTTTTGCAGTTAATATTATAGAACAACACTTATTATGATTGGCATGAAAATTGCAAGTAAAAGATAACCCCCATTATTAAGAAAACGTTTTCAAGAGGAAAGGAGTGCATGTTGATGGATTATAGTCTTTCATTTACCACATGGATTTGTATTTTTATTCCATTTATAGGAATCATCAGTCTATCTGTTTTAACACTAATTTTTGAAAAGGAGTGAAGAACTGAATGAATACTGCCACTATTATTACATTTAGTGTTTATTTAATCGGAATGTTAGGGATTGGTTTATGGACCTATAGAAGAACAAATACGATTTCTGATTATTTCTTAGGAGGAAGAAGTTTAAATAGTTGGGTAGCAGCAATGAGTGCACAGGCCTCGGACATGAGCGGTTGGCTACTTTTAGGTCTTCCAGGCGCTATCTATGTATCCGGCTTAAATGGAATGTGGATCGCCATTGGATTAGCGGTTGGAACATATTTAAATTGGCAGTTCGTTGCAAAACGATTACGCAAATATACTGAAGCTGTAAATTCAATTACTATACCAGACTATTTTGAAAGTAGATTCAAAGATTCGACTAAGACGTTACGTGTTATTTCTGCGGTAACGATTATTGTCTTCTTTTTATTCTACGCATCCGCCGGTATGGTTGCGGGAGCTGTCTTGTTTGAGCAAGCTTTTGGTATTGACTTTAACTTGGCATTATATATAGGTGCTATCGTCATTGTTTCTTATACCTTTCTTGGCGGGTTCCTAGCTGTAAGCCTAACGGATTTTGTTCAAGGAATTTTAATGTTATGTGCTTTAATATTTGTGCCTACTTTATTTATTGTTTCACTTGGCGGACTAACAGGACTATGGAGTAGCATCGGACAAGTCAACGTTGACTTGCTCGATATTATGAAACCTGTTGGAATTGAAGATAGCCAATGGATAACCAACGTAACTTCATTTAGTATAATTGGAACCATTTCATTACTAGCATGGGGACTTGGATACTTTGGACAACCTCATATTCTTACTCGATTTATGAGTATTAGAAGTGTTGCCGAAATTCCAAAAGCTAGGCTTATTGCTGTCGTATGGGTTGTCCTCTCTCTTATTAGCGCAGGATTGATAGGACTCGTTGCAATCACACAATTTGATGTGCCATTAGATAATCCTGAAAGTGTTTTTATCTTACTTGTACAAACCTTATTTAATCCTTGGATTGCAGGTATCTTACTGGCCGCCATTTTAGCAGCTATTATGAGTACAATCGATTCACAATTATTAGTTTCTTCAAGTGCAGTCGCCGAAGATTTTTACAAGCAGATTTTCAGAAAGAATGCTAGTGAAAAAGAGCTTGTATGGGTCAGTCGTAGTTCTGTTATTTTCATTTCGATTCTTGCTGTTATATTAGCTAAAAATGGGGGAAATGTATTAGAGCTTGTCTCTTATGCTTGGGCTGGTTTTGGAGCAGCATTTGGTCCAGTTATTATCCTCTCTCTTTTCTGGAGACGGATGACAAAAAATGGAGCTCTAGCTGGTATACTAACTGGTGCTTTAACCGTTATTCTATGGGGAAATATTAAAATATTAAATAGCATAGGCCTATATGAACTTGTTCCTGGATTCATTCTAGCATGGATTGCTATTGTCATCGTTAGCCTTATTGATAAAGACCCATCCTTTGAAATTAAGGAAGAATTCAATTTAGTGGTTAACCATTCAGGTGAGCAACGACATGAACATAACAAATCTGTATAAAACAATAAAAAGAGAAATTAGCTATCTAATCTCTTTCTATACAAGTAAAAAGGTAGACAGGCTGTGGTTTTCCTCACATCCGTCTACCTTTTTGAACAGCCTCGAAGCAATGAGCGTAACCACTGAATTTTCTCCATGATTCAAAAAGTATCACATAAATACTCTATACAAAACTAGTTAACATAAAACCAATTCTAGGAAGTGAGCAAAAACGCCAAACTTATATGTATCAAGGGTTTGGCGTTTGTTTGTTTTTTTCGTAGTAAAAAAAAGAGGTTGAAACAAAACATTTCAACCTCTTTTTTGCATTTTAAATTATTCTGCATCCATAAATGGATATGCAATTTCTGTAGTTGGAGCAAAGTTTTCTTTGATAATACGAGGACTGGTCCAACGAATCATGTTAAATACAGAACCTGCTTTATCGTTTGTACCAGAACCACGAGAACCGCCAAATGGTTGTTGATTAATCACCGCACCAGTTGGTTTATCATTGATATAGAAGTTCCCAGCTGCACCAGATAAGCGGCGTTCTAAGTGCATAATTGCTTGACGATCTTGTGCAAAGATCGCGCCTGTTAATGCATACATAGACGCTGTATCTACTGCAGTCAATGTTTCTTCTAATTTATTATTTTCATATACATAAATCGTTAATACTGGTCCAAAAATTTCTTCTGCCATTGTTTTGAAGTTTGGATTTGTTGTCACAATGATTGTCGGTTGAACGAAATATCCAACAGAATCATCATAAGTACCACCAGCAATAATTTCTGCTTCTTCAGAAGCTGCAGCATAGTCGATGTAACTTGTGATTGAATCAAAAGCTGCTTTATCAATTACCGCACCCATGAAGTTTGTAAAGTCTTGGATATCCCCTACTTTAAGCTTAGCAGTTTCTTCCACTACACCAGCTTTCACTTCTTCCCACATGCTTGCAGGGATGTAAGCACGAGAGGCTGCTGAACATTTTTGACCTTGGTATTCAAACGCACCACGAACAAGGCCAGCTGCTACTTTGTCTGCTTGTGCAGTTTCGTGAGCAAATACAAAGTCTTTTCCACCAGTTTCCCCAACCAAACGAGGATATGATTGATAGTTTGTAATGTTTTCTCCTACTGTTTTCCAAATTGTTTGGAACGTACTTGTTGATCCAGTAAAATGGAATCCAGACATACGAGGGTCTGTTAATACTACTTCCGATACTTGTGAACCACGAGAAGGTACGAAGTTGATTACGCCTTTTGGTAATCCTGCTTCTTCTAAAATACGCATAAAGTAGTAGTTTGATAGTAAAGCAGTTGTTGCTGGTTTCCAAACGACTACGTTCCCCATCATTGCAGGAGCTGATGGTAAGTTCCCACCAATTGCTGTGAAGTTAAATGGGGAAATTGCCAATACAAAACCATCTAATGGACGGTATTCTAAACGATTCCAAATATTCTTCACACTCTCCGGTTGAATTTGATAAATTTGATTAGCATAATCAACGCCAAAACGTAAGAAATCTGCTAATTCTTGTGCAGCATCAATTTCAGTTTGAATAGCTGTTTTGGATTGTCCTAACATCGTAGCAGCATTCATTACGTCACGGTATGGACCAGAGATTAAATCAGCAGCTTTTAAGAAAATGGATGCACGGTGTTCCCATGGCATATTTGCCCACGATTCTTTTGCAGCCATTGCCGCTTCTACAGCATCACGCAACTCTTTTTCTCCAGCTTGCGAAAAGTTTGCCAAAACATGTTGATGATCATGTGGCATTACCACTTGCTTCACTGTATCTGTCTTAATATTTTCTCCATTAATAATCACAGGGATATCGACTACGATATCAGATTGGCGGTTTAATTCTGTCTTTAATGTTTCCCTCTCTTTTGTACCTGGAGCATATATATTGCCAGGCTCATTTTTAGGTGTTGGGATTTTGAAAATTCCGTTACTCATACTTTCACATTCCTTCCTGTGTGGTTTATCTTGTATACATCTATAAGTAATGCAATATTCGTGCCAAAATGTAAAAAAGAGTATTATTTTCTCTATAGTAGCTGTTCAAACACCTATTCACTCAAAATTATCAGAAATATTTATACAATTGGTTTACAAAAGTGTCTAAACTGTTTAGGAAATTGACACAAATGAAAAAGAGAAAGTTTAGACTCATTAGCAAATGCAATAATTTCCTTTGAGATGTCTTGTTGAATGGCGGTACCGACAAGAAGCCGCTGAAAAAGTCCATCGAGGAATGGCAATGGCTCCGCACGTTGCTTCGAGGGCACTGAAAAAGATAAAAATCGATCTTTTTCAGTGCCCTCTACCGACAACTCTACTTTTTTTATTAAGAACAACTATAATCTTACATTCTCACTTCTCATTTTCTAAAGACCAGGAAATCGGATCCTTACCATTGCTCTTCAATAGTTGATTGATTTTTGAAAAAGGCCGACTTCCAAAGAATCCTCGGTTTGCTGAAAATGGACTTGGATGAGGCGATTCAATGATCGCATGCTGATTATTTGTTATGAGTTTCTTTTTTTCTTGTGCCTGTTTTCCCCATAACACAAAAATAACAGGCTCGCTCCGCTCATTTAATGCTTTTATAATTGCATCGGTAAACGATTCCCAGCCTTGTCTTTTATGAGAAGCTGGCTCCCCTTGACGGACACTTAACACGGTATTTAATAGCAATACCCCTTGCTTTGCCCAAGATAGTAAGGACCCGTGTGATGGAATATCGCAGTCAAGATCAGTGCGTAACTCTTTATAAATGTTTTTTAACGATGGCGGTATTTTTTCCGTTCGGTTCACAGAAAAACTAAGACCTTGCGCTTGATTGGGGCCATGGTAAGGGTCTTGACCTAAGATCACGACTTTTGTATTTGCATATGATGTATAGGTAAGTGCGTTCAATATATCGTCTTTTGGCGGATACACGATAGATTGTTCATATTCAGTGTGTAAAAATGTTTCAAGCTTTTTAAAGTATGCTTTTTCAAATTCCACTCCAATAACACCGTTCCAGTCATTCGATAGATAAAACATTCTTATCCCCCTTCTACTCCAATCCAGTTTAGCATGTCTCCCTATCTGTAGACAGATCGAGGACGAGGAACGAGTCTATTTACCTGCGAATGCGGTGGGATTCCAGTCGGTCCACTCTCTTTTTCAGTCTTTTGCTCTTTTTAGAGTCTTTCTGTCTCAGATTCGCTCTTTGGCTCACCTATTCTAGTCCCTCAACTCTCTTATTCTTTGCCCTCCTGAAAAAGAGTTTTTTGCTGTTTGTTTAAAGCTGTTTCCAATGACTCAACAGTCAATTCTTGCGTCGATGGTAAGTAAAGGTCTGCTTTTGTTAATGCAGGTTCAGCTCCAACCCCAACAGAAAACATCTCTGTTTCCATAATTCCTTTTAAACCTGCCTCTCCATCTTCTATCGCCACACAAGCCGACGGATTCACATCAACGAGTTCTGCCGCCTTTATGAATATTTCCGGATCAGGCTTGCCACGCTTTAATGTCGTAACATCAACAATTCCTTTAAAATAATCAACAAGCTCAAGTCGCGTTAAAACACGCCTCGCATTTCGACTCGCTGAAGCAATCACCATTGGGATTTCATGTTTTTTAAGTTTTTCTATAAATAAACGAATTCCCGGTTGTACGTCTTCAACCGTTAATGTATCAATCAATCCTTTATAGTGTGAATTTTTCTGTTCACAAAGCTGATCAAATTCTTGTTCCGATAAAGTGACTGCAGATTGCCGGGTGATTGACTGCACCGTGTCTCGCCTACTAAGCCCTTGTAATTGTTGATTCCACTCTTGACTATATGAAATCCCGAGCTGATCAGCGACTTTTTTATTGACTATGTAATGCAAGTGAACGGTATTAGAAATGACTCCATCCATATCAAAAATGACTGCTTTCATTTGTTTCATAATGATTCCCCTTTTATTTAGTAAATCGAAACTTTTTTATAGGCATTTGCTGTTAACTTGTGTAAAATAGAGCTACCTGATTTTGAGAGGAAGATAACTATGCAACAATCAGAGCATCACTTAGGCGTTCTTGCTGCCATTGGCGCCTATTTACTTTGGGGTGTACTGCCCCTTTATTGGAAACTACTTGAACCAGTTTCCGCTGGGGAGGTGCTCGCTCATCGAATTGTTTGGTCATTGGTTGTTATGATCTTACTATTAGCCATACGGAAACAATTACAACCAGGATGGAAAGAACTCGTTTCTATTTTTACAAATTATCGTTCAGCCTTTGGTATTATTGTAGCATCTTGCTTTATTACATTAAATTGGTTTGTGTTTATTTGGGCTGTAAACAGTGATCGAGTCATTGAAGCGAGTTTAGGTTACTACATTAATCCGCTTATTAACGTTCTTCTTGCCATGCTCTTTCTAAAAGAACGCTTTACGCGTTGGCAAGCACTCTCATTAGTACTCGCCTTTATTGGTGTAACCGTTATGACGGTCTATTACGGTGTAATGCCATGGGCTGCTTTAATCCTTGCTTTCTCTTTTGGAATGTATGGCCTGATCAAGAAGCTAATAAACGTTGGCGCTATGATTGGCTTAACGATTGAAACGTTGTTAATGACGCCATTTGCTCTTCTTTTCTTAGTATGGGTACATCGACAGCCCACTTATGAGGGCGCGTTTGGTTCAATCCAATCAGAAACAACATGGTTATTAATTGGAGCTGGTGCTGTTACAGCGGTTCCACTTCTCTTGTTTGCGATAGGAGCAAGACGAATTTCACTTTCACTTATTGGATTTTTGCAATATATCGGACCAACAATTATGTTACTACTTGGAATCTTTTTATATAATGAGTACTTTTCCATAATTCAATTTGTTGCCTTTGTATTCATCTGGATTGGCTTGTTCATTTTCACTACATCAAAAACAGAAATGTTTAAGAAAGTGACTGAAAAGCTTTTCCGAATCCAAACAGAACAAAAACAAAAAGTTGGCTAAAGCGTAAAAAGGCAGGTGAGAATCCAATTCTCCCTGCCTTTTTACATAAAGAATGCCAAAGCCTGCATCCTCCATGAATCTTACGAAATCACGATAAAAAGAAGTTCAAAAAGGAAACACCTTTTTGAACTTCTTGTCATATTAAAACTTAGATTGGTAAGCAGCAACTTCCCAGTTTGTAACAGCTAGACGGAAATCGTCACACTCAGCTTTTTTCAATGCAACATACTCACCAAAAGCATGTTCACCGAATGTTTTACGACCAATTTCACCTGTTTTGAAGCGCTCAAGTGCAGCTTCTAGGCTAGTTGGTAGATTTTCAATTCCACGAGCTTCAAGTTCTTCTTCGCTCATGTGGAAGATATCTGCGTTTGTAGCTGGAGATACTGTTAATTCATTATCAACACCGTCTAAACCAGCAGATGCAATAATTGCAAATGCAAAGTAAGGGTTAGCAGATGGATCTGGGCAACGAATTTCTACACGAGTACCCGCGCCACGTGTTGCAGGAATACGAATTAAAGCAGAACGGTTAGATGCAGACCATGCAATGTAGCAAGGTGCTTCATATCCAGGAACTAAACGCTTATAAGAGTTTACTAGTGGATTTGTTACTGCTACGAAATCTTTTACATTATCCATTAGTCCAGCAATAAATTGATATGCTTTTTCTGATAGACCAAGGTCATTAGACGGATCATAGAAAATGTTCTCTTGTTTTTCATTGTCAAATAACGAGATGTTTACGTGCATTCCACTACCGTTCTCACCAGCAAGTGGCTTCGGCATGAATGTAGCATGGTAACCAAATTGTTGAGCAACTGTTTTAACAACCCACTTGTAAGTTGTAGCTGCATCAGCAGAACCTAGTGCATCAGCATACTTGAAGTTAATCTCATGTTGACCAATCGCTACCTCATGGTGAGAAGCTTCGATTGTGAAGCCCATCATTTTCAAAGCTTTATAGATTTCAAGACGTACTTTTTCACCTAAGTCTTTTGGTGATGGCTCAAAGTAACCACCTACGTCTTGTGTGTCTAATGTTGGTTGACCATTCTCATCTGTCTTAAATAAGAAGAACTCAAGCTCAGGTCCAACACTGATTGAATAACCTTGGTCAGCTGCACGCTTAACTGTTTTTTTCAAAACATTACGTGGGTCACCATCAAAGTCAGAACCATCAGGCTTTTTTACACTACATAAGAAACGAGCTTCTGAATAGCCTTCTTGTTCTGTCCAAGGTAACACAGCGAATGTCGTTAAATCAGGATCTAAGTATAGATCTGATTCGTTAATCGGTGTATAACCAGTAATAGAAGAACCATCAAACATAACCTTTCCATCTACTACTTGATCTATTTGTTCAGCTGTAACTGTTACGTGTTTAAGTGTTCCTTCAATATCGACGAATTGCACGTGAAGAAGTTCTACATTTTTTGCTTCAATTGTTTCCTTAATAGTCGCAACTAGACTTTCTCTTGTTGGTGTTGATACTGCCATTTTTAAACACTTCCTTTTCATGTAATAATATGTGACATCGATTTGTTATGTTTTACTTTATGATGTTGTGCGATTTTTCGCAATTGGTATGTCAGATAATCTCACACGGAAAATGCAATTTGTTTTGAAAGGAAGATTGAGTTGGTTTGCGTCACCAAAGCAATGAAAGGGCTTTCTTTCATGAGGATTTCCTTATATTTTTTTTTTTATTATGTTAACTACACATGAGCTCAACAAGGAAAATATTACTATATTATTTCTAAAAAGAGGCTATAGATCAGCGCTAATTTATTGAAAACTAAGGGGGTAATACAATGAAAAATCATCATCATTACCTAACCGTCTCTAACTATAACAAGGAGTTTAGAACTGTACAATCGTTTAGCAAAGACTTAACAATTTCATTTTATCAGCATTCGCAAATAATCGTTTTAAATGAATTACCAATTAAGAAAAGAAGCTGACTCCCTTAAAGGAAATCAGCTTCTGTTACTTTTATGCGTTCTTTGATTTACGTTGTCCGCCGCTTCCGCCGCCGCTACGTCCGCCTTGACGACGAGCTCCACGATCATCTTTCCCCCGGTATTGACTTCTGCGACGATCATCACGATCACGATCGCGACGTTGACGATATGGTTTTCCACTGCCGCTTCCGCCAGTTCCACCACCGCCATGACGTTTTTTCACACGTAATGGCGCTTCTCCTGTTAAACGAACTGGTGTTGTATCCGGTTCTTTTGTCAGAAGTTTTAATGCAGCTGCAAGAGCAGTTGTTGCATCTGTTTCTTGTAATAAATCTTTTGCAGCTTTACGATAACTATCAGCTTCACCGCTAGCTACTAATGAACGTAATTGTTCAATCACTAATTCTTGCTGCCCTCTAATTGCTTGTTCATGAGTTGGCTTCTGAACCTTTGTCATCTTTTTCTTAGACACTTGTTCAATTATTTTTACATGATCCATTTCACGAGGTGTAGCAAACGTAAGTGCTAATCCTGATTTTCCAGCACGTCCTGTACGACCAATACGGTGAACATAACTTTCTGGATCTTGCGGAAGATCAAAGTTATATACGTGTGTAACTCCACTAATATCTAAACCACGTGCTGCAACATCTGTTGCAACTAAAACATCGATAAGACCGCCCTTAAATTTACGAAGAACGCTATCTCGTTTCGCTTGGTTTAAATCTCCGTGAATTCCTTCAGCACGGTATCCGCGTTTAATTAACGCTTCTGCTAACTCATCCACCCGTCTTTTAGTACGACCAAAAACGATCGCAAGCTCTGGAGAATGAATATCCATGAAACGGCTTAGCACATCAAACTTTTCTTTTTCATGGACTTCCACGTATTGCTGTTCAATGTTTTCCATTGTTACTTCTGTTGATTTCACAGCAATTAGTTGCGGGTTAGACATAAATTGTTGCGCGAGTTTTTCGATACGTTTTGGCATTGTCGCTGAGAACAAAAGCGTTTGACGTTCTTTTGGAACCTCTTTTAAAATTGTCTCAATGTCTTCAATGAAACCCATATTAAGCATTTCATCAGCTTCATCAAGTACAACCATATCTACTTCGTTCAGACGAATTGTCTTCCGTCTCATATGATCCATTAAGCGACCAGGTGTAGCTACAACTACGTGAGGCTTGCGTTTCAAATCAGTGATTTGTTTACGCATGTCCTGGCCACCATACACGACAACCGTACGAACGCCTTTATGCTTACCAAATGTAACGAGTGACTCTGCGACTTGATTCGCAAGCTCTCGTGTAGGGGCAAGGATAAGTGCTTGAACATGTGATTCTTCAACATTAATACGGTTTACTAGCGGTACACCGAATGCACCTGTTTTACCTGTGCCCGTTTGCGCTTGCCCAATAATGTCTTTGCCTTCTAATGCTGTCGGTATTGTTTCTGTTTGAATCGGTGTCGCTTCCTCAAATCCCATTTCTGTTACTGCCTGAACCACTTTCTGATCCAAGTCAAAGTCATAAAAAGTTGCCAAATATATAATCTCCTTTATTGGTGATTTCACCATGTTTCTAAATGTAAAACATCTTCAATAATATCATATCCAATCTGATAACACAATATGTTTTGGGAATTAATGTTTTTGAGTGCTGATGACAGACCCATTTTACTACTTGATCGCGTTAATCCTTTACAGTAAATTCCCCCTTCACAACCTATGTTACACACGATAGACCCTCGCTTCATACGGCTGCATTTTTGTATGTGACTTTCCTTTCCCTCCGCTCACGAGTAACAATTCTACTCTGTTCGCTTTCTTCAATAGATCATGTTCAAAGGTTGTTTTCACTGGAAAAACATTCACAAGAACAAGAAACTGTTGATCACCTAACGTCCTTGTATAGGCATAGATATGTTCATGTTCAGGAAGGGTTAGATCATACTGTCCATAAACAAGAACATCATGGGTTTTCCGCAACTGAATCATCTCTTGATAATGGGAAAGGATTGAATCTTTTTCTTTCAGCTGTTTTTCAACATTGATTTTTTTATAATTTCGATTAACTCCGAGCCATGTATCCTTCGCTGTTGAGAATCCAGCTTGAGCTGTTTTATTCCACTGCATCGGTGTTCTTGAGTTATCACGCCCCTGTTCCCAAATAACCTCCATAATTTCTTCGTGACTCTGTCCTTTTTCCGTTTGAATTCGGTAAAAGTTTTTCATGCTGACGTCATCATAATCAGAAATATGCGGATATTTCACATTCGTCATACCAATTTCCTGTCCTTGATAAATAAACGGGGTTCCTTGCATAAAAAAGAACATCGTAGCAAGTGCCTTTGCACTCTCTTTCCAATAGTCTTTGTCATTTCCCCATGTTGAGACGCTTCTTGGTTGGTCATGATTCTCAAGAAACAATGCATTCCAGCCACGACCTTCTAAGCCTTTTTGCCACTTCGTTAACGTTGTTTTTAACGAGGGCAAATCAAGTGTGCCACCCGTTTTTTTGCCCCAAAGATCAAGATGTTCAAATTGAAACACCATATTAAAAGCACCTATTTCTTCACTAACCCACAAATCAGATCCTTCAACACTTACGCCATTTGCTTCCCCAACGGTCATCACATCATAATTCGCAAACGTTTCTTGTTTCATCTCATGTAGAAAATCATGAATTCCTTCCTGATTCATATGCCCAGCAAACGATGGAACATAATCAAGGCTATCAGGATTTGGAAGATCAGGAAGACCATTTAATTTTTTAATATGAGAAATGGCGTCTACTCGGAACCCGTCAATTCCTTTGTCCATCCACCAATTCATCATCTGATACAAGGCTTCCCTCACTTCTTCGTTTTCCCAATTTAGATCAGGTTGTTTCGTTGAAAACAGATGCATATAATACTGCTCGTTCTTTTCATCAAACTCCCAAGCTGGTCCGCTAAAAATCGATTCCCAGTTGTTTGGTTCGCTCCTATCTTCTTTTGGGTTTCGCCAAATATACCAGTCATGCTTTTCGTTATCTTTTGATGACCTTGATTCAATAAACCAAGGATGCTCATCTGATGTATGATTGATAACCAAATCAATAATGAGCTTCATTTCACGCTTGTGTACTTCTTCTAATAGTTGATCAAAGTCCTCCATTGTTCCGAAGTCTTCCATAATCGCTTGATAATCACTAATATCATATCCATTATCATCGTTTGGTGATTGATACATTGGACAAATCCAAATGACATCAATTCCAAGCTGACGGATATAATCCAATTTCTCTATCATTCCTTGCAAATCACCAATCCCGTCACCATTCGAATCCATAAAACTCCGTGGGTACACTTGATATACGACTGCTTCTTTCCACCAAATTCTTCTCATCGCTTCCCCCTACATGCTTTTTCGATTCGAAAGCTGTTTAATCCAATCAGACTCATATATATTCCTATGCTGTTTCGAATTGTTTAGAGCAATTAATATCATTGCACTCGCGACATCGTTTGCCGAAACCGGTTGATATTTAGTCAAACGTCCTTTTAATAAGGGGGTTATCAGCTTTGCTGCGTATTCTCCTATTTTCTCACCTGCGCGAATCTCAAGCTCACTGCGAGAACCAAGCAATAGGGACGGACGAAGGATGTGAATGTGACTATAATCAAGCTTGCAAAGTTCTTGTTCCAGCTCACCCTTTACACGGTTATAGAAAAAAGAAGACTCTAGATTTGCACCTATTGCAGAAACAACGATATATTGTTTTGCTCCTTTTTCCAGCGCTCCTTTGGCAACTTTTAACGGAAGCTCAAGATCAACCTGCTTAAACGCTTCTTTTGTTTTTGCTTTTTTAATCGTTGTCCCTATACAACAAAACACATCATCTACATGTGGATATTCTTCTGGCTGAATGGCCTCAAATGCACCAGTCCGGATGTTCACATGTGGATCTTCTAACTCAATTTTCTTACGAACAAACAAGTGAATGTCTTGATATTCCGGATGCTGCCTTACCTTAGCAACAAGCAATTGTCCTATTAATCCTGTAGCACCTATAATGAGTGCGGATCTTCGTTTCATGCTATACCTCCAAACCAGCAAATTGATATACATCAAATCCCCTCTATTGGTTACATTATGAAAAACAAGTCCAACCCTGGAGGGATATATATGTCAGATAATTATACGCTTCATGATTCGAAACTTCCAAAGCAACCAGAGCCCTACTGGCGTGATTCTGTCGACCTACAAAGCTTCTCTCCTCTAGAGGAAGACCTACGTGTAGACGTTGCCATTATCGGAGGTGGAATCTCAGGAATTACAACCGCTTACCTCCTCCAAAAAGAAGGAGTGAAAGTGGCGCTTCTTGAAGCTGACGTGCTACTTAATGGTACAACAGGACACACAACAGCGAAAATAACCGCGCAGCATGGGGCCATTTACAACGAATTCATCGCTCATTTAGGGAAAAAGAAAGCAAAGCTTTATTACGACGCCGCAACAGATGCTCTTCACTTTATCGCAAATCTCGTGAAGGAAGAAAACATCGATTGCGATTTTTCTACAGAAGATGCCTATTTATATACAACGACAAACCGCGGCGTAAGCAAACTTGAAAAAGAAAACAACGCATACAAAGAACTCGGAATTAAAGGAGGATTAGTTGATTCAATTCCTCTAAACGTGCCAACAAAAGCTGCACTAGTGATGAAAGACCAAGCCCAGTTTCATCCACTTAAATATTTATCGCATTTAGTAGCGAAATTCGTTGAACATGGCGGAAAGGTCTTTGAACATACTGTCGCTATTGATGTAAAAGACAAGCCTAAGCCTACCGTCGTTACGAAACATGGGGCAAAGGTTGTCGCTGAATCCGTTGTCGTTGCTTCTCACTTTCCTTTTTACGATGGCGGTCTCTATTTCTCGAAAATGCATGCGGAACGTTCTTATGTGTTAGCAGCAAAAGTGACCAAAGGTGAATGTCCTGATGGCATGTATTTAAGCGTCGATTCTCCTTCGCGTTCATTGCGTTATACGATGGCTGATGGTGAAAAGCTTGCGATTATCGGGGGGGAGGAACACAAAACAGGTCAAGGAATCGATACGATGTTCCATTACGAAGCCCTTGAACAATTTGCAATGGAGCTATTTCCTGCTGCCAACATTAAATATCGTTGGTCGGCACAAGATTTAGTGACGTTAGATAAAGTACCGTACATCGGAAAAATGTCGCGAATGCATCCGAACATTTATGTTACAACTGGTTACCGGAAATGGGGAATGACCAATGGAACAGCTGCGGCACTGTTGATTGCTGATTTAGTCCAACAACGCAATAACCCTTATGAAACGTTATATCGCCCGTCTCGCTTCGTATCTGATCCAAGCATTAGACACTTTATTTCACAAAACTCTGACGTTGCCAAACAATTGCTTCAAGGAAAATTTGATCAAAGCGATAAACATCCAGACGATGTTGCAAAAGACGAGGCTGCGGTTGTAAATGTAAATGGCAAACGAGCCGGAGCCTACCGCGATAATGATGGGACCTTACACGTCGTTGATACGACTTGTACCCATATGGGGTGTGAAGTGCACTGGAATCACGGAGATCGTTCATGGGATTGCCCATGTCACGGTTCTAGGTTCTCTTATGATGGCGAAGTGATGGAAGGACCTGCAAAAGAACCATTAACAAAAATAGAGCCGAAATAAATGAAAAGTTAAGTTACATAAAAGCTACACCTCTTTCCTATCATCTAAAAAGCACATCCTCTTTTCCAACTGCGGAGGATGTGCTTTTATTTTGTTGCGAACAAGTTGTCAAAATCAACGTCTTTTATCCGATTAGATACATACGTATCTCTATTCGGATTCACTTCTTTTTGGTTGAGAAAAAAATTTACCACAGTTACAAAGAATTTTCCCATTTCTTTTGATTCGTCGTACGTTCTCTTTGACACGGTTGCATCCATTACTTGCGATTGATGAAGGTACTTATTTCGTAACACCTTTGCAAGTCTTTGCACCTCTGGTCGATACAGTTTCTCTTTTTTGCTTCTTTTAAAGCATTATATAACGAAGTTAGCAACTTACGAACCGAACCCGTTGACAGAATAGAGCTTTTTCCTTTCAGTCACACTTATCATTATTTGATCGGCTGTTCTACATGTAGTTCAATGATGTTTCCATCTGGATCACAGCAAAAGATTTGCGCAAATCCACTTTTGCTAGTTGGCTTCTCTACAATTTCCACTTGATGCATCTTCAGCCATTCCACTGTTTTTTGATAATCCTCTACTCTCAGAGCAAAATGTCGTCCCCTTGAATCAATTTTTCGCTCTTGCGAAAGTGTCTTATCAACAATCAAATGCAACTGACCTTCTCCAATCTTGTACCAAGCTCCTTCAAAACCAAAGTCAGGTCTTTTTTCCTCTTCTAAACAAAGAATGTTGCTATAAAATGCTTTTGCTTTTATTATATCTGATACTTGAAGACTGACATGGTGAAGCGTTAGTGCTTTCATTATAAAGTTGCATCTCCTTTTATGAACATTTAACTTGAGTAAAACATACAGAGCCTACTCTTTTAGTTTCAATTTCGCTAACGCATCTGCTAAGGCATTGTTTGTAAACTCTTCATCTTTGTTTTGTTTTTTCATGTAGTTGGATACTTCACGTTTTGAGACTTTCTTATTCTGGTTATTCTTTCTTCTTTCCTCAAATGCAGAGAGTTTTTCGCGGTGACCACAGACACAAGCAAAGGTTTGGCCTTCTCCTTCTCCCCACAGCTCTAGTTTTTTCTTGCATTTTGGACAACGAGCGTTCGTCACTTTTAAAATATTTTTCTTGTATCCACATCCCGGGTCCTGACAAACACGTCTTTTGCCATGCTTTGATTTGACCTCCAGTAGCAATTTTCCGCAATCTGGACAAGGACTTCCTGTCACATTATCATGCTTAAAGGATTTTTCACTTTGCTTAATAGACATCACAATCTCAGTCGCATATTGCTTCATTTCCGCAACAAATTTGCTTTTTTCGAGCTTTCCTTTTGCAATGAGTTCAAGCTTTTGTTCCCACTCAGCTGTGAGTGCTGGAGATTGTAAGTCATCAGGTACAAGGTCAAGTAATTGCTTGCCTTTACCAGTGACGTGTAGGTACTTTCCTCTTTTTTCAATTAAATGGGTGTTTAAAAGCTTTTCAATAATATCAGCTCGAGTTGCCACTGTTCCAATTCCACCTGTTTTGCCAAGTGTTTCAGCTAATTTCTTATTGTGACTTTCTAAATAAGCACTTGGTCGCTCCATTGCTGATAACAACGTACCCTCCGTTAAGCGCTCAGGTGGTTGCGTCTCTCCTGAAGCAAGCGATACCGTGTCGACCAAAACGGCTTGACCAACGTTTAATTTTGGAAGAATTTGATCTTTCTCGCTTTCACCTGCCTGAAAATCATCTGCATACACAGCCTTCCAGCCGATGTTTGTCATTCGTTTTCCTTTGGTAACAAGTTGTTCATCCTCTACCGTTGCAGTGATCGTCGTCTGCTCATACTCATAAGCATCAAAGAAAACAGCTAAAAACCGACGCACAATTAATCGATAAATCTTCGTTTCTTTTTCACTTAACGCTGTCGGACTTGGCGACTGTTCAGTCGGGATAATCGCATGATGGTCCGATACTTTTTGATCATTAATACAAGAAAGACTCTTATTTATTTTCACTCCTTTTACTTGTGAAACAATCTTACGGAACGGCTGAATATCACATGCTTTTATTCGTTCCGCTAACGTATCCACCATATCAGACGATAAGTAGTTTGAATCGGTTCTTGGGTACGTAATGACTTTGTGTTGCTCGTACAATCGTTGAATGGTCGAGAGCGTCTCCTTCGCAGAATAACCAAACCGTTTGTTTGCTTCTCTTTGTAGCTCTGTTAAATCATACAAAAGGGGTGCTGGCGTTTTTTTCGTTGTCATTTGGATATCGGTGATCTTCCCAGCTTTGCCCTTCATGCGCTCACGAATCGTTTCTGCTTTGTTTAAGTCAAAAATCCTCCGTTCATTTGTCTTTTGATCGATCCAATGAAACACCAACTTATCTTTCATCGTGATTGATACCTGTTTAAACGGCACTGGCTTAAATGTTTGAATGTCCTTTTCTCTTTTAGCAATCATCGCAAGTGTTGGTGTTTGAACGCGCCCACATGAAAGCTGTGCATTGAATTTTGTCGTTAGTGCCCTTGTTCCATTCATTCCGACATACCAATCAGCCTCCGAGCGGGCGACAGCTGAATGATACAGCCCTTCGAATTCTTTTGCATTTTTTAATTTTTGGAATCCTTCTTTAATCGCGCGATCGGTCACAGACGAGATCCATAAACGTTTCAACGGCTTTGTCACATGTACCTTCTCAAGCACCCACCTTGCAACAAGCTCCCCTTCTCTTCCTGCATCGGTTGCAATAATGATGTCGCCTACATCTTTACGCTGAAGCTGAGCTTTCACAGCGTGAAACTGCTTGCTTGTTTGTTTCATGACAACTAAATTTAGTCGCTTGGGAAGCATCGGCAAGTCTTCTAGCTTCCACGTTTTGTATTGATCGCCGTAGCTTTCAGGTTCCGCTAATGTAACTAAATGGCCCAATGCCCATGTAACAATGTATTTATCTCCTTCAAAAAATCCATTTCCTTTACGCCCACAATTTAAAACCCGTGCAATATCACGAGCAACGGATGGCTTTTCCGCTAACACAACTGACTTCTGCATCAATTCATCCCTTTCCAAATCTGATACTTCCATGATAGCACTCCCAAATGAAAAAGAGAAAGTCCGAAAAGGTCGCTCTTTGACCTTTTCGGACTTTCTCGAAGCAATGAACGAAACCGACGTTATGTTTTAAGCTTTTTGAGCGATCTTCTCAAAAGGCGCACGGCGAGTGGAGCCATTGCCTTCTTCGACTGGTCGCTCTTTGACCTTTTCGGACTTTCTCTTTCCTAATGGGTGTTTCTTTGAAAGTAGGTCTAAACACACTTTCATACTGTCTGAATTTCCGATTGATTGTTACTCTTTCCGAAAAATTGTAAATTACACTAGCTACACGTTTCACGTGAAACATTTCTTTTATACACAAATAAAAATTATCAGATCATAACTCCCGGGCTTTTGTCCCTCCGTGTTCGTAGTTAGAAAGCTTTGTAACTTATGTGGAGCAATGAGCCTCTTAATAAGCTCATTGTTTTTTTCAGCAGTGAATTATTTCAACACACTGCCGAATAGTCAACCTACTCTTTTTATAAACACAACTTTTAAGTAATTCCCTTCACGAAACGACTTATTTGTTCGGAAGTCATCCGGTAGTCGGTACTCTTCAAGAATCTGATAAGATAACTTTTCTTTTTTAAATGCATCTTTAATAAACGTTTGAAACTTCTCCATTGTAAAGGTACTACAGTTTGTTGAGGCAATTATAACCCCGTTTTTCTCTGTAATCGAAATTGCATCTTGTAACAAACTTGTGTAATCTTTAGCTGCACTAAATGTATGCTTTTTCGACCGTGCAAAACTAGGAGGATCTAAAATAACGAGATCAAAAGTCTTTTCTTTTTTCTTTGCATACTTGAAATAGTTAAATACATCCATAACAACGATGTCTTGTGCTTCATAATCAATTCCATTCACACTAAATTGCTCAATAGTTTTCGCATGGCTCCTCTTAGCTAAATCAACACTTGTTGTTTTAGTCGCTCCCCCAAGTGCCGCTGCTACAGAAAAGGCCCCTGTATAAGAGAAAGTATTAAGAACCTCTTTTCCTTTGGCATACTCATCGCGAATTCGGTTGCGAACGTCACGTTGATCAAGGAATACCCCAACCATTGGACCATCATTCAAATAGACAGCAAACGTGATTCCATTTTCTTTGACTAGTAGCGGAAAATCTCCACGTTCTCCCATCACAAAATCATCATCTTCCACATACTGCCCCTTGCTAGCAAAACGTTTCTTTTCATACACGCCCTTATAAGACATGATACTTTCCAACGCTTTGTACACGTGGTCACGGAAACTGTAGATCCCTTCGCTATACCATGTACACACATAATAGCCATCATAATAATCAATCGTTAAACCACCAATTCCATCTCCTTCTCCATTCAAAACACGGAACGCCGTCGTATGCTTATCTGAAAACAAAGAAGCTCTTTCATCCAAAGCAGCTTGAATTTTCCCGCTGAAAAAATTCGTATTAATCGACTCGTTCTCACGTTGAGTCAACATCCATCCAATTCCCTTATTTTGTTTTCCATAATAGCCTTTTCCAATAAAAACTCCAGATTCATCAACAAAGCGAAGAATTGACCCTTCATGCCCGAACTTTGCCTTTTCACTTAAAGCTCCTTGTTCCACTAAAGGATACCCCTTCTTCAATTTATCAGAGAATCTTCTTTTAATGATTACTGTCTGTTCATTCACAACGACAACCACCCAATCTACCCTTAGTTTGATTGCTTCGATTATATCACGTAAGGGACGAGACTTATAATCGAGCTACCGATAGAGTATTTAACTATGTTATCGTTTAAGTTAAAGAAACTTGAGGGGGATCATATGATTTTTATTTTTATGATAATTATCTTACTAGTTTTCATATGGGATTTCGCCAAATTACGAGAGCAAAACAAGAAAATAATCGAACAAAATTACCTAATCATTAGTCTTTTAGACGAGATCAAGAATCAAAACAAGCAGTGATTCTTTTTGTGACATGAATGTGAATTGTCCATAAGTTGTCAAAACTAACATCTATAGTTACTTGCTATCATAAAAAGGAAGATTTAAGATAAAAGCAAGTCCATTTTTATGGGAGATGATTTTATTGAGTCAAGCACTTAAACTGTTTCGTACTGTGAGTTATATAGAGGGTCTTTCCTTTATCCTTCTTCTTGGTATTGCCATGCCGTTAAAGTATATGTTTAATATGCCCATGATGGTTACCGTTACTGGTTGGATTCACGGGATTTTATTTATGCTATATTTTGCTGTTTTGGCCTATGTTATGTTTGTTGAAAAATGGTCATTTACAAAAGCGCTCATCGCAGCGATTGCATCTGTCATTCCGTTCGGTCCATTTATCTTTGATGCAAAACTGGTCAAACAAGAACCGAACATAAAAAGTATGTAATTGGGTCAGACCCCATAGCCATCAAGTTTATCGAGTATGGATAATGAAAATATAGCTGGAGAAAACATTAGATTTCTCTAGCTATATTTTTTATAAAATAGCTTTATCTCTTTTTAGAAACAAATCGATTCCCTTTCACCCAAAAGCGCCAAGGATAATCCCTTGCCTCTCCACTATTATCAATGCCAATTCTCACGCCTTTTTCTATTTCTTCTATTGTTTTCCCTTCTGCAATATATAAGGGTAGTGTATAACAAGGAAGTCCATAATCGTTTTTTGTTATATCGAGGGCTTTTGTAAGCTTGCCAGGGCCGTTTGTTAACTCCTGTTCCTTTTTTTCTTTTCCACGACGTTCATACATTAAGTCGATTCCAGTACACGGTTCTACTGCGCGAATCAAAACCGCCTCTGGCTGCCCTTTTTTTCCACTAACGATGTTAACTAAACAGTGGGTATGCATGACATAAGTATAAATATAGCCAGGTGGGCCAAACATCACTTCTGTACGCTTCGTTCTCCGGTTTCCAAAACTATGAGCCGCACGATCTTCTGGTCCTATGTAAGCCTCTGTTTCAACGATCCAACCTGAGGTTACTCCCTTTTCTGTTTCTTTTACAAGAAGCTTCCCAAGTAAGGTACGAGCAAGTTCTAACGTTGATTGCTGGCGATAAAAATGAAGCGGTAACGGTCGAAACAACATGATCATCCCCTTCTTTGTTAACCTATAACCATTATATCAACACCTCAAATAGGCTCAAAGACCTTTTGAGACGTCCCAAAAGAAATGAAGGATAAAGAAACATATACACCCATAGGTAAAGGCTACCACAAGGGGTATGCCCTTAGTGGTAGCCTTTACGATACGATAACTCCTTATCATTAGAGGAGCGTTTCGCCGTCATAGGATGTGATAATTTTATATAGATCTGGTCTTCTATCTCGAAAGATTCCCCACTCGATGCGTTGGATCTCTAATGCATCAAGGTCAAACTCTGCAACAAGAACCGTTTCTTCTGTACGGCCTGCCTCTACTACCTTACTTCCTTGAGGTCCTGCGATAAAGGATGATCCGTAGAATGTAATCTTAAAGTCACCATCTTCTTCGACTCCGACTCTGTTAGAAGCAACAACCGGTACTAAATTCGCTGCTGCATGTCCTAACATAACCGTTTGCCAATGGTCCTTCGAATCAATTGTGTCATCATGTGGCTCTGAACCGATTGCGGTTGGATAAAAGAGGATTTCCGCACCCATTAACGTCATACACCTAGCCGCCTCTGGATACCATTGATCCCAACAAACGCCTATTCCCATTTTTCCATAACGTGTATCCCATACTTTAAATCCTGTGTCTCCAGGATTAAAGTAGAACTTTTCTTCATAGCCAGGTCCATCTGGAATATGACTTTTACGATAAACGCCAAGTACTTCTCCATCTGCGTCAATCACAGCAAGAGAGTTATACCTAGCATTGTTTTTCTTTTCATAGAAACTAATCGGCAAAACAACTTCAAGCTCTTTCGCAATCTTTTTAAAGTGCTGAATCGCTTTATTTGTCTGTACTTCAGTTGCATACGCATAGTAATCAGATTTTTCTTTTTGACAAAAGTAAGGTGTTTCAAAAAGCTCTTGAATTTGAATAATTTGCGCTCCTTGACTGGCTGCTTCGCGTACTAGCTTGTCCGCTTTGCTAATATTTTCTTCAATGTTATTCGAACAGCTCATCTGCGTTGCTGCTACTTTTACCTTTCTCATGGTACTCACCTCTTTTCCGCTTAGTTAGACGCAATCATTTGCTGCGTTGTGCAGTGGACATTACCGCCCTCTTTAATAATTGCCATTCCATCTATTGTACTAATCGCTCGATCTGGGAACGTTTGTTGTAGTACATCGATCGCTTTTTGATCCGTTTTTGCAGCTGCACCGCCAAATACCGGTAAAATAATTCCGCCATTTACAAAGTAAAAGTTGAGGTAGCTTAGCGTCAAACGACTTTCTTCAAAGTAAGCTTCGGGTGGTTGTTCGATCTCAATCACTTCAAGCTGTCGACCTTTTGCATCTATTGCGTTACGTAAAATCTCCATGTTTTCTTGAGTGATTTCATAGTTGTCGTCACTTGGATCGTTACACACTTGCATAATGACCTTTCCTGGGGCAGCAAAACAAGCGACATTATCAACGTGACCATCCGTCTCATCCCCGCTCAAACCATTTTTCAACCATATGATTTTCTCAACATGTAAATAATCTTTTAAATATTGTTCAATTAACTCTTTTGTTAAATCTGGATTCCGGTTCGGGTTAAGTAGGCACTCTTCGGTTGTAATCAACGTACCTTCGCCATCAACATGAAAGGAACCACCCTCCATCACTATTTGTGCATCAAACCGTTTAATATCAAAATGCTTGAGGATTTTTGGAGCTAGTTGATCATCCAAGTCCCACGGGCTATACTTTTGGCCCCATGCATTAAAAACCCAATTGATCGCAGCAATATTCCCCTCATCATCTCGCAGGAAAGTTGGGCCATTGTCGCGTAGCCATGCATCATTGTGCTCGATTTCTAGAAATTCCACTTGCTTATCCGCAAATAGTTCGGTTAGTTTATCTATATCATTTGGATTAGTAATGATCGTGACAGGCTCAAATTCAGCGATTGCGCGAACAAGCTCGACATAACCATCAAAGACTTTCTCATAATCATTCGGGTATACCATCGAATCATGAACAGGCCAAGAAATAAAAGTGCGCTGATGGGTTGTCCATTCAGCTGGCATTTTAAAACCTAAATCTTTTGGGTACATAGCTTCCATCTCTCTTTTTTCAGTTATTTTTTAAGAATGTATTATTCATCATATACCAAAAAACATCGGTTCTCAAACCCTATCTTCTCGCTAACTTCTCGATGTTTTAGTTGCTTTTAAACTACAGCTACAATTGTTACGTCAGAGACAACCTATAAGAGGGTGTTGACAAACCTGAATGACATCGTTTGTCTTTTTTGATTAGCTTAAAGCCCTAAAAAATTATCAACAATATGCTACAAATTTAGACAAATATCTTCTAATTCCCCTTCAAAATTCTCTATATCTTAATGGGGAACAGTAATATGTTGTTCTATAAAGTCCTTCCCCGTTTATTTTGTGAAAAAAGTCGACAAATGTAAACCGATTGTAACAGGGAATTGGCTCATTTTGTAGAAATCAATGGTATAAGGAGAACGGTATTACAAAACTAGGAAAATATAGAAGGATGGTGAAAGGTATGTTTAAATGGATGCCACGTAAAGAGCCAGATATTTGTGAAAAAAGGCTTATAAGGGTTATGAAGCGTTTAAAAATTGAAGATTACAATTACAATTATGATCGCATCAGTTGTTTTATTCAATTTCAATATCAGGAAAATTCGTACAGGTTGGAACACTCCATTCAAAAAGCAAAAGAAAAAGGTCTTATGATGTTAGAGAACGGTTTAGATTGTCTAACTGGGTTGATCGAGTCCCTTGAAGATCTGTGTCAAATCATTGAAAGAGGAACTTATAAACTCGAGACTTGGTTATCCGGTATGAAACTGTCAACTTTAGCAGAAGAGTCACCTGAGTTTTTAGAAGAAGTTCATATAAAATATAAGCCATTAGGGAAACAAAATCTTTCCGGATATAATAGGGATGAGGAGCTTATTCATGCTGCTTCTGAATCATCACTAGGGGTTTTTGACCGAAATCATATTATCCAACGATCTCAAAGTAAATGAAGACTTATTTGAAGAATGCACCTCCACCAATTACTAAGCTAAGGAGAAGGAAAAGTTTCTTTACTAGTTCCAATCAAAAACACGTCATTTTACAATGTAATAAATAGTAGAATATGTGAACGGAACGCCTGATTGAAAGGCGTTCTTTTTGTTTGTTGACGTGGAACAGAACGCAGACGGACGTAGGAATGTTAACATGTGTATATCTATATTATTAGGCAGGGCTTCACCACAGAAAAAGTAAGAAAGAGATTATAACGGTCTTTCCATTAACGTCGACACCTCTTTAAACCCTAAGTTCTCATAAAGGAGTTTCGCTTTGTTTCCTGCAAAAACATTCAACTGTACTTTCTTAAACTTTCTTTTTCTTAAAAATCCCAGTGCATAATCCATCAACATAAGACCAAAACCTTTTTTACGATGTTGCGGTAATACATATAACTCTAAAATCATTCCGATTGGTTCAGGTTCAACCGGCGTTTTCGTTTCCCCTACTAGAATCCACCCACATAATACGCCATGATTTTCTAAAGAGAAGTACTCTGTATTATAAAAGAAATGAACTTCTTCATTGATCATTATATTGTTGCCATTCATATACCCTACCGTCGCTTCCTGCTGTACAACCGGTGCATAGCTTTGAATATACTGTCGCTCTTGATTTGTCGCTCTTCGGATGATCATTTGCTCTCCCCCTCATTGTTACCTTGTATTATCGTTACTATATTCAAAAACAGCATGACTTGTTAGTAGACACTCGCAAGCTACGAACGTTCCAATTGAAATATATATATATCATGTTATGCTTGAATAAAGCAGATGAATTAGGGTGGTGTGAATGAAAAACTGGGTTTCAACAAGCGAAAAAAGTAGTTTCTTAAAATGGTTTTTACAACAGTATCAACTTAAACATAAAGATGCGAGAATGCTACTTGAGTATATAATTAACAACCATCATATTTTGGAGAACCTTTCCATTACTGAGACTGTTCCAAAAAATGAACGAACCATTCTCATATCAAGTATGCAGTCTGATAAACCAGGATTCGTTTATTACAATCAGAAACGTACAACGGAAGACGTATCTAAAGCTCTTGGTGACCTTATGAGTAACCCTTCTGACAAACTAAATTTAAAGCTCCACTTTTATGGAAAACAATCCAATCACCGTTACCTACAGCTAGTCGAATCAGACACGAATTATTTTGTACGATATAAACAATTTAAAGAATACGAAAAAGAAACAAAGCTCATCATTGAAAAGGCTCTTGTTGATCAAGAAATAAACAAAGTTAGACAGCAAATAGATGAAGCGCTTGATCAAAATGACAAACAACTTTTTAATAAGCTAGTAGAGAGATTACAAGAATTAAAGGACCTGCAATGATACGTATCCTTCACGTCTTTTTTTGACAGAATAGTCCAACAAAGTTTCACATGGAACAATTGCAGAGTGTACACTCCTTATGTCACTATCTAATAGAAACCAACCTCTAAGGCGCAGGTTCCACTCATTCAATCTTTGGTTACACACGAAAAATAAATCCACTACGACCAAATCGTAGTGGATTTATTTATAGTATACATCAACCTGTATTCACTAACCCTGCAGCAACTCCGCTAATCGTTAGCAATACTTCTGTTAACAACTCTTCAGATTGCTCATCTGATTCACGCATTTTTTGAATGAGATCAACTTGCAAGAAATTGAGTGGATCAACATATGGATTACGTCTTTGAACCGACTCTTGAATATTTGGAGTATTATCAAGCAGCTTTTGATTGTCTGTAATACGCAAAAGAATTTCTTCAGTACGTTTGTACTCATCCGATATATCTTGGAAAATTCGTTCACCGATCGTCTTATCCTCAACTAAGTGAATATACTCTTTTGCTGTAGCTAAATCTGCTTTCAATAAAGCCATTTGTAAGTTGTTAATGGTTGCTTGGAAAAATGGCCACTCACGATACATATCTTGTAAGATAGTAAGATTGTCTTCGCCTTGAGCGGCAAACGATTGTAAGCCAGTACCAGCAGCATACCAAGCAGGGATCATTTGTCTTGATTGCGTCCAAGCAAATACCCATGGAATCGCTCGTAGATCTTCGAAACGTTGACTACCTTTACGACTCATAGGACGAGATCCAATATTTAATGCTCCTAATTCCTTAAGAGGCGTTGCTTGATTAAAGTACGTTAAGAAATCTTTATCGCCAAATACAAGCGATTGATATTTCTTTAATGAATGCTTTGAGATTTCTTCCATCGTCTCTTCCCATGATTTTTCCCTAGAATGACCTTGTACTGGATTTTGGGTTGATTTAGCACATGCTTCAAGTAAAGCCGATGCCGCCTGTTCCAGATTCCGATAAGCAATGTCCTCAAGAAGGTAGCGAGAAGATAACACTTCGCCTTGCTCCGTTATTTTCACACCGTCTCCTAATGTTTCGGCAGGCTGTGATAAAATGCTACGATTTAATGGACCGCCTCCACGTCCCAGTGAACCACCACGGCCATGGAAGAACTTCAGACGAATCTTAAACTCTCTTGCCATATCATGAATTTCTTGTTGTGCTTTAAATAATTTCCAGTTTGCTGTTAACGTTCCACCGTCTTTACTGCCATCCGAGTAACCTAGCATAATTTCTTGATGGTTTCCACGTTCATTAATGTGGTTACGATAAACGTCCATTTCAAATAAAGTCTTCATAATCTTTGGACCCGCCACTAAATCATCAATCGTTTCAAGAAGTGGAGCAATATGTAATCCACTTTCAACTTTCCCATCAGCATGAAGACGATAAATCCCCGCTTCTTTAGCCAACACGAGCACTTCAAGTAAGTCACTTGCTGATTGCGTCATACTGACAAGATACACTTCAATCGAACGGTTTCCAAATTCCTTATGTGCTTGTTTGATCATCTTAAATACTTTAAAGATCTCTTGCGTTTCTTTCGAATAATCATCCTCTAGTAACATAAGAGGTCTCGGTTCACTCAATACATTACGAAGTACAGAAACCTTTTCTTCTTCGGGAAGAGAAGCATAATCTTCTGTAACCCCTACAACTTTTAAGATTTCGGTAACAGCGGTTTCATGCTCACCGCTATGATTTCGAATATCAAGAGTCGCAAGGTGAAAACCAAACAACTCGACTTGACGAACTAACTTGCGAATCGTTTTTAACTGGCGATTCGATGGCTGATGTTTCTCAGCGCTTTCTCTAATAAGAATCAAATCATTTAGTAATTCCTCAGAACTGTTATACCCGACTTCAAACTCACCAACATGACGGAGACGCTTTAAGATTACCGCAAATTTCCTGCGATAGATCTCCGCTTCAATTGGCCACGCTTCGCCTTTATCCATATAAAGGTTTTCATCTTGTTCAACTGATGCAATTAGTTGTTCACTTAAAGCAACTCGAGTCGTTGTTTGACTGAAGCGTTTCATTAAGTCTACAACTGATTCCTCATATTTTTTCAGAGCAACTTGGCGTTGCAATTTGAGTGTTTCCCATGTGATTTCAGGAGTAACATTCGGATTTCCATCACGATCTCCACCAATCCATGAACCGAAGTGTAAGAAGTTAGGCACTTTCCAGTTATGATCAGGGAAATAGTCGTCTAGTTGTGCTTCTAACTCTTGATGAATATCAGGTAATGTTTCAAATAACGTTTCATTAAAATAATAAAGACCATTTTTCACTTCATCTAAGACCGTTGGCTTGCGTTGACGTAGTTCATCTGTTTGCCAAAGTGCAGTTACTTCATTAAATAAACTTTCTTCTAACGTTCTTCTTTCTTTTTTTGTCAACAAAGGGTTGTCAAATTGTTGAAGAATCGTAGAAATGCGTTTTTGGATTTCCAGTACCGTCCGTTTCGTTGCTTCGGTTGGATGGGCGGTAATGATTAATTCAATGGACAAGTCATTTAATACTTTTTGAATGACTTCATCCGAAAAGTTGTTTTCTTTAATCGAAATAACTGCACTTTCAAGTGATACAGGTTGTACAACTCCATCGTCCTGCATTTGATACTGACGTCTACGACGAATACGATGGTTTTGTTCAGCAATATTAACAAGATGGAAGTAAATAGAAAATGCGCGAATAACCTGTTGCCGTACAGGAGGCTTTAACGTGCTAATCTCTTCTTTTAACTTCTTGTACTCGTCCTCATTATAATCTTTCCTTAACTTCTTGGTCATCTCTCTTATTGTCTCAACTTTGTTAAATAGTGAGATACCACCATGATGAACAAGTATCTCTCCTAAAATGTTTCCAAGCTTTTTCACATCATTTCGTAAAAGAGTACTATTATCTACTACATTGATCATTTTATATCCCCCCTATTTAAAACTACATGCACCGCTGCTTTCATAAAAATCTCGTCCGCAGGGACCGAATTCGTCCCTGTAGGTCACCTAGCGTCCCTGAATATCTGTAAGTGCATTTCTAACTATTCTAACAGAATTCTAATAAAAGAACCAACATTTCTGACTATTTCGTATTCTGGAGGCTTTTTTGCTTATCTATTTCTTAGCATATCCTTTACAAAACGATCACAATCTTTATATTGCTAAAAAGATTTTTCTTTTTTAATAATTAGCCTTTTGATCCTTTTTACGAATTACTCTTTGTTTCGAGTGAATTGAAGTGACTTTTGTCTAGATATTCACATTGTTTCTCTTGACATTTGTATAAACAAACGCAACTTAATTATGTAAGAAAAACTGCAAAACACTTTACATTTATGCTTCATTTCTTGAAACTGACACTTTTCTATTCGACGAACACAGGACTTGATCATGCATATTAACCGCCTCTGTATAGCACATTAGTAACAGGAGGGATGCACTTTGAAAAATAACATCACAAGTCTACAAACACAAAATCAAATATTTCAAGCACAGCAAGCGGTTGAGCATGCTCAAAATGCCATCCATCAAGCTCAATCGCATCCAAGCAAACAAACGATTGAACAAGCAAGAAACTCAGTCGAAACCGCTGAACATGCGTTAATGAATGCCTCTGAAAGTGACAACCAAGCAGCTATTGAGTTAGTACGCGAGCAATTCAAACAGAATAAACAAGCTTTCACAGAAATTTCAAACCGTACTTACGAATAATTAGCCACTGACTCCAAAGGTCTGCCCCCCTAGTCGCACAATATATGGGATTTCATATAGATCAATACCCGTATATTTCACTGTCTAGTCGGGGTCTGACCCTTTTTAGATAGTCAGATCACGTATTCACGGTTTGTTTTCGGTCAGTAACACTTCAAATTTATCCCATCAGCATGACAGAAATGCTCCTACAGAAAATCGAATTCTCCGCATGCTCCTTCGACATTATTCGTTGTTCCCTACACTTAATGTCGATATAATGGAATCTATACATAAGATCAAGGGAGCGCATTATTATGAAATCCATTCAGTTCTACCTTTTCTTTCTCATGAGCACGTTGATTCTTCTTTCGTTAAGTGCGTGTGGCAACAATGGTCAAGCCGAGAGTGAAAATGAGCTGTTAGTTGCAGCCGCCTCTGATTTAACAGTAGCATTTACGGAAATAGGTCCTTTATTTGAAGAAGAGTCAGGAGCTCGCATTACGTTTTCATTTGGTTCTACCGGACAACTAGCTGATCAAATCGAGAACGGCGCCCCTTTTGATGTGTTTGCTGCGGCGAATCGTTCATTTGTCGACAACTTACGTGAAAAGAAATTCGTTTTTGCTGATTCACAAACTACCTATGCGTTTGGCAGAATTGGAATCGCGGCTCTCCCAAGCAGTTCGTACACTGTGGAAACGATGGACGATCTGCTGAACCCGGACATTAAGAAAATTGCCATTGCCAATCCAGATCACGCCCCCTACGGCCTAGCAGCAAAACAAGCACTCCAATCGGCTGGTGTATGGGATGAAGTAAAAGAAAAGCTCGTTTTTGGTCGTAATATTTCTGATACGTTATCCTATATTAAAACAGGGAATGTAGAAGCCGGTATCATTGCTTTATCGCTTTATGAGGAAGGTGATGTTGGATTTAACATTATCAAAGACGAGTTACATGAACCACTTGAACAATCGATTGCTGTTGTGAAGAGAACAAGTCAAGAAGAGCTTTCAAGAGACTTTATCAATTTTCTTACCGGACCGATTGGTAAGCCAATTATGGAGAGCTATGGGTTCATTGTTCCTAAGGAGCATGAATAATGGCTGATATCAATTTATTTCCGCTTTTTTTATCACTAAGAGTTGCTGCAACAGCAACTCTATTAGCCATTTTGATCGGCATACCGATTGCCTATTATTTGAATAAATCCAATGGCAAGCTTGCTGATTTTTTTGATACATTATTAACACTTCCAATTGTTTTACCCCCTACTGTCCTTGGATATTATTTGCTCGTCTTACTCGGAAGACAAAGTACGCTAGGGAGATTTTTAGAAGATACATTTAACTTGACGATTGTGTTTACACCAACAGGGGCTATTATCGCAGCATTAGTTGTTTCCATTCCCTTTTTAATCAAATCAGCACGATCTGCGTTTGCAAACGTTGATCCGACCTTCTTAAAAGCAGCAAGAGTATTAGGGCGCTCTGAAATGAATATTTTCTTTTCAATTATTTTACCGCTTGCTTGGAGAGGGGTTGCAGCCGGAATTACCTTAGCCTTCGCAAGAGCTCTTGGCGATTTCGGGACGACCTTAATGGTGGCGGGAAGCATTCCAAATGAAACGATGACGATGCCAATTGCTATTTATGATGCGTTACTCGCCGGTAACCGCGACTTAGCAAATATCCTTGTAGTAATCATGACAACTGTTTCAATTGGAGTCCTTTATATTCTCAACCGTTTAGAGAAAAAAGGTTCTAGAGAAAGGAAGTAACGAAATGCTGAAAGTTTCGATTACAAAAACGTTCAACCACTTTAATTTAGATACTGATTTTAGCATCGCAAATGGAATTACTGGCATTATTGGTCCTTCTGGCTGCGGGAAGAGTGTTACGTTGCAGTGTATTGCTGGTCTCAAAACGCCAGATCTTGGTGAAATTGTTTTGGATCAACAACCATTCTTCCATGCGAATAAGCGGATTAATGTGAAAACGAAAGACCGCAATGTCGGCTATGTGTTTCAACATTACGCTTTGTTTCCCCATTTAACGGTTCATCAAAATATTGCCTATGGACTTAAATATGGAAAGAAATCTGAAAAGAAGGAAAAAGTAGCCCGCATGCTTAAGAAAGTTCAACTAATCGGCTACGAAAACCATTACCCTAATCAGCTTTCTGGCGGTCAGCAACAGCGCGTTGCACTTGCGCGGACATTAATAACAGAACCAGCATTATTATTGCTTGATGAACCTTTTTCTGCTCTCGACCATCACGTAAAGCATCTCCTTGAGCAGGAACTGTTAACGATTATAAAACAGCACTATTCAGGCGTCGTATTACTCGTTACACATGATATGGAAGAAGCTTACCGACTATGTGATCATGTCCTTATCTATGATAAAGGAAGAATTGTCCAAGCAGGAGAAAAGAAAGAAGTCTTTAATAAGCCAGTAAACGTTACAGCTGCTACAATCATTGGCTGTAAAAACCTCTATCCCATTGACTCATTAAACATAACCGAAGATGAAACGACCTGTATCATTAAAGGAATCCAACTTAACGTTCTAGAGAAACCATTAAAAAAGCAACCTAGCTATATAGGTATTCATGCTGGTACTATTCAATTTATAGAAAAAACAGTCCAAGTGGAAAATTCATTTGATTTCAAAATCGTTGATATTGTAACAGGCATTCACCAAACGAGTATAACAGTTCAAGTTAATGCTATTTTTATTAAAGCTACAATTCCTAGTAGTCAAATCGATCTTATCAAGAGTGAGAATCTTAGCGTTTATCTTCCTCCAGAGCAGTTGTTTTTCCTAAATAAATAAAACCGTGTTAGACATAGATTGGACCTACGCATGACACGGTTTTAATAGTTCGTCTTTCTTTATTCCCAAAGCAATTCCAAGCATTGCTCACGTTCAACATAACCGACTTACTTATTCATTGCATCTAGAAAATCTCCTAGTAAATCTTCTGGATCTTCTTCCTCCGCTTCTTCTTCCTGACTCTCATCAGTAGAAGCTAACTCTTGTCTTGCCTTATCAAAGTCAAAATCAAGCAAATCATCTTCAAGATCCTCTCGTTCATTGCCGATTGGCTCTTCTTCAAATTGATTTGACTCTTGCTCAAGTAAAGGAGAGAACCGGTCTGAATGGATGGACTGAACCATTTCACTTTCTTGAAGATAGAGGGCTTCATCAATATCAATTGCATTGCTAGTGAGCGATGCTAAAATAGAAGTCGCTCGCACTGGATCCGCTAACAATTGGTAGACAACATTTCCGAGCAAAGCTTCAGAATGAGAATGCCTCAGCCAGCTACGTTGCTCCTTGTTTAATGGTCTAGGAAGTGGAATCGTAACCGTTTCTTTCTCTTTTGAAAGGGAGTTACTCACTCCTTCTAACGTAAATTCAGCAATTTTACTTGAAAAATTTCTTCTTTCTGTTTCTTTTAACTTTTGCAATTGCTTGATGATATGATCAGGTGTATTAGAGGGGAGACGGAATGTAATCGCCTGCCCCCTCTGAATTCCAGTCATCCCCTTTTTTGTCATAAGATCACCCTATTAATTTTTTACTGCTTTTTTGTCTGTTTCTTTGTTATTCTTTCGATCAAAAGCAGCAATTAATTTATAATAAGCATTTGCCATCATCCAAATGCTTTCTTTCTCATCTTCAAAGAAGCCAATATTATAGCCATCCAAACTATTATTAAGCGTTTTGAGATAATCTTTTAAGACCATTGCCCCGCCCCCGACAAAATAACAAATCTCTGTTTGCGAATTTTTTTGCCATACATTGCGTAAATGACGATATTGTTTCTTCGCTAATTCTAAAAGAATTCGATCTGTTATATCATGGACGCTTGTCCGACTACCTTTAACCATAATATGGTTTCGGTCGTGCTTCTTCGTAATTATTTCAACGACATCTCTACGACTGTCTAATTCAACACCGTGCTTCGTTCTGATTTCTTCACGGATCGCTTCTAACGATTCAGATACTCCAAGATTGAAGCCCTGCGCCTTATCATCATCAACATTACGATTTTTGATTACTGCAATATCCGTAGATAATCCACCGATGTCTTGGATCAAGATTCTCTTATCTACTAAATCTCGATTAATGATATTCAAATTTTTATCCATCACTAAGTTAATATAGGCAGCAAAACCTTCTGGATATACTTTCATTTGATCAAACTTAATATTTACCTTTAACCCTTGGTATTTAGGTGTCACTAAAAATTCAACTTGATGAACCGAACTCACTAAACGTGAGCGGTATCCTACATCTTTGCCTTCTTTTACTTCACGAAGAGGTAGGCCTGTCCCAAGTGTGTAATTGGCATCAATCACATTATTCGTCTTTTTAAACAACTGTGCATTTTCTTCGCTCACTGCATCTAACGCTAAAGAAGCAAATAACATGACCAATGTTTGATCTTCTTCAGATTTGCTACTCCCAGGATCTAATTCAGCAGCATTGTCACTCTTTGTCGCTAAGTTACCAACACGGTAAATCGCATTGTTTTCTTTTAGGGCAGGGGAGTGAACGCGAATATGAATTCCGTCTAAAGGATCTTTATCATTTAATTCCTCTATCCCAATAACCGGTCTATCTTCTCTATCTCTTGCAATGACATTTGGAATGTTTAGTTCAAAGTCAGCTTTCCCAAATAACGCTTTAACAGAATCATTGCCTACATCAATAGCTGCAATTCTAGATCTACTCATATAATCATCATACCTTTCACTTGGATTATTGGTTTTTCAACTAAATTTTACCACTACTTGAATAGTATAATAGGTCAGTAGATTCGTCAATGATCCTAAAGTTGTACACAAAAAGAATATAAGAACACAAAGACGTTTACTTGTATACAAAATCGTAAACACGTTGATATGTATCATGTATACGTTATTGCACACATGCATACGTTGTTGCATACTTGTTTACAGAAATGTATACATTATAAATAATACTCTTCTCTCTTTTCTCCTCTATCTAATACATTCATTCTAATCAAACAACAACTTATGCTTTTATTGAATTACAACAAACAAAGGAGACTAAAATCGTTGTTCTCCAAATGAAAGCTTCTAATCTATTTACTTATTACCCTTCTACCAGCCCTAATCACTAGTTATTGGCTGACCGAACAGCAAACGAAAGAACTAAATTAGTTTGCAAATGATACCTTACTTAAGACACAGAAAAAAGATGTTCGCATTTTCTTGTTTTTATTGAACTAAACCTGATGAGGATTTGATAATAACAACAAACATTCTCTCTTCTCCCGTCAATATTTTCTGATAGAGAGTATTTTAAGAGGATCTCCAAACTGGAATGACAAGTATATTAGAACCTCATATAGGAAGGATTACTCGGCGTACGATTATCACAATTGTCACTCCAGCATTTTATAATGACGACGGAGAAGGTTTGCTTATTGCTAGCTAACGATTCGATCACTTGCAAATCATAATCGAATAATTGAAAAGATAAAAACATAACCGTTACCCAATTCAGTAGGAACAACTCTTTAATGACTTCCATACTAGAGTTACTCATATAAAAATCACACCTTGCATTTGAACTAACTTTTTTAAAATTTCAGCTTTTACTTGTTTTAGTAAAACAGGGTAGTGGATTTGTCAACGTTCTTAATTGTATACAATCAAGAACACAAGTACACAAATAAGTTTACATGAATACGAAGTCGTACACACATTGTCATACCGGCATGTATACCGATTTGCATACATGAACACAATAATGCATACACTAAGTGTACCATCTGTATACTTGTATCCAAAAATGTATACATTTTTGGAATTATACTTTTCCGCTCTCCTCTCCCCCATCTCTTACACTTATGCTCATCCTATAACTCTGTTATACATGCTCATTACAATCAAAGACACTTGAAAACTACTTATCAATTTTTGTATAAACAGCTACCCTTCAATGATATAATTAAACAAGGCTTATTCTACTAATACATTACAACATACAAAGGAGTACTCATCATGAGCCTTCCATCACTAAAGTCATTTTTCTCCAAACAAAATCTTCTTATCTATGTTCTTATTACTATTCTTCCAGCCATAGTTATTAGCTATTTGTTGACTGTTCAACAAACGCGAGAACTAAAGCAAGTATATACAAATGAAGCCCAGTGGTATGCTACTTTCCATGCAAACCAAATTGACAATTTTATTGGGGAAACGATTGGACGTCTCGAAATGCTTGCGACGTTTATTCACATTCAGCGCAAAGAACTCAATCAATTTGAACATATATTACTATCGACACAGGAAAAGGATATACGATTTTCTGGTTTTTATTGGGCTAATCCTGAAGGGGACTTGATAATAGGAACAAACGATCTCCCCTCCCCCGTTAATATTTTTGATAGGGAGTATTTCCAAGAGGCTCTCCGGACAGGAATGACAAGCATTTCAGAGGCTCACAAAGGAAGAGTTACGGGACGAAACATCATTACGATTGCAACTCCAGCAGTTTATAATGACGATATAGAAGGATTGCTTATCGCTAGCTTACGATTAGATCATCTACAAATTAAAATTGAGCAGAGCTTAACAAATGAGAATATAACAATCACTGACTCACAAGGAGCAACTCTTATTAAAACAAGACCAAACTTGGCGGAACCAAACACCATCACCTCTAGCATTACTGTTGAACGACTTCCTTGGACAGTTACAGCTCATGTAACACCAGCGGAAAGCAGTCGATTCAAGAATATCTTCCTTTTATACCTACCTATTTGTCTTATTGTGAGTCATATTGCGTTTTTGCTAATCCAATATTACCTTTTGCAGCGTCATGTAAAAAAGGAAAAAGAACAGAATGAAATTCAAAAAATGAAATTGGTTGAAAATTTAGCAGCAAGTACCGCTCATGAGATCAGAAACCCATTAACTGGTATTAAGGGCTTAGTTCAACTATTACGTGAAAAGCATAAAGATGAACAAGAACAGCTATATTTTACTGTTATTTTAGATGAAGTAAATCGGATTAATTCGATCGTTAGCGAATTACTATTGTTAGGAAAACCTACAGCCCAGGCCATAAACATCTATAACGCAAACGATATCATTGCAGAAATTTTGCCCATCATTGAATCAGAAACCAATTACAAAAATGTTGAATTATTCTTTCACTCAACAGCAGACACATTACCGATTTTGTGTGTAAAAGATCATATCAAACAAGTCATTTTAAATTTAGTAAAAAACTCACTTGAGTCAATGGATAATGGGGGCCAAATAACACTTTTATTAGAGAAACATGGCTATATATGTTGCATTAAAGTGAAGGATAACGGAGCAGGCATGACTCAAGACGTATTAAAGCAAGTATTTACGCCTTTTTTTACGTCAAAAGAGGATGGAACTGGACTAGGATTACCTGTTTGCAAACGAATTATTAAAGGCGCAGGAGGAGACATTACCATTCAAAGTGTGCTAAATAAAGGGACAGAAATTACTATTCAATTGCCCCTGACAGCAAGTGAATAAGGACGTAGCTGCTTATAAGCGGCTACTAACTGTCCGATTGTTTTGAAGCACTTGGCTTTGTTGATTTACTATAAGCATATGATCATTGCTCGTACCATTGAAAAGAAGGCACTGAAAAAGGTAAAAACCGACCTTAAAAAGAACTTCGAGGAAGCGCAATGGCTCCGCATGTTGCGTGCCTGCGGATTGAGCAACTCACTGATAGCAGGCTTTAAAACAAAGCAACGGCGGTGCTCATTGCTAAGAGGCTATGGATTTTTTTAAACAGAATTAACTAAGATCAATACGTTTATTATTAGCTTTGACCTTCTTTCATTTGCTTGCTTCGTAACTGACCACAAGCAGCATCAATATCCGTTCCGTGTTCAATACGGATCCCACAATTGATCCCCTTTTTCTTCAATCTATCATAAAATGCCAACACAGTTTCCTCTTCACTTCTTTGGTATTGGCTATGTTCATCAACAGGATTGTAAGGAATTAAGTTCACATAAGAGCGTCTGTCGCCAATCAAATCAGCTAACTCAAGTGCATGTTCCTTTTGGTCATTCACGTCTTTTAGTAAGATGTACTCAAGCGTAATCCGTCGATTCGATTTTTCCACATAATAGTCAATTGCTGGCATTAATTTTTCTAGTGGAATAGCGCGATTTATTTTCATAATTCGTGTCCGTAATTCGTTGTTCGGAGCATGCAGAGAGATCGCTAAATTTACTTGTAATTTCATATCGGCAAACTCATAAATTTTATCAGCTAGACCACTCGTTGATACGGTAATATGTCTTGGACCAATCTCAAGACCTTTTTGATCTTTTACAATTTCTAAGAAATCGACCATGTTATCAAAATTATCAAACGGCTCTCCAATTCCCATCACAACAATATGACTCACCCGATCGCCCTTGCCTACTTGATCAAAATGAAATTGAACTTTCATAATCTGTTCAACAATTTCACCACTTGATAAGTCACGATCTTTTTTTAGCAAGCCGCTCGCACAAAAACTACAGCCAATGTTACAGCCAACTTGTGTCGTAACACAGACACTTAAGCCATATTTATGCCTCATTAAGACTGTTTCAATTAAATTGCCATCACGTAATGTAAACAAAAACTTAATCGTTCCATCTGCCGATTCTTGCTTCGTATGCTCACGCAATGTTTGAATCGCGAAATGTTCCTTTAACACGTCGATACAGTCTTTGTTTACATCGACCATCTCAGAAAATTCCGTTACACGCCTTCTATAAAGCCAATCCCATACTTGTTGTGCACGGCCCTTTTTATGACCACGCTCCAAAAGCCAAGACGCTAAACGGTCAAATGTTAACCCATATATAGATTGTTTATTCATTAGATTACCCTCTTTTCAAAACGTAAAAACTCATCCCTATTCTACTGAATGTCAGTCAAACTAGCAAATCGTTCACTACTTAAATAATTGGAGAAATTGGTGTGTCTTGCTTGTGTTTAAGTTCGATACTGTTAAAATATCCATATCTTAGTAAGCGTGGAGGATGAAAATAATCGCTTCGAATGGGGAAAGAGAAGTTTGTGTTATTTTCTGTGCGCTAGCCACGTATTATTATTACGTTGTTAGCAGGTATATACTCGCTTACTCTGGGCCGAGTTTACAAGGAATCACACATAATGATTTAGCTGATCCTTGTATTATCGGAATTAACTCTGAAGCAGGAGGCTTTGCCTTTATCAGCTTAACGGCTCCATAAATTCCCAAAAATCAAGTAGGCCCTAGAAATCAATTATTCATCCCTGTAGCGATTTTAATTAGTGGGTGACTCTTATTATTTGCTGATACAATTGGACGCAATATCATCGAACCTGAGGGCATTCCAGCAGAGATTATGGTCAAAATAACCGATGCACCCTATTTTAAAAAATTCCTGACCCCCAGTACGTTTGAAGCGAGGTTGGTCATTTGGCTTATTGAAGATGATTCAGTTATTTCAGGAAATCAAAGTTCGGTTAACAGCGTGGTCGTATGTTGTGTATAGCGTTACTAACTACAGCAAAGTGATGAGGAATTTCTTTGCTGTAAGCTTTTCTACCTTCTAATCAACATGATTCTTTTTCTTCTGCTATCATATAAACTACTAAACTCTTTAAATAATAGATAAACCATTCAGGCTACTACGTTAAGGGGCCTCATTATTCTTTCACCTTAGACATTCCTTGTCTAATTATCTAACATCGTAAATCTCACTTATTGTAATGTGCTTTCGTTTCCTTATTTCCTTTCAGTAGCTTTTTAAGAAGATCCACTAGTTATATTAAACAAATAAAAGTATAGATTTTAGACAAAGTGAACATGCAATAAAATTGATAAAAGTGCTACGATATGCGCAAGGGAACAAGTGTAACTGTACGTACGGAAAGTTTAAATATAAGAAACAAGGATTGGGAATCTGTCTTATAGACGACGTTGAAAGGAATGAATAATCATGAGTTTAGAGACTTTAAACGAACAAGTGAAAACCGATCTTTCTTATCTCGCCTACGGTGGCCGGGATTGGGTACGCCCACTCAACCATCCTGAAGGACATGTCTATGATGTCGTAATCGTCGGAGGTGGTCAAAGTGGCTTAGGCACAGCATTTGGCCTTTTACGCGAACGGGTATCCAACATCCTCGTCATTGATGAAAACAGTGAAGGATTAGAAGGACCGTGGGAAACCTATGCTCGTATGGTAACGTTACGAACGCCAAAGCATTTGACTTCGATCGACCTTGGCGTTCCTTCTCTAACCTTCCGCTCATGGTGGGAAGAACAATTCGGACCAGAGAGCTGGGAAGAGATCGATAAGATTCCACGAGGCGACTGGATGAACTACCTACGCTGGTATCGAAACGTACTTAATCTACCTGTCATCAATGAGGTGAAGCTTGGCTTGGTTGAACCTGTAGAAGAAGGCATTCACCGCCTGCATATCGAAGGAGCGGGAGCACCATCTAACACATTACTAGCGCGCAAGGTCATCTTAGCGACTGGTATTCAGGGAGGCGGCGAATGGCATGTCCCGCCAATGATTGCTGATAAATTACCTGCTCATCTTTATGCTCACACCTCTGAAACGATTGATTTCGGCATGCTCAAGGGTAAAAAGATTGCTATTTTAGGCGGTGGTGCCTCCGCCTTTGATAATGCCAATTTCGCGTTATCAGAAGGTGTCGCTGAGGCGCATGTCTTTGTTCGTCGCAAGGAAATGCCGCGTATCAACCCAATTCGTCAGATGGAAGGTTCTGGCATGATCGAACGTTTCCATGCCTTAGTAGATGCCGACAAATATGCGGCTATCGCTCATTTTTTTAAGCACAATCAGCCCCCTACTAATGATACATTTGAACGTGCGACCTCGTGGAGTGGTTTTCACCTACACTTAGGTGCGCCATGGCTTGATGTTGAGGCTAGAGGTAATGGTGCAGTCGTGACTACACCTCAAGGCACATTCAGCTTTGATTTTTTGATCGTCAGTACCGGTCTTCTTACCGATCCGGCTTTACGTCCAGAGCTAAAGCTTGTCGAAAGCCACATTGCCCGCTGGGGAGATCGTTATGATGCTCCGACTGAAGTGGCCAATCCTGTGCTCGATGCACACCCTTACTTAAGCCCTGGTTTTGCTTTTGTAAGTCGTGATGAAAGTGGCTGCAAGAGCTTGCATGGTCTGTTCGCTTTTAACTATTCAGCTTTGATCAGTTGTGGGATTTCAGCCTCTGCCCTTTCCGGTATGAGATTTGGCATACCGAAGCTTGTATCTGCCGTTGCTGATCAGCTTTTCCTCGATGATCGTGATAAGATTTTGACTAACTTCTTTGCTTATAATGAGGTTGAGTTTGTTGGCGAATGGCCGGTAAATGTGTAAATTGGTAACAACTAATTGAAGAGAAACATCTAAATTCCAAGAAATACGTTAAAAAGGTCTGATCTAAGAAGTTGAACTTTCTTAGATCAGACCTACCTGACTGCTCTTTTGCTTCTGACTAAGAGGGCTTTTACTTAAAAAAGACTTTGTCTACATTGTACTTCGCCTTGAGTTCATTAATAATATACGTTTCATAGATTTCTCTATTAACAGGTTCTTCAATAATACAAACGTCAATTTTACTAACTTCATCTCTATGCATTTTGATCGCCGATACCGTATCCTCAAAATGTTTTTTTATTCTTGGTCTTAATTTTCTTGCTTTGCCGACGAATAATAATTCCTCATTATTATTATAAAACATGAAAATACCACCCTTATCTCTTGGAATCAGGTGAAAATCAGTAAATCCATAAATATTACTTAGCTCTGGATCGTCCTGTTTCGTAATGGAAACATTCGGTGTTGGAATCGTAATGTTTATCATTTAAGCTCACTTCCTCTTTTCATATTGCTGTAAATACTATCACAAATGCCCATGTAAAGCCATTTTTAACCTTTTTGTACTCTCCATCCTTTATGAATCACTTGTGGTAATGATTTCCTCACCACACTCTCAATCCTAAATTTTTTCTAAAAGCACCATGTTTTGAAAGTATGGTTGACTTCCAATTCTGTGCCATCAGAGCTCTTTACCACTCCTAATTTATCACTTAAAATCTCCGACTGGATGCCTACTTCTTTTTCTCTTGATAATGCTTAAATCCACCCTCTTTTTCACTTGCTGGTTCAGGTGTGTTACCGGCATGATTTTATTTGTTAATTCCCGACTGAATGTGAGGTCAAACGTAGCTTTTATAATTTTTATTAATTGAATGAATCTCATAAACCTTAGTACCTACAGATTTATATAAATAGTTATTTACATTATTTTTTGCATTTGGTAAACTTTTTAATGTAAAGGAAACTTTTTAGCCGATAAGACATATGATTCATTAAGGTAAATAACAAAATAAAAGTTTTAACCTAAACAACGAAGTTCAAGTAAATTTTTTTACCTGAAAAGTTTCCCTAAGGAAAAATATATACCTTAAGGAAACAATAGAACTAAGGAGGAGTAGTAAATGAAAATTTCTAAAAATATAAGAGTGCTTCCATCTCTAATTGTTTTAATGCGTGTGCTTTTTGGAATAGGTTGGTTATTAGCAGGGGTAACTAAACTTACCGAAAGATCATGGTTTAAAGAACCAGGGTTATTTTTGAGCGAGTATCTGATGGGGGCATTACAAAATTCTAATGTCCCAAACTTTTATAAAATTTTCATAGAGAATGTAGTTTTGGAACATGTAATAATTTTCAACTATGTTATACCAATTGTTCAAATTATACTTGGTCTATTTCTAGTAGTGGGTTTATTCACCATACCCTCTATCCTTGTTTGTCTTTTTATGCACATTAACTTTATCCTTTCTGGAAATATGAATTTAATTAGCCTTGTCCTTTATACAAATGCATTTTCATTAATTATTTTCAGAAAAAATCTATATCATTTCAGTCTAGATAAGCATTTTAAATTAGCAACTCTATTCACTATCAATCGAAATAAAAAAGAAACAACCGTCTCTATGTCACCTAACAAAGAAAAGTTGCTTAGTAATTCTTAACTCATATTTTATTAAGTAAAAATGTCAATTACCATTGTAGTAATCCAATAAAGTAACCCTACAATATTTAGTAGTACAAAAACATATAATAAAATTCTAGTAATCTTCAACTATCATTACTCCCTTACTTATTGATCTTACCTACTAGTAGTTCTTATTAATTATATTCTAATATAACCTTAATACTCTATTAAAATATACAAACCGTCACTCTAATAATGACGGTTTGTATATTTTACTTTGCCAAACTTTATTAATTTATAATAAGAATTGTTTTAACTACTATCTTGACGTATCCACTGAAAATGACTTTATGCTTACTTGTCGTAAAGTTCACCGTCATAACACTATGCACAAAGTTGAATATGATCATAAGGTTTATATAAATATTTAAAAGAAAAGACCACTTTTATCGTTAGTACAATGAAAAAATGGAATTAGTAAATAATCATTGCAAGTAATAAAACTACAGTAAACCCGACAAGGCCGATTATTGTTTCCATAACTGTCCAAGTTTTTAATGTATCTTTTACACTTAACCCAAGGAAACGCCCTATTAACCAAAAGCCAGAGTCATTCACATGCGAGAGTACAGTTGCTCCTGAGGCAATAGCAATAACTAATAACCCTAGTACTGGGCCATCTAAACCTAGAACGGACACTAGAGGAGCTGTTAACCCTGCAGCTGTTATCATCGCAACTGTTGCTGAACCTATTGCAATTCGAACTACTGCAGCAGTAATAAAAGCAAGGAAAATCGGTGGTAATGCTGAATCTGCCATCATTATCCCTAGTACATCTCCAACGCCTGAATCAATTAATACTTGCTTAAAAACTCCACTAGCACCTGTTATTAAAATAATCATACCTGCCGGTTCTAACGCTCTAGAAGCAATATCTTGAATTTCTTGACGAGAATATCCTCGTTTAGTACCAAGAAGAATGAACGTTAGTATCGTTGCAATGATTAAAGCAACAAATGGATGACCAAGAAAGGTTAAGATCTCGCGTATTATACTGCTCTCTTCCATTAATAAACCTGAAATTGTATTCAGTAAAATTAATACTAAAGGAATGAGAATTAGAGTGGCCACAAGATTAAAGCTCGGTAATTCTTTTTCATATTCCACTTCTTCTAAATTCATGAATTCTGGAACATCTACATGTATTTTTTTTGAGATAAATTTAGCAAATAGTGGTCCTGCGATAATCATAGCAGGAATTCCAGCTATGATTCCAAAAAGAACAACCCAACCTAATTCTGCCCCAATTAAATTAGCTGCAGCAATTGGACCGGGTGTTGGTGGAATAAAACTATGTGTTGCAGCTAAACCCGCTAACAATGGCAAACCATAGTATAATAATGATTTACCTGTTTTCTTTGCCAATCCATAAACAATAGGAATTAAAATGATAAAACCAACATCAAAGAATACTGGAATGGCAACAAAAAATCCTGTAAAACCAAGTGCCCATTGTGCTTTACCTTCACCAAACTTTTTAATCATAGTTTGAGCTATACGTTCAGCTCCACCCGAAATTTCAATCATATGACCAAACATTGCTCCTAAACCAATTACAACTGCTATGTATCCAAGTGTTCCAGCCATTCCTTCTTGCATCGAGTGCACTACATCGTTTAAAGGCATGCCTGCTAAAATACCAACAATTAGACTAACTAATAATAAAGCAACAAATGCATGTAATTTTATTTTAATGACTAAAAACAAGAGGAAAAAAAATCCTGCTAAAGCAATGAGAATTAACATTTCATTTGACACGTATATTCACTACCTTTTTATTTTTAATAAGGTTTTTAACCCAGGAATAACACAACTGTCATCCTACCACTTAAACAGCACCTTTTAAAAATTTTTTTCTTTAGAAGTAATACTAAAAATTTTTTTTGCATCTCAACTCTAGTATAATATAAAGAAAGCAATTATAGGAGAGATGACCGATGGGAAAAAAACAACAGCTATGTTTAGCCAGTGTTCGCTCACACTATCCTAAATTTAGCGTAACGGAAAGAAAAATTGCAGATTATATACTAGATAATCCAAAAAAAATTATACATTTTTCAATTAATCAGTTAGCAGAAGTTTTAAATGTTGCAGATTCTACGGTTTTTCGTTTCTGTACACGTATTGGATTTAAAGGTTATCAAGCGATGAAAATTGCACTTGCTTCTGAAGTTGTAACACCACTTACTGATATTCATGAAAAAGTAAATGAAGGCGATACATTGGGGACAATTTCCTCAAAAGTTTTTCGCTCCAATATAAAAACAATTGAAGACACTTTGGCAGTTTTTAATGATGAACAAATGATGTTAGCGGTAGATGCATTCGTTTCTGCTAATTCTATTGAGTTTTTTGGGAGTGGGGGCTCAAGTATTATAGCTCTAGATGCTTATCACAAATTAATACGTACTGGTTTAAAAGTAAATACTGTAACGGATAATCACTTCCAACTATTAAAAGCTTCACAAATGACTGAGAAAGATTGTGCAGTATTTATTTCTCATTCTGGATCAACGAAGGACATTTTACATGTTTTAAACGTGGTTAAATCTACTGGTGCAAAAACTGTTGCGATCACAAACTATGCAAAGTCTCCACTAAGTAGTGCTGTAGATATTCCTTTATATACCGTTTCTGAGGAGACCGACTACCGCTCTGAAGCGTTGTCATCACGCCTTGCCCAACTTACACTTATTGACGTACTTTACGTAAACATCTTAATAAATAAAGGAATTGAAGGTCAAAACGCTCTCAAAAAAATACGTGAAGCCATTTCAGTTAAGCGAATCTAACATACCTTAAGACATATGTTACTGGTTTACTTAATAGTTTTTGTGTTAAAGTGACCAGTTTAAATCTGATCCTAAACGCCCAATAAACCTGTTAGATAAAGAGGGATCGGACCCTCCATATGGATGTCTGACCCCTCTTTAACCTATTATTATTACTACCTCATTTACGAGCCCATATAGTAATGGCTGTAATATCCTCAGGGTTTGTTCTACAACAACCTCCGATTATTTGGGCACCAGCTTCATACCAACGTTGTGTGTTAGAGGTAAAATGATTTGTTAAAGACTCATCACCCCATGTCTTACTTGTTGCATCATATTCTTCACCTGAATTAGGATAAACAATTATCGGTTTAGAAGTTCGACTTTTTATCTCTTTAATTAAAGACTCTATAAAGTGTGGTGATGAACAATTTATACCAATCGCAGCTACTTGCTCTTCTCCATCTAACCACTCCGCACAACTGGAAATTTTTTCTCCATCACTTATGTGGTAGTCATCCTTTGCACTAAAACTGAACCAAGCATAAACCCCTGAGAATTCCTTTAGTACCCTTGTAATTGCTTTAGCTTCTACAAGACAAGGAATTGTTTCACACGCTAAAATATCTGCCCCCGCTTCAACCAATACCCTTATCCTTTCTTTATGAAAGGTCACTAATTCATCTTCGTTTAAAGAATAATTACCACGATATTCAGAGCCATCTGCAAGAAAAGCGCCATATGGACCTACAGAGGCTGCAACTAACGGTTTCGGTCTGTTAGACTTATCATTTAACTCTGTCCAAAATTCGTCACGAGCCTCTGCTGCAATTTGAACAGACTTTTTGATCAATCCAATTGCCTCTTCCTCAGTCAACCCTCTTTCTTTATACCCTTCAATAGTCGCCTGGTAGCTAGCAGTAATAGCACAATCTGCACCTGCTTTAAAATAATCTAGATGAACCTTCTTTATTAATTCCGGATTTTCCATTAATATTTTTGCTGACCATAAACGATCATTCAAATTACATTCATACTTCTCAAGCTCTGTAGCCATTGCTCCGTCTATAATTATGATAGGAAAGTTATTCAAAATTTGTTCTATTGGGTTCACTTCTTACTCTCCTTCCCATGTCTTAACTCATTTTAATATCTTTTATTAGTTCCTAATTACTTTACTTAAAAATTTCTTCGTTCTTTCAACACTAGGATTATTAAAGATTTGTTCAGCAGTTCCCTCTTCAATAATAGTACCGTCTTCCATAAATATTACACGGTCAGAGATCTCACGTGCAAAATTAAGCTCATGTGTAACAATTAACATCGTATTTCCTTCATTTGCTACACCTTTTATAGTTGTCAAAACTTCATCAACTAACTCTGGATCAAGAGAGGAAGTCGGTTCGTCAAACAATAAAACTTCTGGATTGAGTGCAAGTGCCCGAGCAATACCAACCCTTTGTTGTTGCCCGCCCGATAGCTGTGCTGGATAGTGACTTAACCTATTATTTAAGCCAACTCTTTCAAGAATATCTATACTTATCTTTTTAGCTTCATCCTTATTCATTTGCTTAACACTTGTTAAACCAATCATCACATTTTGTAACACTGTTAAATTTTTAAATAAATTATATTGTTGAAAGACCATTCCTGTCGAAGTTCTTAAAGAAAAAATATCTGTCTTACTTGCTGATTCAACATTTACTCTTTTATCACTAACCTCAACGATTCCACTAGTAGGCTGCTCCAAGAAATTAATGCATCGTAAAAGTGTTGATTTACCTGAGCCACTTGGACCTAAAATAGAAACAACCTCTCCTCTATTAACGGTAAGGTTAATCCCCTTTAGCACATGCTGGCTATCATAGTACTTATGAATATTTTCCAACTTAATCATGAAGCAATCCCTCTTTCATATCTACGAGCTCGCCTCTCTATTTTAACTAGCAATCTCTCAACTATAATACAAAGAATCCAGTAGATAATAGATACAGCAATATACACCTCAAAGAATGCTAACCCACGAGAACCGAGAATTTTGGCTTGTCCCATAATATCTATAACACCAATAATAAAAACAAGAGAAGTGTCCTTAATCGAACTAATAAACACATTTCCAATGTTAGGTATTGCTACTGCCAAAGCCTGTGGGAAAATAATTTTAAGCATCATTTGTGTAGGGCTCATACCTATAGATTTAGCAGCTTCAAATTGCCCACGATCAACCGACTCAATAGCAGACCTAATTGTTTCAGACAAATAAGCACCCAAATTAATAGAAAATGCTAATAATGCATATACTTCAGGGGCTATTATATTAACATCTACGTATTGAAGCCACCCATATTCAGTCTGTAAATAGTAAATAATCTTAGGTATTCCGTAAAATACAAGATAAATTTGAACTAATAGAGGAGTTCCTCTGATAAAAGATATATATAAAGAAGAAATTACCCTTAATACTGGAACTCTATATATTTTTATAAGTGCTGTACCAATCCCAATAAATAAACCCAAAATTAATGAACCTACAGCTATCCCTACTGTAATAGGTAGCCGTGAGATAATAGCAGGAAAGCTTTCTATTAAATAATTAATATCTAGTAAATTCTCCATTTTATCTTTCCTTCTCCAAACTTATTCAGGGATATATTCTCCACCAGTCCATTTTTTTGACAGTTCAACTAACGTACCATCTTCCTTAAGTTGTTTCAGAATAGGATCAATTAGTGCCTTTAACTTCACGCCCTGCTCCTCATTCTTGAATACGATTCCCATGTTATCATTAACTAGAGACTGTCCCACAATTTCTACATCTAAATCATACTTTTCCAAAACTGTATTGATCATAATAGGATCATTTACATAGGCATCTATACGACCGTTTTGTACATCTTGCAAAATTTCCGAAGGGTTTCCACTTTCGCTATACTTTAAAACAATATTATTATCTACTTTTTTGTTATGTTCTTCTAGCAATAATGTATAAGAATCTCCTGCTAAAGCTCCAACATTCTTGCCTTCTAAATCCTCTAATGTTTGAATATCTTCTCTGCCTGCTTTCACAACAATAACCGTTTCTGCTGCAAAATAAGATTCATCGGTAAATAAGTACTTTTCCTCACGTTCCGGTGTTTTCGCTACTTGATCTGCTATTGCCTGAATTTTATTTGACTCTAGTGCAAGAAACATACTATCCCAAGGGGTGGCAACGAACTCGAATGTATAACCATCCAATCTTTTATCAATTTCTTTGACAACTTCTACATCATATCCTGTAAGTTCGTTGTTCTCATCTGCAAATGCAAAAGGAGGATAATCATTTTGTGTTCCTACTAGAATTACTTGATTGTCAGTTACACTAGTTGCTTCGTTTGACGAACAACCATTTAATATTCCAATTACACCTAATAGTAAAAACATGGATACAAGTAAGTAATATTTTCTTTTCATTTTTTAAAGCTCCTTTTTTTATATAAAGTAATAAATCAATTTAATGTTGAAAAAAGCAATACTATATTTATATTTTTCCTAAATATATAGAAGCGAAGTCCCATGTTTTTTGAATAAAATATTATTTCAGGGATTACTAGATATTAAACCGCTTCTATTATCATTCTGGTTCTTAAATACCAATCCTCTCTTTTTTAACGCTGATTACAGTAATCTATCTATATAGATTCTAGTTTATTTAGATCAAAGTAAATTTCCCACCCCTACCAATCTGTGAAGATAGTTATCCTATACTTTACCTCTTCTCTCTTAATCCCCCTTTATATACAAAAAAGCCCCCTTCAATCGGAAAGAGGCTTTAATCTAACCCTTATCTCTCAGAATGAAACACTCTGCAGGAATTAGCACCTTTCATAAAATGATGGTTGCTGGACGTCATCGGGCCTGTCCCTTAGTCTCTCATGATAAGCTATTTAATTTTTGACATATAAAGATATTATTTTACATTAAGTCTAATGTCAAATACATTTTTCTACTATTCTAAATTTATACAAAATGTTTTATATACAAGTGGAACTTATATACAACATACAGCGTTTAAATTCACTTTCATAGGCTTTTTTAAAATAAGACAACATTTTGCAATGACTACTTCCTATCCCCCTTTTGCCAAAGTATTTACTATTAAATTTATATCATTAAATGAGACCTGTTTATTTTTTATCAAGTCTCATTTACCTCTTGTTAATAAAAGTCTCTTTACCTATTACTTTTTTAATATGAGTTCATATATCTCATCAAAGCAAAAAAAACCTCATTTACTTATGGTACGGTTCACCCCGATTAATCCGAAACGCCCGATATATCTGCTCCACTAACACCAACTTCATTAACTGATGGGGAAACGTCATCTTCGAAAAAGATAGACTCTCATTCGCTCGTTTCATCACTTCATCACTTAAGCCCAAAGATCCTCCTATAACAAAGGCAATTTTGCTTTTTCCATATGTAGCAAGCTTATCAAGGTTGTCTGCTAGTTGCTCTGATGTGAGCATCTTTCCTTCTATCGCCAGAGCAATAACATGCGTATCAGGATGAATTTTTGCTAAAATCCGTTCTCCTTCTTTGTCTTTTATTTGCTTCATTTCAGCCTCGCTTGCTTGCTCAGGTGCTTTTTCATCTGCTACTTCGATTAGCTCGATTTTTGCATAAGCTCCTAATCTCTTTGTGTATTCATCTATCCCGAGCTTCAAGTATTTTTCTTTTAATTTCCCAACTGTCACAACTGAGATATTCACAATGTGCATAACCTCCTTAAATGTTATCCACAACACTTATCCACATATCAACATTGTGAGTTTATATTACATGTCCACTCTATAGATGGCCGCGTTCTCACAAAAACTGCAAGTTGTGGATAACATTTCACTGTTTTCATCTATTTTTTCCACTATAGGAGCTAATTCTCGTTCATCTATAATCATATCTATCGCTAATTCTATGTGTTCATCGCAAGCATAATACATATCTAACGTCCTTTCTTTTACAACTTTCCCATTATAGCATACCCATTATCCACTGTGGATAACTGAAAACGAAAAGACTGTTGAGCTTATTCCCTCAACAGCCTTTATCTTATTAAAAACTTTGTTGTTCTGCTAATTGTACTTTAATAACTTCACGAGATCCATCTCGGTAAACTGTGACATCTATTTCATCGCCTATCCTTTTTTCCGAATAAAGATACTTTCGTAAGTCATGTCCGTCATTGATTTCCTTATCATCAATCTTAACGATTACATCATACTCTTGTAAGCCAGCTCGCTCAGCTGGAGATGTTGGTGAAATACTCGAGATGACCACTCCACCTTTTATGTCTTCAGGCAACTTTAATGTTTCTTGCCAATAAGCACTTGGAATTTCACTAAGTGAACGGATGCCTACGCCCATTTGTGGACGACGTACTTCCCCAATGCTTTCTAAATCTTCAATGACTGGAATCGCGATTTCAGTCGGAATCGCAAATCCAATTCCTTCAACAGCGCTTTGCGCAATTTTCATTGAGTTGATGCCAATAACTTGGCCTTCAATATTGACTAATGCCCCGCCGCTATTACCAGGATTAATCGCTGCATCTGTTTGAATAACTTCGGCATGCCAATCAACTTGACCATTTCCAGTTAAATCAACGGGAATGCTTCGCTCCGTTGCACTAATAATTCCTTGTGTCACCGTACTAGAAAAATGTAACCCTAGTGGATTTCCAATTGCTAACGCAGGCTCACCGACACGTAATGTACTTGAGCTACCAAATTCCGCTGTCGTTTCAACATCACTGCCATCAATTTCAAGAACAGCTAAATCTGTAATAACATCACTACCTAGTAATTTAGCTTGTACTCTTGTTCCATCTGCTAGACTCACTTCTATTTCATTAGCGCGATTGATTACATGGTGATTTGTCACAACATACGCTTTATCACCACTCTTTTTGTAAATAACCCCTGAACCTGTTCCTTCATTTGCTTCTTCTGAAAAGAAATTCGACTGTTGCATGTTAATTACACCTACAACCGCATCAGAAACGCTATCAACCGCCTGTGTCACATCGGAATTTACGTCTAGATTGACCGTTTGGCTCAGACCTTCTTGAGGTGATTCCGAATTAAATACAGCCGAAGAATCAGCCTCACTATTAATCTCGTATGGTAAAAGGCCGAAATGAGAGAGCGCAGGTATTGTGAATATTACGACAAGCCCTCCGAAAACCGCACCAATAAATGCTGCCAAACCTGTTGATGTGCGTTTAGAACCTCTACGTCTACTTTCTTGTTCTGACACATGTTCATCATAATACCCCATACAATTGACACCACCCTTTTTCCTATATAAAAAGAAGTACTTTGATTTTTATTATAATAAGAAATATCCTAAATACTAGTGACCTGCTTATTTTTCGTATATTTTTTATACTTATTCTATAATTGCCAACAAAATTGACGTATAATCTCTAAATCCTTATAAACCAAAAAAACCATTCTAATTGAGTTTTCTTGAGCACTATTACTTTTAATTGATTCTCTAGTTGGGCGGCACAAAAAGGTAACCTGTCCTTTTGACCTAAACTCTATGAAACAACTGCAAGCGCCGTTGGATTTTGCGGGTCTGTATCATATAGCTGAAATTGCTCACCAACAGCCATTCCTTGCTCTTTTAATACTTGTTCAACCGATAAACGTGCTAAGTCTTTCATGTTGTTATCAAGGCTTAAATGAGCCAAATAAATACGACTCGTATTATCTCCAATGACTTCTGATAGAGCGAGTGCAGCATCTTCATTTGAAACATGACCAACATCACTTAAAATTCTGCGTTTCACACTCCATGGGTACCGCCCCATCCGCAGCATATTCATATCATGATTGGATTCAAATATAAACATATCAGCCTTTTCAATCGTTCCTTTAATTCGTTCGCTAACATAGCCCATATCTGTTGCTAACACGAGTTTCTTTCCCGCGTGGTGAAACGTAAAAAACATCGGTTCAGCCGCATCATGCGACACACCAAACGATTCAACATCTATATTTCCAAATGACTTAACTTCCCCTGTAGCAAACGTAAATTTTTGTTCAGTAGCTAAATTCCCAAGCTGCCCATCCATTGCCTTCCAAGTCAATTCATTAGCATAAATAGGAAGTTTATGCTTTCTAGCAAAAATACCAACACCTTTTATATGATCAGAATGTTCATGGCTCACTAAAATTCCATTTAACTCTTTTGGATTACGATTTATCCGTTCAAAAAGCTCGTCCATTTTCTTCCCACTTAAACCTGCATCTATAAGTAATCGTTGCTGCTCTGTCTCTACATAGACAGCATTGCCTGTACTGCCGCTTGCCAGTACACTAAAGCGTAATGTCATAAAAACACCCTTCCCCTCTAACTACCTAAGTGAGCTGCTGTACAGTCCCACCAATTGCGTGAACTAGATACGTATCGCCATCTACAGTCACACGCCACATTGGAGCAAATACTTGAACATCTCCTGTTGGGCTAAAAAAGCTATAATAACCAAACTGAACATCTGTAATCGTCTGATTCATTCTTACTAATTGATCATTTAATAGAACTTCAATGGCCTTTAAACTCGAGTACATTTCTCGTTCTTCGCCATCTTGCAACTCAAACTCTAAATATTTCTGCTGATAGCCAATAATTTGTAGGTTATCGTCAAGATGAAGAATTAGTGGCTGGTCATCAAACGTATATGCCGTTTTCTCTCCATACGCTTGGTACAAAAATACTTGATTTTTCACTTGATCGAATCCACCGAAACGATAGTCTACTCCTTGAAAAACATACGTAGATAAGAATGTACTTAGCTCCGTTGAAAAATTTTCACGAGATAAGACAAATGGTTCTTCAAGTACAGACAGAATAGTGCGTTCATCTATGATGTTAATCTCTTGGTCCTCTACATTTGGAATGTCTTCATTTGATAGAACGACATTTTTCCCTACTACAAGCAGACCAGGTGAGTCGGTTTCTGGTAACTCTGTTTCAATCGTAACATTGTTTTCACGCAGGACTTCTTGAATGTTAGCGACTGTAATCATACTAATTTGGTTCATATTATGTGTTTCAATCAACTGCCATGTTAAAAAGATGTTCAAGAGCAAGAAGGTAATAATGAAGATCGTTTTAGTTCTATTCCAATCCATTAGTCCCTCCTTTTCCCTCTTCAAACGTTACTTTTTGCCACTTATTTCCGTATAAAATAAACCAATGCGGTTCTATTGTAACAAACGAGGAGTTTCTCATAATCATTTCATAACCAATTGTTACTTTAGATAGTTTTTCTTTATCAAAGAACTCTTGTTTGTTTAGCTCTTCGATTACATCCTCACCAGATGGCAACTCCACGCTTTGGCTCGCATCAATAGGATAACTATCTAACTCAAATAATGGTCGTTTATAATTAACGACTTGTGTACCTGAACGACTTATTAGCAAAGACATATCACCTTGACCATCAAACTGAATGACAGGCATCCCATTTACATGAAGCTGATAGCTTGCTTCATCCTGAATGTCTGATGATTCCCAATTAAACAGACGATACTGATCCGTCCATCCACCATGTCCATTAATATATTCATAGCTAGTCTGAACAATATGCTTGCTACTACGATCTTGAGACTCTATAAAAACAGGGTTAATGTACTCCATAAACAGTCCCGTGTTTTGCAACGTAATAATTCGGTTTCCATCCGTATAGGAATCTTCCCCATCACTTTGCTGATAATACTTAACCGAAGAAGGATCTGTAAAAAGAGACTGTTTATAAAATTCAGCTGAGAGAGGTGTAGTAGAGTAAGAAAGCCTTTCAACTGTAACAGGTTCCAATGTGATATAAACAGATTCAGTAAGTCGATTATGATAAGGAGAAACTTCATTCACAGTCGTTACTTGTTCATATTCATCAAAGTTGTCTAAATACGTTTCTTCAAATTCTCTAACCGACAAAGTCGTTCCAACTTCAATTACCCGCTCTTCTCCACTTGATAGAATTTGCATATGCACTTGTTCACTAGCATCAATGTATAAAAACAATCGATCTACCTCAGTGGATGGGAGAGAAAACTCTTCTTCTTTCATTTCGAATAATCCAAGAAAGACATCCATTGGAATGGACGTTGGAAAAATAAGTTCAATTCCACCTCGATCATCATGCTTCGGAAAAGGACCTGTTGCTAGTAAATTGACTTCATGTAAATTGGTACCGACTAGTTTTTCATATATCTTCTCAAAACGGGCATCTTTTCCCGGAATCATCGCATACTCATTTTGTTTGTGAACAATGATTTCTTCTGGAAAAACAACATCGGTAATTGTCCGTTCTTCACGCTCTTCATTAAGAGAGTCCGGAACATATCTCGACGTATTATCATCAAGAAGAGCAATTTCAGGTTGGAACGTGTAGAGCTGCCAAGTTAATACAATACTTAAACAAATCAAGCCAATAAGGAATATAGATTTGAAATGCTCATAGGTCATTCCTCTCCCTCCTTGATTTCTAAATATGGTAATGTAATGAAAATAGTTGTTCCTTTTCTATATTCACTCCGAGCCCAAATGTCACCTTTATGAGCATGAACCAATTCTTTTGCAATCGCAAGCCCAAGTCCTGTTCCACCAACACTTCTTGCCCTCGCTTTATCAACTCGGTAAAAACGATCAAAAATCTTCGACTGACTCTCTCTTGGAATCCCCATTCCTTGGTCAGTGATACTGATTTGTAATTGGTGCCCCTGTTGAAGCAACGCGATTGTAATATTTCCACCTTCTGGTGAATACTTCATTGCATTTGAAATGATATTATCTACGACTTGAGTCATTTTATCAGGCGCCATTTTAACGTACATTGGCTTTTTAGAAATCTTTCTAATAAATTGGATCTCTTTATCATCAGCAATCATCTCAAATCGATCAACAATTTCATGAAGAAATAACACGATATCAACAGATTGAAACGAAAATTGATAATCGTAACTATCAATTTTCGATAATTGCAGTAAATCATTAACAAGACGAATCATTCTCTCTGTTTCGTTTTGTGTGACACTCAAGAAACGAGGTCCGAGCTCCTTGTCTTTCATGGCACCATCTTCAAGCGCCTCTAAGTAGCTTTTCATTGTCGTTAAAGGAGTTCGTAACTCATGGGAAACATTTGCTACAAATTCACGACGTTCGTGTTCAATTTTCTCTTGTTCTGTTACATCATGCAAAACGGTAATTAACCCATTAATGGGTCCTTCGTTTTCTTGAATAACAGAGAAGTTCGCTTCTAACAAATACTCTTCGTCTTTGCTACCGAAATCCAGCAGAACAGAGTCTGACTGCTCATATAAATCATATAAAGCAAACGTATCTGATAAGCGGAGCACATCTGGCAAATGTTGCCCCAAAACAGCTTGACTAGAGACATCCAATAATTCCTCTGCGCGCTTATTGAGTAAAATAATTCGTCCATTCTGATCGGTTGCAATGACACCATCTGTCATATGAGTCAAGACAGATTTAAGTCGTTTCTGTTCGCGATTACGAGTTAAAGTAGCGTCTTGTAATCTCATCGTTAGATCATTAAATGATGTTGCTAGTTGTCCGATCTCATCTGCACTATATACCGTTACCTGCTTTGTAAAATCTCCTAGAGCCATACGTACTGTTTGTTTCCGCATTCCCATAATCGGTGCTGTAATCGTTCTTGCAACTAAGATGACAAGGACAACTGAAATGACAAGAGCAATAAACGTACCGCTCAATAAAATACTATTAATTTGCCTTATTTGAGCATAAATATCTTCCATTGACGCCTCAATATAGAGGGCACCAACTGGACCATCATCCGACTTGATTGGAACAGCAAGAACACGAATGCGATGACCTGTTTCATGATCGCGTAAGACATCTTCATCTTTATTGCCTAACAATGCTCGCTTCACTCGTACTTCTGTACTTTGTTGCCCCACAATATGTCTATTTGAAAAATTAGATGTACTGATGACGACACGATTTTGATCGATTACTTGCACCTCTGACTGATCAATTGGAAAGATATCTCTCAGTAACACATTAATATTCGCCGTTACAGTACTCCTATCATCCTTATTTGCAGTCATTTCCTGGGCAAGGTTATAAGCAAGTAAATTAGCTCGTTCATCAAGCATTTCAAAGTGATTCGTTACAAGTTGATTTTCAACCTGTCTCGTAAAATAAACACCAATGATTTGAATGGCAATAAAGATAATCAGAACATAAATAATGATTAATTTGAACTGAATCGACTTAAAAAAGCCTACTTTTCGATCCATTTATGCCTGCCCCTGCTGTTCTGGCGATGACAAATAGTATCCTACACCTCGTCTAGTAATGATCCAAATTGGATAACTAGGATTATCCTCTACTTTTTCACGTAATCTTCGAACAGTCACATCAACTGTCCGAACATCTCCAAAATAATCATAGCCCCAAACTGCTTGTAATAGATGCTCTCTTGTCATGACCTGTTCTAGATGCTTTGCTAGATAATGAATTAGCTCAAACTCACGATGTGTTAAATCGATCGCTTCCCCGCGTCGTTTCACTTGATAGGCTTCTGGATAAATAATCAAGTCACCTACGGCAATTTCTTTTTGCGAACTCACTTCTTCTCCACTTGTTTTATGCCTGCGTAAATTAGCTTTCACTCTTGCTAATAGTTCTCTCGTACTAAAAGGTTTTGTCACATAATCATCTGCTCCTAGTTCAAGTCCAAGAACTTTATCAATCTCAGAGTCCTTTGCCGTTAACATAATAATCGGAATATCAAATTGCTTCCTGACTTCTCGACACACTTCCATTCCATCTTTATGTGGAAGCATAATATCAAGTAAGATTAAATCTGGTTCGTCTCTTTTCACCGCTTCAATTGCTTCGAGGCCATCATACGCACACACTACCTCAAAGCCTTCTTTCTCAAGGTTAAACTTTAATATATCCGCTATCGGTCTTTCATCATCTACAACTAAAATACGCTTGTCCATAGTGCAGATCTCTCCCGTTCTTCTATATAGTCTTACCTCACATTCTAACACATGAAAGCACTTCACGTTGGTAGTTCGATTGGGAATTGCTTAATTATTAAAGTTGAAATGTGAAAAAGAAAGACTAACCAGATTTTTGATTTGTCTGGTTAGTCTTTTCGGAAGAAAATTAAGGATAAATGGTAACCTCTCCTAGTTTTTCTAATTCAAATAATCCATTGGATTTTTCAGTTGTCCGTTTTCATATACTTCAAAATGGAGGTGGATTCCGGTTGAGTTGCCGGTTTGACCCATTATTCCGATTTTTTGCCCTTTAGCTACTGTTTGTCCGACTTTTACATCAATCGAATCCAAGTGAGCATATAATGTTTCCATACCATTGTTATGATTAATTCGCACCAGGTTTCCGTAGCCACCTTGGCTTCCAGCAAATGATACAGTACCGTTATCTGCAGCTAATATATTATAGTTACTTGGTCTTGCAATATCAATTCCGCGATGAAATCTTCCCCAACGATTCCCTTGCTGACTAGATATATACCCCCCAACAGCAGGCCAGCCTAATGAACCAGAACCACGTGATGGCATTACTTTTGTTCCTTTAACGATCAGTTTCTTCACCGGTTCTTTCGTTACTTCTTCTGAAAGGACTTCTCGTTTAATTACATTTCCATTTCGTTCGGTAATCTCATACTCAAGTACTTGTTTACCCGTTTGACCCTCCTGTGTAACTTTTTGATCACCTTTCCACATGGAGTCATCTTCTTTTATTTCTGTTTGAAAAGGAATTTCTTCTTCTACTTTCTTAACGTGCGTTGCTAGAACCTTCACTAAAGGCTCATAAACCGTTACTTGAATCTCTTGACCTATACGAATAACACTATCCTCTTGCAAATCTTTATTTAACTCCAACAATTCAGAGGTTGATAGGTCGTAATCACTTGCAATTGAGATTAGAACATCCCCTTCTTGAACGATATATGGCTGTTCTTCTAAGACACCTTTATTTAATTTCTCCACTGCTTCCTCAGCTGAAACAACTTCTTCAGGCAAAACAAGCGATTCTTCCTCTATTACTTCTTCTGTAAGTGATAGATTCGTAATCTTTTTCTCCCCAACTTTTAACGTATGTTCTTCATCTATTTCACTTTGAAATTGTTCATATACTTCTTCATCAACATATTGTGTAATCAATTTTTCAAGCGCTCGTTCTGTTTCCTCATTAGTAGGTAAATAAACAGCTGGCTTATCATCAATCACTAAGGCAATAGCCTCCGCCTGAACGATCAATTCATCTTCTAAAGCAGTTACTATATCTTCATCTTCTTTTTCTTCAATAAATACAAATTCCGGAATAATTCTTATCTTTTCATCAATTTGAAGAGACAGATTTGGGTATTTATCCTCATATTCATTTAGCGTTTCTTCAATGTATGTAAGAACAGGCTCAGCATCTTGTACCGTGCCGATAAGTTTATCTCCAACATAAATATGATAAATCGTATGTACATCCGGTTCACCTTCTGCCTTAGCCACTGTCATAGTTACAAATAGACTTATGACTATAAATAATAGCACAAAACATGTTTGAACTACTTTTTTTTCGGATATAACACTAAATGAATGTAAATGTTCTTCTTTTTGTTTATACGTTAAAATCATTTCTTCCTCCTACAATTATGAAGCTCTTTAACTATGACCAGTCGTGCACGTACAGCGGTGAGAAACATCGCTTCTATTTGAAAACATCTATAAGTCTTACATTTCTACTACATTTGACAAAGTTCGCCAACCTTCATCATTCTAGCATATTCTCATTTTAAAGAGGGAACTAAATAGAGTGAAAAACAAATTGTAATATGCTTGTCATATTAGTGGGTAATTTAGGTAATTACGTCGAGTGAACTTTCGATTTAAAACGGGGACAAAAACTCCGTTCGCTGCTCATTGAAAAGCCTCTAAATAAAATAAAACCCGCATGGAATTTAAATTCCATACGGGTTTAAAGTGCCGGCCAGAGGACTTGAACCCCCAACCTACTGATTACAAGTCAGTTGCTCTACCAATTGAGCTAGGCCGGCAAAAAGTGGTGGCTCAGGACGGAATCGAACCGCCGACACATGGATTTTCAGTCCATTGCTCTACCGACTGAGCTACTGAGCCAACATATTATGAAATTAAACGTACTTTAGTTTAAATGGCGGTCCGGACGGGACTCGAACCCGCGACCTCCTGCGTGACAGGCAGGCATTCTAACCAACTGAACTACCGGACCAATCTATGTAAAGTTAAAAGATAATGGTGACCCGTACGGGAATCGAACCCGTGATACCGCCGTGAAAGGGCGGTGTCTTAACCGCTTGACCAACGGGCCACTTTAGTAATAAAAATGGTGAGCCATGAAGGATTCGAACCTTCGACCCTCTGATTAAAAGTCAGATGCTCTACCAGCTGAGCTAATGGCTCTTACTGTTATTTCTAGGAAATATATTCATGTCGTTGTCGACGATAAATATCTCGATTGTCTTACTTATTTTTCCGTTCGCTTGTCTTTCCTCTTAGCGACAAGATTTATAATACCATAGCATCATATTAAAAACAAGTAGTTATTCAAAAAAATATTTCGCGTGTTATTTAAATCAACTAAAAGCCTCTTACAGCATAGCGAAAAATAGCGAAGGATGCAAGACTTATCGAACTTGCACCCTTCATTTGTACTCAATTTAAGCAAATACACCACGAACTAGATTTGTTTGATTACGGTCTGGTCCAACAGAAAAAATCGTTAATGGAATACCAGACAGTTGAGATACACGCTCAATATAATGACGCGCATTCACAGGAAGCTCATCTAGTGATTTCACTCCTGTTATATCTTCTTCCCAACCAGGAAGCTCTTCATACACTGGCTCACATTCAGCAAGTACTTTTAGACTAGCTGGGAATTCTTCCATTACTTCTCCACGGTATTTGTATGCTGTACAAATCTTTAATGTTTTAATCCCTGTTAGAACGTCAATGGAGTTCAATGACAAGTCTGTGATTCCACTTACACGACGTGCATGACGAACAACAACACTATCAAACCAACCTACACGACGGGGACGACCTGTTGTTGTACCATACTCATTTCCTACTTCACGGATATTATCACCGATTTCATCATGTAACTCTGTTGGGAAAGGACCATCACCAACACGAGTTGTATAAGCTTTTGATACACCTACAACATGGTTAATCTTTGACGGTCCTACACCTGATCCAATTGTTACACCACCAGCAATTGGGTTAGAAGACGTAACAAATGGATATGTACCTTGATCAATATCAAGCATAACCCCTTGAGCACCTTCAAATAATACACGGCGTCCATCATCTAATGCATCATTTAACACAACAGATGTATCACAAACATACTGTGCTATTTGTTGGCCATATTCATAATACTCTTCAAGGATCTCCTCTTTCGTAAATCCTTCTACTTCATAATACTTTTCAAACATACGGTTTTTCTCTTCAAGGTTACGCTCTAATTTTTCTTCAAATACTTCTTTATCAAGTAAATCAGCGATTCGAATTCCAATACGAGCAGCCTTATCCATATAAGCTGGACCAATACCTTTTTTTGTTGTTCCAATTTTATTGGCACCTTTTCGTTCTTCCTCAACGATATCTAACTTCAAATGATAAGGAAGGATAACATGAGCACGATTACTAATACGTAAATTGCTTGTATCTACATCGCGATCATGCAAATAAGCTAGTTCTTCTACAATTGCTTTTGGATCAATAACCATTCCGTTACCAATCACACAACTTTTATCTTTATAGAAAATCCCGGATGGAATTAAATGAAGTTTGTATTTATTTCCACCAAATACGATTGTATGTCCTGCATTATTTCCACCTTGGTAACGAGCAACAACTTCAGCTTTTTCTGAAAGATAATCTGTAATCTTACCTTTACCTTCATCGCCCCATTGTGTCCCTACAACAACAACTGATGACATGTGATGCACCTCCACCTTAACTACTGTATCTAGGTTAATTATTTTACTATTTCCAAAGCCAATCATAAGTATACCAACTTAAAAAACGTGCGTCAATGCAAAACACGAACGTTTTAAATACCATTTTTGACATTTGTTCGCTTTAAGAGAGATTATTTCTACCATAGAAAAAAGACTATTGACTTCAACATTTCGGTCTAGTTTTTCTTGACCAATTGACCACTTTTATTAGCAAAACGATCATTTTGCTGCGTGCCTGCTAAAAAAAACTACTTATAGCTAAGCACCCGGCGGCATATTACTTTCATCGTGTCGCCGTTCTAAGTTCACAAACTTATTGTATTCTTTTACAAAGGCAAGTTCAACCGTACCTACTGGACCATTACGCTGTTTTGCAATAATAATCTCAATAATATTTTGATTTTCGGTTTCTTTATCATAATAATCATCACGATATAAAAACGCAACAATGTCAGCATCTTGCTCAATACTTCCAGATTCACGAATATCAGACATCATCGGTCGTTTATCTTGGCGTGATTCAACCCCACGCGAAAGCTGTGAAAGGGCAATAACGGGTACCTCTAACTCACGGGCAATTTGCTTTAATGTACGGGAAATTTCTGATACTTCCTGCTGACGATTTTCACCACTTTTTCCATTTCCTTGAATAAGTTGTAAATAGTCAATCATGATCATCCCTAAACCTTGTTCTTGCTTTAATCTACGACACTTCGCACGGATATCATTTACTTTCACCCCTGGAGTATCATCGATATAAATTCCTGCTTTCGCCAGACTACCCATTGCCATCGTTAGCTTTTGCCAATCCTCAGAATTCAGCGCACCTGTCCTCATACGTTGTGCATCAATATTCCCCTCCGCACAAAGCATCCGTTGAACAAGCTGACTCGCTCCCATCTCTAAACTAAAGATCGCCACATTTTCTCCTGCACGCGTCGCGACATTTTGTGAAATATTTAAGGCAAAAGCTGTTTTCCCAACGGACGGTCGCGCCGCAACGATAATTAAATCATTTCGTTGAAACCCAGCAGTCATTCGATCTAGCTCTACGAAACCAGTAGGAATACCGGTAATGTCACCTGTCTGATTTTGCAGTTCTTCAATTTTGTCATAGGTTTCAATTAATACGTCTTTAATAGAAATAAACGCACTCGTATTTTTTCGCTGGGAAACATCGAGTATTGTTTTTTCAGCCTCTGTAAGAATCGTATCAACTTCTTCTTCACTTGCGTAGCCGTCTGCAGCGATATTCGTTGCTACTTTTATTAACCTACGTAGTACGGACTTTTCTTCGACCATCCTACTGTAGTATTCAACATTAGCAGCAGTTGGAACAGAATTAGCAAGATCACCTAAATAAGCAACTCCGCCAATCTCATCAAGCCATTTTCGATCCTGAAGCTCTGACGTTACTGTGACAAGGTCCACCGGTTCACCCTTCTCAGCCAAATCAAGCATCACTTCATATACTCGCTGATGAGAAGCACGGTAAAAATCATCAGGTAACAAACGTTCTGAAGCCGTGACAAGTGCTTCATCCGCTAAAAAAATAGCACCTAAGACTGCTTGCTCAGCTTCAATATTCTGTGGTGGTGTACGGTCTGCAAACAAGTCACTCATGCTCTCTCTCCCCTTTAAAGAATCGTATCTATTTCATTTCTTAACAAGACAATGAACCATTTTTATTTCTCAAATGTAGTTATTTTCCCCTAAATTATTCTTTCCCATAAACAGATACTTCTTATCACATATGAGCGCCCGCTCCCTAACGAAAGAAAAACAAGATGGCTGATTCGCTAATCAACCATCTGTTCTAAAAGGTTATTCTTCTACGACATGCACTTTCACTGTTGCAATTACTTCTGGATGAATCTTAATCGGTACATTTGTGTAACCAAGGGCGCGAATTGGCTCATCTAGTAAAATTTTACGCTTGTCCACTTTTTTCTTCATCTTCTTTAATGTCTCAGCGATTTGTTTCGTTGAAATTGCTCCAAATAGACGTCCACCTTCGCCAGCTTTCGCTTTGATTTCAACTACTAAGGCTTCTAACTCTTCCTTATAAGCTTTCGCTTGGTCAAGTTCCTCGTCTACTTTCTTTTGTTGACTCTTTTGCTTAGCCTCTAAATTAGCCATATTTCCTTTCGTTGCTTCAACTGCAAGGTTGTTAGGTAGTAAATAGTTTCTTGCATATCCTTCAGAGACGTTTTTCGTTTCGCCTTTTTTTCCTTTTCCTTTTACATCAGCTAAAAAAATGACTTTCATTATGATTTTCCCCCTTCTAAATAATCATCTATCGCATCTTTAAGCTGCTCCTTCGCTTCCTCTATACTTACTTCTTCAAGCTGAGTTGCAGCATTAGACAGGTGACCTCCACCATTTAATCGTTCCATAATTAATTGAACATTTATCTCACCAAGAGAACGTGCACTGATGCTTACAAGGCCGTCCTTTCGTTTTGAAATCACAAATGAGGCGACAATATCTTTCATCGTTAAAAGTGTATCTGCAGCTTGAGCAATAATAATCTGACTACACATTTCACCCTCTTTTGCAGTTGCAATGGCCACACCATTTCGATAATAGTCAGCACTCTCGATTAGTTTAGCACGCTTGACATAATGGTCCAAGTCTTCTTTTAAAAGCTTTTGTACAAGCGTAGTATCTGCTCCATTTGACCGTAAAAAAGAGGCTGCATCGAATGTTCTAGCTCCCGTTCGAACAGCGAAACTCTTCGTATCAACAATAATCCCTGCTAATAAGGCGGTTGCTTCTAAACGATCCATTTTTAATGTTTTTGGTTGATATTCAAGAAGTTCTGTTACCAACTCAGCCGTAGATGACGCATATGGCTCCATATAGACAAGAACAGGGTCACGGATAAAATCTTCTCCACGGCGATGATGATCAAGGACCACAATTCGTTCTACTTGTTCTAGCAGCTTCGGTTCTATTACCATTGAAGGCTTGTGAGTATCGACAATAATTAATAACGTTTCAGGTGTTACTTCTTCTAACGCCTCAACTGGTGTGATGAATTTTGACCATAAATCATCATGATTCTCTACTTCTTCCATCAGCTTTTGAACATCATGATTAATATCATGATGATCGAGAATGATTGTTGCCTCTTTACCATTGACATCTGCAATTTTTTGAACACCAATAGCAGCACCGATCGCATCCATATCAGGGTTTTTATGTCCCATAATAAATACTTTTTCACTTTCAAGCACAAAATCTCGTAATGCATGTGAAATGACACGAGCTCTTACTCTTGTCCGTTTTTCGAGGGCATTTGACTTCCCACCATAAAACGTAACTTTTCCATTCTTTTTCTTAATTGCGACTTGATCTCCACCGCGTCCGAGTGCTAGATCAAGACTTGATTGGGCTAAAATTCCTAACTCTCTTAACGAGTCTTCTCCTGTCCCAACTCCAATACTTAAAGTAATTGGGACCTTCTCTTTTCCTGTTAATTCTCGTATTTCATCGAGAATATCAAAACGATTCTTCTCAATCGCCTGTAATACCTTTACGTTCATAACGGCAATAAAGCGATCTGAAGCTATCCTTCGCAAGAAAATTTGATTTTCATTTGCCCAGTTGTTCAGCGCTAATGTCACCTGGCTCATTAAACGACTACGCACTTGGTCTTCCATTCCTTGCGTGACTTCATCGTAATTATCGAGAAAAATGAGTGAGACAACCGTCTGAGCTTCTTCATATAACACTTTTGTCTCTTCATTTTCCGTTACATCTAAAAAGTAAATCAAACGTTCATTTTGTTCAATCGAGACATGAAAAAACAATTCGCCTATTTGAATCGTATCACTACTTATATCCTCTTCTAGCAAAGTAATGAGCCCTTCACTAATACCTTTTATGTCTTTCCCAATCACTTCTGTCGAAATAATTGATGTAACATATGGATTCGCCCACTGAATTTTCTTTTCTTCATTGTAAAGGATAATCCCAATAGGCATTTTCGTTATGGCTTCTTCCCCTGCTTTAGTCACTCTATAAGAAAGGGTTAAAATATACTCTTCTAGGTCACGCTCAAAAGAAATCCTAGCTTGGACCGCATAGAATGCAAGGACTCCTAACGTAAAGAAGCCTATCAAACCAATTTGCCATTGATACCAAGTTAAAATACCAACAAAAGTAAGAGCAACAGCAAACAGGGTGATAATGTGGTAGCCGTGCCACCGTTTCATTAAGAACTTTGGCATAATGTCAGCTCCTATTTTTTCTCAGAAATACGTTTACGCAAATCAAAACCTAAATCAATAATTCCAACGATTCTTACTAAGTATAGTAGTGGTGAAATAATGACTACCACAATTACAAAAAGGATCGGAACAACTGTAGCAATCTTCTTTTGGTAACAATAATAAAAAACAAGCGCTAACCCTTGTACAGCTATGACGGTTTCTAACAACGGCAATAAATTCCAAATAACAACAAACAACGTTGATCCTTCTTCTGCACCAACCATAGCCAAAATTAAAATGATTAAATAATACCAAAGAAACGATTTAGGAAACTTCCAATTTCTAAAAGGCGGCAATGGACTTACTTCGTGTCCAAGTCTCCTTAATACATAATAACTAACCAACTTCGTAATAACGGCTAATGTAATTCCAACTCCGACTATCATGACTGGAGCTAAGTAAACAATATTATTAACCATTTCATACATTGCTTCAAGCTGATCGCCACTTTGGCCAAATGAACCTAATGTTGATTCTGTTAGTTTGAGCTGCTCTTTCGTTAAATCAGCTGCTAGGTGCATAGGGTTTTCACCAATAATTAGAACTAACCCTAAAAAGACTAGAAGCATATTAACCGTATAAACTAGTCCAGCACCAATTAATACGGAAAATCCATTTAGTTTACGGCGATACAACTCACCCATTACTAATCCTGCACTTCCAAAAAGAAAGGCCGTTGGTACTGTCGGCAATCCTCCTACTATAAAAGCTAAAAAGAAAGAAACCGCCCAAAGCATAAAACCAGACTTCAAGCCCCTTCTAAAAGTAAAGACAATGAATGGCAGAGGTAAAGCCCATACAGTTATCATACCAATGAAAGGAACATACGTTGTGATCAATAATAATATTGCGAAAACAGAGGCAAGCAGAGCACCTTCTGTTAACGTTCTTGTTTTCTTCACAAATACACCTCTTTTTCTAGCTAGCACTTCTAACAATTCATTCCTGATCTTTTTTATCCTTGGTCTATTTTAGCGTACTTACTCTTAAAATTAAAGCGCTGGCTTTAAATCAAAGCATTATTAACCGTTTTCATCCCTCACACCTGTAAGTAATTCTTCGGGCTTTACCTGTACATACGTAAAAAGCATGATAGAGTTTCACTCTACCATGCTAAATTCACTACATATTAGTTAACATCGTTAACATATGGCAATAAAGCGATTTGACGAGCACGCTTAATTGCAACAGTAAGTCGACGTTGATACTTCGCAGATGTTCCAGTTACACGGCGAGGAAGAATTTTTCCACGCTCTGAAATGAAACGCTTAAGAAGATCAGTGTCTTTATAATCGATTTTCGTAATTTTGTTTACAGTGAAGAAACAAACCTTACGACGCTTTGGACGACCACGACGAGCCATTTGACAGCACTCCTTTCCCATTATTATTTATGAAACATATTATATTCTTCGTTTAGTAAGAGAGGACGTTAGAACGGCAAATCGTCATCCGATATATCAATCGGCTTACCATCATTCGCAAATGGATCATCATTAAATCCACCAGATGAACGGTTTTGATTATTGTTCTGTTGCCTTCCAGAGTCGTTTCCAGTAGGTCCAGGACTACCAAAATAATCATTTCCCTGACCTTGGTTCGTGTTACCACCACCACGCGGTTCAAGGAATTGAACACTTTCTGCTACAACCTCTGTTACAAAAACACGGCGGCCTTCGTTGTTGTCGTAGCTACGTGTTTGCATGCGACCGTCTACACCAGCCAAACTACCCTTTTTCAAGTAGTTAGCTACATTTTCTGCAGGCTTTTGCCAAACGACACAGTTAATGAAATCTGCCTCGCGCTCACCTTGCTTATTAGAAAAAGTTCGGTTTACTGCAAGTGTAAAATTCGCTACTGCAACTCCATTTGGTGTATAACGTAATTCTGGATCACGCGTTAAGCGTCCTACTAGTACAACACGGTTCAGCATCCGAACCCCTCCCACTCAAATAAATTATTCTTCGTCTTTTGTAATAAGAACACGAATAACGTTATCGTTAATCTTAATAAGACGGTTAAATTCTGCAATCGCTTCTGAGTTAGCTTGTACATGTAGCAATACGTAGAAACCTTCACGATGATCGTTGATTTCATATGCTAAACGACGCTTACCCATCTCGTTAACCTTTTCGATTTCAGCACCATTTGTAGTTAAAACGTTATTAAAACGTTCAACCACTTCTTTAGTAGCTGCTTCTTCTAGGTTTGGAGCGATGATGTACATAATTTCGTACTTACGCATTCCGGTCCACCTCCTTTTGGTCTAGCGGCTCCCTAATCGGAGCAAGGAGCAAAACTCATTAAATGAGTCTATTTACTCGCATTATCAGATTATAACAGATTGATTCATTGGCTGCAAGTGATTTTCAAAAAGGAAATAAAGGTTCGTCTTATTGTGGTTTGGTAGAGTAATTTCACCTGGGGATCGCATTTTGGTATGGATTAATTATGAAAGGGTTGTCGCTCTTGAGGGTTATTAAGGAGATTAGTTATACTCGGGACTACATAGTGTAATTCCAATATAAGGGCATATGTTTGGTCACTCTTCTTAATTTGTAGTTTACTAGATCTCTCTTCTATACGCAATACAAAAAACTAATAATTCAGAAAAAAAGTGAAGTCACTATAGCTTGTTACAGGAGACTCTGAGCAACGATTATAACTCGATAACAGAAACAATGGTAAAAAGCAGATTAGTCGATCGACTAATCTGCTTCTATAATATGTGGTAAAAAATGATGGCAGCGACTCCGCTCATTGCTTCGAGATTTTTCAAAAAGGGAAAGTCGCCCTTTGGGGTTTAATCGATGATGGCAATGGCTCCGTTCACTGCGCGCTCGCTATGAGAAACCCCACTCATAGCGAGCTTAAAACCCGGCAGCGACTCCGCTCATTGCTTCGAGATTTTTCAAAAAGGGAAAGTCGCCCTTTTTGAAAAATCTCTTATACATTAAATCTAAAATGAACGACATCTCCGTCTTGGACGATGTATTCTTTTCCTTCTAGGCGTACTTTTCCTCTTTCTTTTGCGACTGTCATTGAGCCGGCGTCAACTAAGTCTTCATAAGAGACTACTTCAGCACGGATAAACCCGCGTTCGAAGTCTGTGTGGATAATCCCTGCTGCTTGAGGCGCTTTGATTCCTTTTTTAAATGTCCACGCTCTTACTTCTTGTACACCTGCAGTAAAATATGTTTGCAATCCTAATAGATCGTAAGCAGCTCGAATCAGTTGATCAAGTCCAGATTCTTTAATTCCTAATTCCTCAAGGAACATCTGCTTTTCATCACCATCAAGCTCTGCAATCTCTGATTCAATTTTCGCACAAACTAAAATCACTTCACTGCCCTCAGACGCTGCAAATTCTTTTACCTGCTTTACATAGTCATTATCTTCTGGTGAGAGTAAATCCTCTTCACTTACATTCGCTACATAAAGAACCGGCTTACTCGTAAGTAAATGCAGTTGTTTCACAATCTTTTGTTGATCATCTGTAAAATCAATGCTCCGAGCTGACTTTTCTTCTTCAAATGCATCATGAAGAAGCTGTAATACTTCTAACTCAGCTACTGCTTCTTTGTCTTTTGCTTTTGCTAACTTCGCCACACGAGTCATTCTTTTTTCAATTGATTCAAAATCGGCTAAAATTAATTCCAAATTAATAATTTGAATATCACGTAATGGATTCACTCCGCCTGACACATGGGTAATGTTATCATCAGCAAAACAACGAACAACATGAGAAATCGCATCTACTTGGCGAATATGAGAAAGAAATTTATTCCCTAACCCTTCTCCTTTGCTTGCTCCTTCAACGATTCCAGCGATATCCGTAAATTCAAAAGCAGTCGGGATCGTCTTTTTCGGTTCGACTAATTCCGTTAGTTTCTGCAAGCGATAATCAGGAACTTCTACGATTCCGACATTTGGGTCAATCGTACAAAATGGGTAGTTTGCTGATTCAGCCCCAGCTTGTGTTATTGCATTAAACAATGTCGATTTCCCTACATTCGGTAAACCGACTATTCCAGTTGTTAAAGCCACTAGATCCACTTCCTTCTTTCAATATCTTATTCTTATTCTTATTTCTAGAAAAACTAAGGCCCTCACCAAAGTCTTTTTAATCAAAAACAACAAAAATCATGCTACTCTTAATTGAAAAAGTAATTAATACAAGTGCGCATTCCTTCCAATTATAGTGATTACTACAAAAAAAGACAAGGCAATGAAGGTTTTCTCCCCTCATTGCCGATCACTGCTATTCAGATGCTCGCTCTAGTACTTTTTTTAATTTCTTTGAAAAATCCTTCCGCGAAAGCATTACACTATGCTGACACCCGAGGCATTTAATGCGGACATCCATTCCCATCCGGATGATTTTCCAGCGATTTTCCCCACAAGGATGTTGTTTCTTCATTTCTACCACATCATGGAGAGCAAACTCTTTATTGATCATGCAAGATGCCTCCTTCTCTTCTTCCTACAACCTTTTTATTGTTGTATTATACACGAAAGAGCGCAGATGAGTCGAGGACATCCCATAAAATTATCGATCTCGCCCCAATAGAGCACGATGGTGAAAAACGGGATAAAGAAGAAGCGAAGCTAGAACAAATAAGTTTAATACCCCATATAGTGGGTAAAGAATTGATATAAGTGTTGAAAATCCAAAAGTAGTTAATGGAGACATAATCGCTATTAAAAAAAGAGCAAGCAACCAGGCTGGTCCTTTTATCCAAGCTCTCATTCGCGAGAGTAAACCAAATACCCCAGCTGCTGCAGTTGTATAGATGGCTAGCCATAATAAAGCCGACATAATTAACATCATGAAGTAAGGATAATGCTTTAGGATCGCAAATAGTGGAATCTCATATAACATAATATCACCTGCTACTTGTAACAATGACTCATTGTAAAGAAACGAGATGGAACCAAGGATGACTCCACTTCCTATACACGCTATCCACATTTCCCCTTTATGTTTTACTTCATGACCAACAGCACCAATGACAGCAATTAACGGAAGAATATTAAGAGCAGTGAACGTTAAAGCAGATGGCCAATTGTGTTGTGCATCTATTTTAAATTGGATAGGAAACCCTTTTAAAGACTGAAACGCGAGTAAAATCGCAATTAAAAATACAATGAGAATAGGAATAATAAACGCATTCATGGACGTCATCCCTTTTGTATCCCATAAAAATAAAACGACAACGAGACCACCAATAATCAGTGTACCGAGCCAGTAAGGAACATGAACGACTTCAAGGGTTGCTCCACCTCCAGCAAGCATAATAACAGTTGTTGAGAACAAGTAAACGATGATCATCACATCATATATTTTAGATAAACGCTTGCCCATTAGTTCTTGTAGCACAGGTAAATAATGTGTTGATTTTTTTTCATAGCTGATCGTCATTATAACCTTACATGAAATGGTAAAAAGAATAGTAAAAAGTATAATTGCTAGTCCACTTTCAGCTCCAAAGAATTCCCAAAGCTCTCTCCCGGAAGCATAGCCAGCACCAATCATTGTACCAATAATGAGAAACATCCATTTTAAGCCGTTTGCCCACATGCGAAATCCTCTCCTCACCTCTTCTTTTCCTCATGTATGTATAGAAAGGAAAAAAGTTCCGTATACTGTTACTACTATGGTAAAGGAGGCGATGTTATGAGTACAAACCATCGTCTGTTCGGAAAAAAGAATTCACCGATGCGTGTTCATATGGAAGAAGCTACAGCAATCGAACAGATAGTCAAGCAATTATATGAAATGACTGAACCTCATCTAAAACGAGATCTTGTAGTCATCTGCATTGGAACCGATCGCTCAACAGGAGATTCACTTGGTCCTTTGATTGGATCAAAATTAGAGAATATGAATCTGAAACGTTTCTACATTTACGGTACGTTAGAAAAACCAGTTCATGCTGTAAATTTAGTAGAACGAATAGCAGAAGTAAAAGAAAAACATTCTCGCCCATTCGTTTTAGCTATTGATGCCTGTCTTGGTAGAATGAATAGTGTAGGGAAAATTACACTTGCTGAAGGACCGGTTCAACCGGGCGCTGCCGTCCAAAAAAAGTTACCTTCTATTGGTGATATTCATATGACTGGCATCGTTAACATAGGCGGTATGATGGAATATTTTGTATTACAGAATACACGTCTTCATACGGTTATGCAAATGGCTGAAACAATCGCAAAAGCGATTGGTGAAACAGATGCTCTTCTGCCTGAAAAAACGGCTTCTCCTTCACTATTACATTCATTACGTCTGAAGCCACAAATTCTCTTACGCTCTAAGAATGAACCATCTATGTAGAAAAAAGGGTCTGACTTCCATACAAGAAGTCAGACCCTAACGTATTTAAACAAAATAGTGTAAAATAGTTACAAATGCTGCTACAACAACAATACTTGGTAATAAATTTGCAACACGGACATGCAAGATTCCTAGAATATTTAATCCAATCGCAATAATCATAATGCCACCTGTTGCTGTCATTTCAAGAATAAATGCATTCATTAGTACTTCAGGCACAAACTGATTGATTTGAGTTGCTAGTAAGGCAATTACACCTTGATAGAGGACAACCGGAATCGCCGAGAAAATCACACCTAATCCTAACGTAGAAGTAAAAATGATTGCAGAAAAGCCATCGAGTAATGACTTAGTATATAAAACAGAATGATCGCCTCGTAATCCACTATCTAGCGCTCCAAGGATTGCCATTGCTCCAACAACATAAATGAGTGTTGCCGTTACAAATGCCTTTGCAATTGATCCGTCTTCTTTTGCCCCAACTTTTATTTCAACCCATGCACCTAGTCTTGCAAGCCGAGCTTCCAAGTCAATTTTTTCACCGATGATTCCGCCTATCACAAGGCTGCCAATAACGATTAGAAATTGCTCACTTTTTAGTGCCATTCCAAACCCTAAAACGACAACAGCAAGTGCGATCGCTTGCATTGTCGTCGTTTTCATTTGTTCTGAGATGTTTCGAACTAACAACCCAATTAATGATGCAATAATAATCGCTAACCCATTTACAAGTGTTCCTGTTAAAACCATACTACTACCCCTCATCTATTCGAAAGCTTGTTTGATCTCTTTTAATGCTTCTAGTAAGCTTTCTACTTCTTCTGCTGTATTATATGGACCAAAACTAATGCGGACGAGCCCTGACTCACTCGTTTGTAAAGATTGGTGGGTTTTCGGTGAACAATGCATGCCTGCTCTTACGGCAATCTGGTAATGTTCGTCCAAAATCATGGCTAGCTCATGACTTTCCACTCCTTCTAGCTCAAGCGGAATAACCGCCACTCTATCGGAAACATTCGTAGGTCCATATGTCATAAATCCGGATAGTTCTTTTACTCCGTTTAAAAATTGCTCCATTAATTTTTGTTCATGGAACCATATATTTTCTATTCCTATCTCAATGATTTCATCAATCCCAGCCGATAATCCAGCTATACCAGGTGTATTGAGTGTACCTGCTTCATAGCGGTCAGGCCATTTTAACGGTTGGTGGGGGAGCTCTGAATAACTCCCTGTCCCTCCGACAATTAAAGGCTCTAACTGATAATCTTCTTTTGAAATGAGTACGCCTGTACCTTGAGGACCAAGTAATGATTTATGCCCCGCAAATGCTAAAAGGTCAATTCCATCATCGTCCATACTAATTTCGATTGTACCAGCCGTTTGTGAAGCATCAAGTAGAACTACGACATTTCTCTTTTTAGCTACGTTAGAAATCGCACGAATTGGTACGATTGCCCCCGTCACATTTGAGGCATGTGAGACAGCAATCATTTTTGTTTTTTCTGTAAAAGCTGTTTCGATTTGCTCTACTGTCATAAGTCCTTTCTCGTTTGGTTCAATATAAGTGACGTCTATCTTTTTATCAGAAATAAGTTTCTCAAGTGGGCGTATCACTGAATTATGTTCAAACATGGTTGCAATTACATGATCGCCTTCCTGAAAAGGAAATCCTAGTAATGCTTGATTTAATGCCATAGTCGCATTTTGATAAAACCAAACATGTTTACTTCCTGGTGCACCAAATATACGAGACAGCTTTTGTCTAGTTGAATCGATCACTACTCTAGCCTGTTCTGCTAACTTATGCCCACCACGACCAGGATTTGCGCTAAACGTAGAGACTGCATTATGCATCGCATCTGCAACCGTTTTAGGTTTTGGATAAGATGATGCAGCATGGTCAAAATAAATCATGAGAACATCTTCCTTTCATCTATTTATTTTTTAAAAAGCAAAAAAAGGTACTCCAAAGCTCCTCCCGTTCCTCACTTCTTACAGTTAGCCGATCAGGTTCAATAAACTGTAATCTAGTAAGCTGTATTGGGCAGGTACTTCGAGTCCCCCTTTTCATCATCCATTTATTCCGTAGAATGCTCCGAATCTAATAATTGGATAATTCGCTCAAGATCTTCTTCAGAGAAATAATCAATTTCAATTTTGCCTTTTTTCTTTCCTGGCTTAATTGCGACCGCAGTTCCTAAACGCGATCTAAGAACATCTTGTCTTTCTTTTAAAAATGGAGAAAGAGACACCTTTTTTCGTTTTGTTTCACGTGGAACTCTTTCATTTACTTGATTGACGATTTCTTCTACTTGGCGAACATTTAGTTTTTCTTTGAATATTTTTTCAATAAGTGCTGATAATTTCTGTTTTTCTTTTAACCCTAGTAAAGCCCGGCCATGTCCCATTGACAATTTCCCCTCTGAGATAAATTGCTGAACAACTTTCGGAAGGTTTAATAATCGTACATGGTTGGCTATATGAGGTCGGCTTTTCCCTAAGCGGAAAGCTAGTTGCTCTTGCGTCATAGACAGATGTTCCATCAGCTTTTCATAAGCAACCGCCTCCTCAATTGGATTTAAATCTTCACGTTGGAGATTTTCAATGAGGGCAAGCTCCATCATTTTTTGCTCATCTAACTCTTTTACAACAACTGGAACTTCGGTTAAGCCTGCTTTTTGAGCGGCACGAAAACGGCGCTCGCCCACGACAATTTCATAGCCTTTTATGCTTTTCCTTGCAATAATCGGCTGCAAAATCCCATATAGTTCAATGGAGTCAGCAAGTTCTGAAATAGTCTCTTCAGAAAATATTTTACGTGGTTGATAAGGATTGGAGCGCAATTGTGTAACCGCAATTTGCTCAACTTTATCTTGAGTTTCATCATTATGATCAGGGAAAAATGCCTGTAATCCTTTACCTAACCCTTTCGCCACTCGCTACCACTTCCTTTGCTAGTTCTAAATAAACTTCTGCTCCTCTTGATTTTGCATCATACTTTATAATGGGCTCACCATGACTTGGTGCCTCACCTAAACGAACGTTTCTCGGAATAATCGTACCAAAAACCTTCTCACGAAAGTATTTCTTTACTTCTTCAATTACTTGAATTCCAAGATTCGTTCTGGCATCTAACATCGTAAGCAATACACCTTCAATTTCAAGAGTCGTATTTAAATGCTTTTGTACAAGACGAACTGTATTTAACAATTGACTTAATCCTTCAAGTGCGTAATATTCACATTGAACAGGAATTAAGACAGAATCTGATGCTGTTAGTGCATTAATAGTCAACAATCCTAAAGAAGGTGGACAATCAATAAAAATATAATCATAGTTGGCCGATATACTCGTAAGGGCTCTTTTCAAACGAACTTCACGGGAAATAGTTGGAACGAGTTCAATCTCTGCACCAGATAATTGAATGGTTGAAGGTAAAACATCTAAGCGTTCCACAGATGTTGATTTAATTACTTCAGAAGCTTCAACATCTTCGACAAGAATATTATAGACACATTCATCGACATCACCTTTTTCAATACCTATTCCACTTGTCGCATTCCCTTGTGGATCAATGTCAACAAGCAAAACTCTTTTACCAATATGCGCTAAACAAGCACTTAAATTGACAGCCGTCGTCGTTTTACCGACGCCACCTTTTTGATTTGCTACAGCAATGATTTTGGCCACGCTGTCACCCACTTTCCATCCCAAACTCGAACATGTCTTATTTTAACACAATTTTCGTAATTCGTTTTTATCATTTTTGACTTTGCATTTTGCCATAACCGGTCTCTAATTCATACCTAAAAAAATAACCTATCTTTAGAGATAGATTATTTTTTCGGAATCCGAATCGTAAACTGATAAAATTCTTCGTTCTCTTCTTCATTTGTATCCACATGCAGACCACTTTTTAACACCATATCAACTGATTGGCGGATTGTATTCATTGCAATACGCATATCTTTCGAATAAGATTTTCGAGTTGGTTTCTTTTTTTGAGTCGGTTGTCCCTCAAGTATAAATTTAACCCGTTCCTCAGTTTGCTTTACATTAAGGTGTTTTTCCACAATTTCTTCTAGTACTTTCATTTGTAGTTCTTCATTCTTTAATGTGAGTAACGCACGAGCATGACGTTCAGAAATATGGCGTTCCAAAATCGCCTGCTGCACACCTTCTGGCAAATGCAACAACCGTATCTTATTAGCAACTGTTGATTGTCCCTTGCCTAACCTTTGAGCTAGACTCTCTTGTGTTAGTCCATGTAACTCAATCAACTTTGCATAAGCTATCGCTTCTTCAATCGCTGTTAACCCTTCTCTTTGAAGGTTTTCTATTAGCGCAATTGAAGCTGTTTGAGAATCATTAAACTCTTTCACTAAAGCAGGAATCGTATCCCAACCTAACTTTGTGACTGCTCGCCATCTCCGCTCGCCGGCAATGAGTTCAAACTTTCCATCCCTCTCACGTACAACAATTGGCTGAATAACCCCATGTGTTCGAATTGTCTGAGCCAATTCTTCAATTCGCTCCTCGTCAAAAACTGTACGCGGTTGGAACCGATTTGGAACTATATCTGAAATATTAATTTCTTTAACTTCTTCATTACTATGACCTTGACTTATTTCTTCGTTTCCACTAACTTCAACCTCTGCCTGCTTGTCACTAAAGCCAAAAAGGCGTGAAAACGGTTGCTTCATCGCCTGACACCACCTTCTGATAGTAACCGTCTTTTACTAGATTCGACACCCGTTGCTGGAGTCCTTCTTTTGTACCTACTTCATTATATATCCTGCGCACATTACAGCGTCAAGTAAAAGTTGTCGTTGAAGTTATTTTTACCGGTACGTTTCTAAAACACTCACTATAAAGCGAAAGTATGTTCCACGTGAAACACACTTATAAAGGTGTCTTGTTTGGTGTCCCTGGCTTTCTTGGATATTTTTTAGGCGTAGGTTTGTCTTTAGAAACACGGACAATATGGCGTTCACTTTCTTCAAGTGGCAAGGTAAATGAATCGTCAAAGGTAACGGTTCCGCCTAATAATTTGATTGCTTTTTTTGCATCCTCCAACTCATCTTGCGCGCCTGCACCTTTCATTGCAATAAAGTGACCTTTTACCTTCACTAACGGCAAGCATAACTCTGAAAGGACTGAGAGACGTGCAACGGCACGTGCAGTTACCACATCGTACTTTTCTCGATGATCTTTATTTTGACCAAATGTCTCGGCACGGTCATGAAAGAATGAAACTTCCTCTAATCCTAGCTCACTCGATAAATGCTCAAGAAAATGAATTCGTTTCTTTAAAGAATCAACAATGCTAACATGAATTGTTGGGTAAATAATCTTCAAAGGAATACTCGGGAATCCAGCGCCAGCTCCTACATCTATTAAACGCTGTCCTTCTTGAAAATCAAAGTAAAAACTAGCTGTAATAGAATCATAAAAATGTTTTAAATAAACATCATCTTCTTCTGTTATAGCAGTTAAATTCATCTTCTCATTCCACTCAACAAGCAATTGATAATACAGCTGAAATTGCTCTACTTGTTTCGGTGTTAACGTAATACCTTTTTCCTCTAAAAGAGCACTAAATTGTTTTTTACTCATAACGACTCTCCATCTTCAGAAGTAATTGTGAATCAAAAAGGTATACTTTCCTTTTTGATTATGTATGAGTTGGACCTACTTAGGAGGCTAGCTAAAATCCCAAAGGCCTGACCTTTTTGAGAAAACCTTGGCAAGCTAAGTAAGTCACCTCATTTTTTATTGAATTTTTGCTAACCTTCCTTGCTCGAGATACACAAGAAGGATTGAAATATCTGCAGGGTTTACACCTGATACTCTCGACGCCTGCCCTACTGAAAGCGGTCGTACTTGAGATAATTTTTGTCTTGCTTCTGAGGCCAAACCATTAATAGCAGAGTAATCTAGATCCTCAGGAATCTTCTTATTCTCCATTTTCTTAGAGCGTTCCACTTGTTGAAGCTGCTTTTCAATATAACCTTCATATTTCACTTGGATTTCTACTTGTTCAGCAACTTCCTCTGATAACGGTTCAGCAGGATTTTCTATTACTTTCGCTACGTCTACATAAGTAAGTTCTGGTCTCTTTAAGAGCATCGTTGCACGAACTGCCTCTTGCAAAGGCGCTGAACCTGCTTGTTCGAGCATTTCTTTTACATCTGCAGAAGGCTTAACAATGATTCTCTCAATTCGTTTCTTTTCATTAGCAATTTGTTCTTTTTTCTTCAAGAAACGATCATAGCGCTCTTGTGGAATTAAGCCGATTTCATACCCTTTTTCCGTCAAACGCAGATCTGCATTATCATGACGTAAAAGCAAACGATATTCAGCACGTGAAGTAAGTAAACGGTATGGTTCATTCGTACCTTTTGTTACAAGGTCATCAATTAATACACCAATGTATGCTTCTGAGCGATCAAGAATAATTCCTTCTTTTCCTTGAGCTGCTCTTGCTGCATTGATGCCAGCCATGATGCCTTGTCCTGCAGCTTCTTCATAACCAGATGTACCATTAATTTGACCTGCTGTAAACAAACCAGGTACCTTCTTGGTTTCAAGAGTTGGCCATAGTTGAGTAGGCACTATTGCATCGTATTCAATTGCATAACCAGGACGCATCATCCGCACATTTTGCAATCCTGGAATGGACTTCAAAATATTTAACTGTACATCTTCAGGTAAACTCGTTGATAAGCCCTGTACGTATACTTCAGATGTGTTTCTTCCTTCTGGCTCAAGAAAAATTTGGTGCCGCGGTTTGTCATTAAATCGAACAATTTTATCTTCAATTGATGGACAATAACGTGGTCCTGTCCCTTCAATCATTCCTGAATACATTGGAGATCGACTTAAGTTGTTGTTAATAATTTGGTGCGTATTTTCACTCGTGTATGTTAACCAACAAGGCAATTGATCAGTAATGTATTTTGTCGTCTCATACGAGAATGCACGCGGTTTGTCATCACCTGGTTGAATTTCCGTTTGATCATAATCAATCGTACTCCCATTAACTCGAGGAGGTGTACCTGTTTTAAAACGCACCATATCAAAACCAAGTTCTTTTAAATGGTATGATAACTGCACAGATGGCTGCATATTATTAGGGCCACTCTCATACGCTAAATCACCAATAATTATTTTCCCTCTTAAGTACGTACCCGTTGTAATGACAACTGCTTTTGCATAATACTGGGCACCTGTATTTGTAATGACTCCTTTGCAAACACTGTCTTCAACAATAAGTCGCTCAACCATTCCTTGTCGTAGTAATAAATTATCATTTTCCTCAATTGTTTTCTTCATTTCATGCTGATAGAGATATTTATCTGCTTGGGCACGTAATGCACGCACTGCAGGGCCCTTCCCCGTATTCAGCATACGCATTTGGATATGGGTCTTATCAATATTGTGGGCCATTTCCCCACCTAATGCATCAATTTCTCTAACGACAATTCCTTTTGCCGGTCCACCGACTGACGGATTACACGGCATATAAGCAACAGCATCTAAGTTCAGTGTCAACATTAACGTCTTCGCTCCCATTCTTGCTGATGCAAGACCTGCTTCTACGCCTGCATGCCCTGCACCAACAACAATGACATCAAATTGTCCACCATCATAATTCATCATTCTAACCTCCTTATTAGAAATGCTCAAGGTTAATGAGCATTGTATTAATTGTCTTTGATTTCTAATGGTTTAAACTATTATTGTGGCTGCGTTATTTCCTAGGAATATAATTAAATAGGAAAAATCCTTTTAAATTACACTCTGCTTTCATCAAGGGATGGCAATGGCTCTGCTCATTGCTTCGACTACTTCTCTATTTCCCTAAGCAAAACTGTGAAAAGAGCTGGTCGATTAGGCTTTCGTGGACACTGTCACCGATGATTTCACCTAACAATTCCCATGTTCTCGTTACATCTATTTGTATTAAATCAATTGGCACTCCCAGTTCTATCGCAGCTATGGCATCTTGAATTGTTGTCATTGCTTGTTCTAAAAGTGCAATATGTCTTGTATTTGAAACATACGTCACATCAGCGCCTTCAATTTCACCTTCGAAAAATAGATCCGCAATTGCTTGTTCTAACTGCTCTATCCCTTCATCATGTAGCAAAGATGTTGTAACGAAAGGACGATTACCCGCAAGACTCTTTACCTGCTCTAGATCAATCTTCTTTTCGACATCTGTTTTATTTACAATAATGATCACATTCATTTTTTCAACCGCTTTAAAAAGAGCCTCATCTTCAGGAGATAATTCCTCCCCGTAGTTTAACACTAAAAGAATGAGATCTGCTTTTTTCAAAACTTCTCTTGAGCGTTCCACACCGATTCGTTCAACAATATCTTCTGTTTCTCGAATTCCAGCTGTATCGACTAATCTGAGCGGTACTCCCTTAACATTAACATATTCTTCTATAATATCTCGTGTTGTCCCTGCAACATCGGTTACAATTGCTTTGTTTTCATGGACTAAACTATTTAATAGTGACGATTTCCCTACGTTTGGACGACCAATAATAACAGTAGAAAGTCCTTCACGTAGAATCTTCCCTTGGGCAGCTGTTGATAAAAGTTTATCAATTTCATCAATTACAAATGTCGCTTTCTCCCTCAATATGCTATGCGTCATTACCTCAGCATCATATTCAGGGTAGTCAATATTGACTTCAACATGTGCTACTGTTTCAAGTAATGCTTGACGTAACGTTGCAATTTTCTTCGATAAACGACCATCTACTTGATTAAGAGCAACATTCATCGCGCGATCGGTTTTCGCCCGAATTAAATCAATTACTCCTTCAGCTTGGGAAAGATCAATTCTTCCATTTAAAAAAGCACGTTTTGTAAATTCTCCTGGTTCGGCTAATCTAGCACCATGTCTTAGTGCTAACTTAAGAACTCGATTCACTGAAAGGAGTCCTCCATGACAGTTAATCTCTACAATATCTTCGCGCGTGAACGTTTTTGGCGCACGCATAACCGATACCATCGCTTCTTCTACCCGTTCATTTGAAGCTAAATCGATGATATGCCCATAGACAATTGTATGAGATGGAGCTAGTGATAGCGGCTCTTTCCCTTTATATAATTTGTCCGCAACTGAAATAGCTTCATCTCCGCTTAAACGCACAATCCCAATTGCCCCTTCTCCTAGAGCAGTAGAAATTGCTGCTATTGTATCAAACTCCATTCCGTTCACCTCTTCCCATTCTTCAATAAGCGTAGCCACCGTACATCTATTACACATACTATTTGTTTGTAGTATCGACTTTTTTCACTATCTATATAGCCTAGAATCTCTACTTTCTTGAAAAACCTCTAAAACTCTAGAATATCACAGCTATTTTTGAAATGCTATTTTAGACTATAAAGAGTTCGTTCAAGGTGACAATGACTCCGCACGCTACATGCTGCTATTTTATTAAAATCTATAATGCAAAGAAAATCCTCTACCATCAGGATAGAGGATTTCGTTCTACTTCACAGGCAAAACAACAATATGTCGATTTCCCCCTTTTCCTTTTGATTCCGTTACAACACCATGAACAGATTTAATTGTTTCATGAACAAGTTTTCGTTCAAGGGCATTCATTGGTTCTAAAGGCAAAGGTTGCTTTGAATCTTTTACTTTATTCGCTACTCGCAAGGCTAGCTGTTCGAGAGTTTGCTTACGCCGCTCACGATAGTTTCCTATATCAAGCTCAAGACGTGTATACGATTGTTCACCACGATTACAAACGAGATTCGTCAAATACTCAAGAGACTCAAGCGTCTGACCTCTTCTCCCTATTAATCGTCCAACATCATCCGAACTAGCAAGTTCAAACAAAACATGCTTGTCAGAAACTGTTTTTGTAATGGTTGCTTCATGCCCAATCAACGAAATGGTTTCTTCTAAGAAGGTTTGAGCTAATTCAACCGGATCAGGCAGAACATAGGCTTCAATTTTTGCAGGCTTTGAACCAATGATACCTAGAAAACCTTTTTGAGGCTTTTCAATCACGCGGTATGAAAGTTTCTCTCTCGTTGTCTGCAACTCATTTATTGCTTTTGCAATCGCCTCGTCAACTGTTTTTCCTAATACGGTTAAATAGGTCACTTCTTTTTACCTCCCGTTTTTGCCTCAGTTGTCTTACTCTTTCCGACATTTGGACCAGTAATAAAATACGTTTGAGTAATCATGAACAGATTCCCTACTACCCAATAAAGCGTAAGAGCTGCTGGGAAGAAGATCGCAAATACAAAAATCATAATCGGCATGACATATAATAAGATTTTCATTTGCGGATTGTCTGTCACCATCATCATCTTTTGTTGGATGAACGTTGTCGCCCCCGCAATAATAGGAAGTAAGAAAATCGGATCTGGTGTACCTAATTCAAACCATAAGAATGGATGGTTGCCAATTTCTCCAGTACGCATAATCGCATGATAAAACGCAAGTAATATTGGCATTTGAATGAACAATGGCAAACAACCCGCTAAAGGATTGACACCGTGTTCTTGAAACATCGCCATCATTTCTTGTTGAAGTTTCTGTTGAGTCTTTTGATCTTTTGCACTATGTTTTTCACGAAGCTTAGCCATCTCCGGTTGGATTGCTTGCATCGCTTTTGCACTCTTTGTTTGTTTGATCATTAAAGGTAAAAGTACTATACGTATCAGAATCGTAACGATAACAATTGATAACCCAAAGTTTTCATTAAAAAGATCCGCAACATAAATGATTAACCATGATAAAGGATAAACTAAATAGGAATCCCAAAAGCCAGTACTATCTTTCGTAATCGGTTCCTCAATATTAAAACAACCTGTCATTACAACAAGTAGCCCTACCATCATGGCAACCAAGCCAAATTTTTTCAGCACGTATTCTCCTCCTTGTTCCTCATTCACTTCTTATTATATATATGAAGGGCTTATCCGACAAAAAATAAACCCTTTTCAAATCATTCGCTTTTACACGCGTTTTCCACTCTTCAAAACACGTGCTTTTCTTAATACATGCAGCAAACTTTGCTCCACTTCATGAAAACTCATTGTAGCAGCAGGTTTTCTAGCAATGACAACATAATCTGCACTTCTATGAATCATTTCTTCCTTTAAACGAAATACTTCACGAATGTATCGTTTCACTTGATTTCGCGTTACGGCATTCCCTACTTTTTTGCTAACAGAAAGGCCAAGTCTAAATGAAGCTTGTCCTTCTTTTGGTAACGAATAAAGAACAAACTGACGGTTTGCAACGGAATGTCCTTTTTTAAATACGTGTGTAAACTCATCATTTTTTTTAATCCGTTGCTCTTTTTTCAATCTTTTACACTCCTTAACAAACAAGAACTTATTTATCAGACATTGTTCTCATCCACTAAATCAGTCATACAGATCTCTATAGAAAGAAGAAAAAGACCACTGACATTCAGTGGCCTATGCAGATAATACTTTTCTTCCTTTACGACGACGACGAGCTAATACTTTACGGCCATTTTTTGTGCTCATACGTGCACGGAAACCGTGTACCTTTTTACGCTTACGATTATTCGGTTGAAATGTTGGTTTTCCCATCTATAACACCTCCCTGAGGATTAACTTATCTAAAAGACATTCTTGTAAATTATAAGAAACGACACCGCACTTGTCAAGAAGGATTTATAAATCCGTAGCAGCGAGTGGAGACTATAATTAATCCAATTTGTCGAGGAGTCTCTATAATTAAGTGCCTTTCTTTTTTAAAACAACTAAAAAATTAAACGGAGCCACTTCTTGCCTTTAAGCAAATTTTAAGTTGGTTTCTTTTAGCTTCCACGGAACGAGTAGAGTCAATGCCATTTCCTGATCAATCCACATTTTAAGAATTTCAAACGAATTCACTCCCATCTTCAACGGTTCTACAAACAGTTCTCCTACGACATCCAATAAGTTGTGGATAAGTAGATTCCGACATTTTTCGACCCCTCCCCAATTTTATCGACAAGTTACACACACATCTTGTGCTGTGGATAATTATAAGACACAACATGCAGTGTTATGTGGATAAATACAACAAACCGTTGCGACTACGGACTTTTTTTGCTATGATTGAATTGTTTTCACTCGTGGACAAGTATTTCGAGTGTGTTTTTGTCCACAGTCTGTGGGTAACATTGTGGACATCTTTTATTTTATGTGAATTCAGTTCTCCACAACCTGTTCAAAACTCACATTTAGACGTTTTTCTACTATATTATAATTTTTACACAAACGCGTGTGAATGTATATTTATTCGACGGCATCCACCCTCTTGTACAAAAGTTCGACAAGGAGGTGGATGACTGTTCGTTATTCAGAAAGAAGGAGGGGGAAACTTTTGGAGAACATCCATGACCTATGGGAACAGGCACTTGCTGAGATTGAAAAAAAAGTCAGCAAACCTAGTTTCGAAACATGGTTAAAAGCCACGAAAGCAAACGATATTCAAAACGACACGATTGTCATAACTGCACCGAATGAGTTTGCGCGCGATTGGCTTGAAGACCATTATGCAGAGTTAACCTCTGAAACAATTGAGCAATTAACAGGAACACGTCTTAAACCCAAATTTGTTATCCCTCAACATGAAATGGAAGAAGACTTTATTCCTGAACCTGTCCCAAAAAAGCAAGAAACACAAGAAGTAACATCAGCTAATATGTCAAAAACGATGTTAAACGATAAATATATGTTTGATACCTTTGTCATTGGATCAGGTAACCGTTTCGCTCACGCTGCTTCACTCGCTGTCGCTGAAGCCCCAGCAAAAGCTTACAATCCCCTGTTTATCTATGGTGGGGTTGGTCTTGGGAAAACACATTTAATGCATGCGATTGGTCATTATGTAATGGACCACAATCCAAATGCCAAAGTCGTCTATTTATCATCCGAAAAATTCACAAATGAGTTCATTAACTCCATTCGTGACAATAAAGCTGTTCATTTCCGCAATAAATATCGAAATGTAGACGTTCTCCTTATTGATGATATTCAGTTCTTAGCTGGAAAAGAACAAACACAAGAGGAATTTTTTCATACGTTTAATGCATTACATGAGGAATCGAAACAAATTGTCATATCTAGTGATCGACCTCCAAAGGAAATACCAACACTAGAAGATAGATTGCGTTCACGATTTGAATGGGGCTTGATTACGGATATTACACCTCCTGACCTTGAAACAAGAATTGCGATCTTACGAAAAAAAGCTAAAGCTGAAAACCTTGATATTCCTAATGAAGTTATGCTTTATATTGCCAATCAAATAGATACAAATATTAGAGAGTTGGAAGGTGCACTTATTCGTGTCGTTGCCTATTCATCCTTAATTAATCAAGATATGAATGCTGATTTAGCCGCAGAAGCTCTTAAAGATATCATTCCTAATTCCAAACCTAAAATACTGACGATTATTGACATACAAAAGTTAGTAGGTGAACACTACCATGTGAAATTAGAAGATTTCAAAGCGAAGAAACGAACCAAATCAGTCGCTTTTCCAAGGCAAATAGCTATGTATTTATCGAGAGAGTTAACTGATTCCTCTTTACCGAAGATCGGAAGTGAATTTGGCGGGCGCGACCACACAACCGTCATACACGCGCATGAAAAAATCTCTAAATTACTTGCAACCGACCAAGAACTCCAAGAAAAAGTACAAGAATTAATGGATATACTACGAAATTAATTATTCAAAGAAAAAATAGAAACTGTGTACAGTGTGAATAAGTAGAGCCAGTCTATTAACATGTTATTAACATGTGTACAGGCTGGCATTTTACTCACTTCATCCGGTTATCCACATACTCACAGCCCCTATTACTACTATTACTATTATTTTTAAAACATAACTATACTAATTAAGGAGTTTTGATATGCGTTTTTCTATTAATCGTGATCGTTTTGTTCATGATGTTCAAAATGTAGCTAAAGCTGTTTCTTCAAGAACGACGATTCCTATTTTGACAGGTATAAAAATTATCGCACACGCAGAAGGGTTAACACTTACAGGTAGTGATTCTGATGTTTCGATTGAAGTCTTTATTCCAAAGGAAGATGATGGATCTGAAATTGTTAAAATAGAGGAAAAAGGGAGTATTGTTTTACAAGCTCGTTTTTTTGCTGAAATCATTAAAAAGCTTCCAGGTAATGATGTTGAATTAATCGTACAAGATCAATTTGCAACAACGATCAGGTCTGGATCATCTGTTTTTAACTTAAATGGACTTGACCCAGAAGAATATCCGCGCTTACCGCAGCTGGAGGAGGATTTGCTATTCCGTCTTCCTCAAGACATGTTAAAAAATATGATTCGTCAAACTGTTTTTGCAGTGTCCACTCAGGAAACACGTCCGGTGTTGACAGGTGTAAACTTGGAAACGGACGGAGGAGAGTTAATCTGTACTGCAACAGATAGCCACAGGCTTGCAATGAGAAAAGCAACAATCGAAAAGAATGATGAAACGCTATCCTTCTCAAATATTGTAATTCCTGGAAAGAGTTTGAATGAGCTAAGCAAAATTATTGAGGATACGAATGAGCTAATTGACGTTGTTGTAACGGAAAATCAAGTTTTATTTAAGTTGAAAAACCTTTTATTTTTCTCTAGATTACTTGAAGGAAAGTATCCTGTTACAAAAAGTATGATCCCAACTCAAACAAAAACGTCGTTACAATTAAAAACAAAGCCATTCTTACAAACGCTTGAACGGGCGCTATTATTATCTAGAGAAGGCAAAAACAATGTCATTAACTTAAAAACACTAGACGGAGGGAATGTTGAAATTACATCGGTCTCTCCAGAAGTAGGAAAAGTAACTGAAAATATCGAAACACAGATGCAGGGCGAGGATATGCGTATCTCCTTTAACGGAAAGAATATCATTGATGCTCTAAAAGTTATTGATAGTGAAGAAGTTAAAATTATTTTTACTGGGGCTATGAGTCCATTTGTCATCCGTCCTATTGAACATGATCACTATTTACACCTATTTTCTCCAGTTCGTACGTACTAAACATGAAAACAAACGAATAGGACTTGGCTTGCATGCGCTCGTTTAGTACAATATAGAGAAGGATAATTGAATTAGGGATAAAAGAGACAGCAACTCACGTATGAATTGCTGTCTTCACTTTGCTGCACGAAACGATTGTCAGTTTCCAATTCACAATTTATTCATAGGGTGTAAATTGTGAATTGAGCAATGTCATTACCTTTTTGAACATATATTTAGAAAAGAGAGAGTGGTAAACGTGAATGAAGTCGTCATTTCAACAGCTTACATAACACTAGGGCAGATGCTAAAAGAAGTTGGCGTTATTGATACGGGTGGTATGGCTAAATGGTATCTTTCTGAGTATGTTGTCTATGTGAACGAGGAGGAGGAAAATCGCCGTGGGAAAAAGCTTGTACCAGGTGATTTTGTCACTCTAACAAATGGAGAAAAATATCAAATTGTCACAAAATAGGGGGAATCCCTTTTGTTTTTGAAGCAACTTACTCTACGTCAATACCGTAATTATAAAAAAGTAGAAGTAGCATTTGACCGTCAAATTAATGTGTTCCTAGGAGATAATGCACAAGGAAAAACAAATATCCTTGAGGCAATCTTTGTTCTAGCTCTAGCTAAATCTCATCGAACTTCTAAAGATAAAGAGTTAATTGGCTGGGGCGAAGAATTTGCAAGGATTCATGGGGAAATTGCAAAAAAAACAAATAAGCTTGAGATTGAACTTATTCTTTCGATGCAAGGTAAGAGAGGAAAAGTAAACGGAATTGAGCAGAAAAAACTGAGTGAGTACGTAGGTGCAGCGAATGTAGTTATGTTTGCACCCGAAGATCTCAATCTCGTTAAAGGCATTCCTCAAGTGCGGAGAAGATTTCTCGATATGGAACTAGGTCAAATTAGCCGTATTTACCTACACAACTTAGGGTTATATCAAAAAGTTCTAAAGCAGCGTAACTCTCTGCTAAAAACTCTTCAAATAGGCAAGGGTTCAAAAGACATGTTAGATATTCTAAGTGAACAGATGATTGTGTTAGCTGCAGAAGTGACGATACGAAGGTATGGGTTTATAAAACGACTTCAAAAGTGGGCCGAACAGATACACCATGATATTAGCAGAGGAAAAGAAAAGCTAGAGATCTGTTATCGATCAACAGCTGACGTATCAGAAGAGATGGATTTGTCGAAAATAAAAGATGGATTCTATCAAACGTACGAAAAACAACGAACGCGAGAAATTCAACGAGGAGTTACATTATTTGGACCTCATCGAGATGATCTTGGTTTTTCTATTAATGGCCGAGATGTTCAAACGTATGGATCTCAAGGTCAGCAACGAACGACAGCACTTTCACTTAAGTTAGCCGAAATAGAATTAATTTATTCGGAAATTGGTGAATACCCTATTCTGCTTCTTGATGATGTGTTATCTGAATTGGATGATTACCGCCAGTCACATCTTCTTCAAACGATTCAAAACCGTGTGCAAACGTTTGTTACAACTACAAATGTGAGTGGAATTGATCAACAAACGTTGAATCAAGCGACTATTTTCCATGTTTCAGACGGAACGATTACTACTCAATAGCTGAGGCGGTGAAACATTGTGTTTATTCATTTAGGTGGAGATGTCATTATTAGATCAAAGGATATTATCGCAATTTTGAATTGTGATGCAAAAGAGAAATCATCAATAACAGACACGTATCTAAAAGAAGAAGAAAAACGAAAAAAGAAAACGGTTATTTCAGCTGACTATATGAAATCAATTGTTGTAACAAACGATGAAATTTATTATTCACCAGTGTCTTCTTTAACATTAAATCGAAGAGCTCAAGGAAAAGCAATTATCGACATGCATCTAGAAAAAGAAGATGAGGTTGATCCTTAATAGATTTTCATCTAAACAGGTGGTAAAATAGAGTGTTCAAGCAAGTAAAGGGCAATGGCTTCGCTCATTGTTTCGAGGTTGGGGGAAAAGGACAATACCTTTTTATCAACCTCTCAAGATCGATATTGAGGAATGAAGGTGAACAGAGTGACGAATGAACAACATTCAGCACAAGAGTCTTATGACGAGAGTCAAATTCAAGTCTTAGAAGGGTTAGAAGCTGTTCGGAAACGCCCTGGTATGTATATTGGATCAACAAGTGCACGCGGTTTACATCATCTAGTATGGGAAATCGTTGATAATAGTATTGATGAGGCAATGGCTGGTTATTGCGATACGATCAAAGTAGTCATTGAAGAAGATAATAGTATTACAGTTGAAGACAATGGACGTGGTGTTCCTGTTGGAATTCATGAGAAAATGGGGCGCCCAGCTGTTGAAGTGATTATGACTGTCCTTCATGCTGGTGGTAAATTTGGCGGCGGTGGATATAAAGTTTCTGGGGGGTTACATGGTGTTGGTGCATCAGTTGTAAATGCTCTTTCAACAACTTTGGAAATTGAAGTACACCGTGAAGGGAAAATTCATTATCAAAAGTATCATCAAGGTGTTCCTGCGGCTGATTTAGAAGTGATTGGTGAAACGGAAAAAAGAGGAACAAGCATTCACTTTAAACCAGACACTGATATTTTTAAAGAAACAATCGTTTACGAATATGATACGCTCGCAGCGCGTCTTCGTGAGTTAGCTTTTTTAAATAAAGGTTTAACGATTGTCATAACGGACAAGCGTGAGGATGGGAAGGAAGCGACCTATTACTACGAAGGTGGAATTGGCTCATTTGTTGAGCATCTGAACCGCTCAAGAGAAGTATTACATGAAGCGCCAATTCATATCGAAAGTGAAAAGGAAGGCTTAACAGTTGAAGTTGCTGTGCAATACAATGACAGTTACACAAGTAATATTTATTCATTTGCTAATAACATTAATACACATGAGGGTGGAACTCATGAATCGGGTTTTAAGACTGGTTTAACGCGTGTCATTAATGATTATGCTAGGAAGAACAATTTATTTAAGGAAGCAGATCCTAATTTAACTGGAGAAGATGTTCGGGAAGGTTTGACCGCCATCATTTCAGTGAAAATCCCTGATCCACAGTTTGAAGGACAAACAAAAACAAAGTTAGGAAATAGTGAAGCAAGAACGATTACGGATTCTCTTTTTAGTGAACATTTCTCTCGTTTCTTAATTGAGAACCCTCAAGTAGCTAAAAAAATTGTCGAAAAAGGACTAATGGCATCGAGAGCAAGAGAAGCAGCGAAAAAAGCACGTGAATTAACAAGAAGAAAAAGTGCGTTAGAAGTTAGTTCGCTACCAGGTAAATTAGCTGATTGTTCGTCAAAAGATGCTTCTATTAGTGAAATTTATATTGTTGAGGGTGATTCAGCTGGTGGTTCGGCAAAACAAGGTCGTGATCGTCACTTCCAAGCTATCTTACCTCTTCGAGGGAAAATTATTAACGTTGAGAAAGCAAGGCTAGATAAAATTTTAGCTAACAATGAAATTCGTGCGATGATTACTGCTTTTGGTACAGGAATTGGTGATGATTTTGATATTGCCAAAGCTCGTTACCATAAAATTATCATCATGACGGATGCAGACGTTGATGGTGCTCATATTCGAACGTTAATTTTGACGTTTTTCTATCGTTATATGCGTCCACTTATTGAAAATGGATACGTCTATATTGCGCAACCTCCACTTTACAAAATTAGTCAAGGTCGTGACGTTAGCTATGTTTATACCGATAAAGAATTGGAAGAAGCTCTTAAAGAAATACCAGATAAAAATAAACTCGGAATTCAGCGCTATAAGGGGTTAGGTGAGATGAATCCAACACAACTTTGGGAAACAACAATGGATCCTGAGCACCGTACTGTTCTCCAAGTAACTCTAGAAGATGCGATAAAGGCTGATGAAATTTTCGAAATTTTAATGGGTGACCGTGTAGAACCACGCCGTGATTTTATCCAAGAGAACGCGCAGTATGTGCAAAATCTTGATATATAAGCTTGGAGATGGAGGTTGATAAATAATGGCTGAGCAAGAACAATCTAGAGTAAAAGCAAGGAATATTAGTCAGGAAATGCAGTCTTCATTTATGGATTATGCGATGAGTGTTATCGTTAGTCGTGCACTACCTGATGTACGTGATGGTTTAAAACCTGTACATCGTCGTATATTGTACGCGATGAATGAGCTGGGAATGACCTCAGATAAAGCTTATAAAAAATCAGCTCGTATCGTCGGTGAAGTTATTGGGAAGTATCACCCCCATGGTGATTCAGCTGTATATGAAACGATGGTACGTATGGCGCAGGATTTCAGTTTCCGCTATATGTTAATTGATGGACATGGGAACTTCGGGTCTGTTGATGGTGACTCTGCAGCAGCAATGCGGTATACAGAAGCGAAAATGTCTAAAATTTCAATGGAAATTGTTCGAGATATTAATAAAGATACGATCGACTTCCAAGATAACTATGATGGGAGCGAGCGCGAGCCAATCGTAATGCCTGCCCGTTTCCCTAACTTGTTAGTAAACGGTGCATCAGGTATTGCTGTTGGGATGGCAACGAACATTCCTCCCCATCAATTAGGGGAAATTATTGATGGAGTATTAGCTCTTTCAGAAAACCGTGATATTACAATTGAAGAATTAATGGAATATATTCCTGGGCCAGATTTCCCTACAGGTGCTGAAATTTTAGGACGTTCAGGAATTAGAAAAGCGTATCAAACAGGACGTGGATCGATTACGTTACGTTCTAAATCAAGCATCGAAGAACATAACGGGAAACAAAAAATTATTTTTACGGAAATTCCATACCAAGTGAATAAAGCAAGACTTATTGAAAAAATTGCTGAATTAGTAAGAGAAAAGAAGATTGATGGAATTACTGATTTACGTGATGAGTCCGATCGTAATGGAATGCGTATTGTAATTGAGTTAAGACGTGATGCAAATGCTAACGTCTTACTTAATAATCTCCACAAACAGACGTCGCTACAATCGAGCTTTGGTATTAATCTATTAGCACTTGTTGGGGGACAACCGAAAGTATTAAACCTAAAACAGTGTCTTGAACATTATTTAGATCATCAGGTTGAAGTTATCAGACGTCGGACGGCATTTGAACTTCGTAAAGCAGAAGCTCGTGCTCATATCCTTGAAGGCTTACGAATCGCCTTGGACCACCTTGATGAAGTGATTAGTCTCATTCGTGCTTCACAAACGACTGAAATCGCACGTAATGGTTTAATAGATCGTTTTGAACTTAGTTATGAACAAGCACAAGCTATCTTAGATATGCGTCTGCAACGTCTAACTGGTTTAGAGCGTGATAAAATTGAAGGTGAGTATCAAGAATTAATGGCGCGTATCGCTGAATTAAAAGCCATTTTAGCAGATGAAGAAAAAGTTCTCGACATTATTCGTGAAGAATTGTCTGTTGTGAAGGCGAAATTTAACGATGAGCGTCGTACGGTTATTTCCATGAGTGAGGATCATTTTGAAGATGAGGATTTAATTCCTCGTACAAACATTGCCATAACGATTTCTCACAACGGGTACATTAAGCGTTTGCCAATCTCTACGTATCGCAATCAAAAACGTGGAGGTAAAGGAATACAGGCAATGGGCACAAATGATAATGATTTTGTTGAACATTTATTTACAACGAATTCGCACCATACAATTCTTTTCTTTACAAACAAAGGAAAAGTCTATCGTTTAAAAGGCTATGAAATTCCAGAGCTTGGACGTACAGCAAAAGGAATACCGATTATTAACCTCCTTCAAATTGAACAAGGAGAGTATATTAGTACGGTTATTCCAATAGAGGAATTTACAGAGGACGCCTATTTATTCTTCTTAACGAAGTACGGTGTTGCAAAAAGAACAGAACTTTCATCATTTGCGAATATTAGAAAAGGTGGATTATTTGCCATTAATCTACGAGAAGAAGATGAATTACATGGTGTTCGTTTAACTGATGGGAAGCAAGAATTGATTATTGGTACGAAGCAAGGGATGTCTATTCGTTTCCCTGAGAATGATGTTAGGCTAATGGGTAGAACAGCAGCTGGGGTAAGAGGTATCTCGCTTTCAGTTGATGACCATGTCGTTGGAATGGACATTATTGAAGAAGGGCATGACGTCTTAATTGTCACGGAAAAAGGATACGGAAAACGAACACCTATTGAAGAATACCGTGTTCAAAATCGTGGTGGTAAAGGGATTAAAACTTGTAATATTACGGACAGAAACGGCCCACTTGTTTCGTTAAAAATTGTTTCCTCTGAACACGATATTATGATTATTACAGCAAGTGGTGTCATTATTCGTACACAAGTAGAGGGGATATCAACAACAGGCCGAAATACGCAAGGGGTAACATTAATCCGCGTAAATGAAGGTGAAGAAGTAGCAACGGTGGCTCGTGTTGATATTGACGACGATGAAGACATTGAAGAAACTGGAGAAGAAACGGCTGAAACAGTGGAAGAAAGTGAAAGTGAACCAATAGATGAAAAAGATAAGTAAAAAAAGGGCTGTTGAGAAATTATTTCTCGACAGCCTTTTTCGTAGTGAGTGGAGTCATGTTAAAAAAACCTCACTAACATTAAGGAACGATAAGTTACTATTTCATCGTGTCTCGTAATGATAGGTAAAGAGGAGGGGAAAGTAAGAATTTGATGTTAATAAATCTAACTTTTCTTGCTATAACACCTCACGTATATTGAAAGAGATAAGTGGAAGATGAAACGAGGGATTTGGAATGAAGGTGAAACCAGCACATTTACTACATCTACATCATTACACGAACAAGGGAGAGTGGTTATAAATTGGATTTAATTGCTGAGATTGTTTATTGTGATCAAAAAAATCCTACTAGACCAATAGTGAAGTTGCTTACTGATCACACAATTGTTCAATTAACTCAACAAAACTCACTTTATATTGAGGATTTATTAAAAAAATAAAAAGAATGCTTGCATAAATAAAGTTCATTGTGTTATATTATTCCTTGTCGCCAAGACGACGGAAACATTCTATTTTAAAAAGTGTTGACGTCGATATTTAAATGCGGTATACTTATAAAGTTGCTGTTAGCAACAACGTAGTTCTTTGAAAACTGAACAAAAGCCAAGCGAAATAGAGATACATGTTATCTCGTCAACTTTTAGTAATTTAGTAAAATTACATTTGTTATATCGTTAGCGTGATATAACTTGAGCTATGTTGTAACACAAACGTGAAGCAACTCAAACACTTTTATGGAGAGTTTGATCCTGGCTCAGGACGAACG